>NZ_CP095491.1:2404195-2704720 GCF_023028105.1 Halosolutus gelatinilyticus
CCGAGGATCGATTCGCCACGGAGTTCCGGTACGAGGGATTCTTCTGGCTCGGCCTGTCGCTGCTCGCGCTCGTCGGCGTCGTCCTGGGATCGACGCTGCTCGAGGTCGGGTCGGAGGTGATCGTCGAGTCCTGGGGGATCGAGGAGACGGTCTTCGGGGCGACCGTGCTCACGCTGTTTCTGACGTTCGAGAACCTCCTGTTGACGATCGAACCCGTTCGAAGGGGGGTGCCGGAGATCGGCATCGGGCACGTCATCGGGAGCGTCATCTTCTCGGTGACGGCCAACGTGGGCGTGATCGCGTTCGTCGCCGACGTGACGATCCCGCGGGCCGTTCTCGCCTTCCACCTCCCCGCGGTGATCGTCCTGACCGCCGTCGCCGCGTACGCCATCTCCACCGGCCGCGTTCGACGCCGACACGGCTACGTCCTCGCCGGCCTGTACGTCGCCTATTGGCTTCTCGCGCTCCTCGTCTTCGGCGGCGTCCCGATTCCGGGTCCGCTCTGATTGCGGACCGCGAACCGCGCCCGGAACTAAGTGCGCAGCCGTGGTGGCAGCGCTCGTATGGCGCTCCCGGCTCCGGAACTCGTCGGCCTCGCCGTCCTGTTCCTGGCAGGCGTCTTGCTGGTGATCTGGTGCGTCGAGATCTTCATCGAGGCGGTCGCCCAGAGCGCCGTCTCGCTCGGCATCTCGGGGTTCTTTCTCGCCGTGATTCTCGCCGGCGTCGATCTCGAGAACGCGATTCTGGGCGTCACGGCGGCGTTCGTCGACCTTCCGGACCTCGCGCTCGGGACGGTGTTCGGCGAGTCGCTGTTCGTCCTCGCCGTCGCGGTCGGCATCGCGGGTCTGTTCGTCCCGTTTCGGATGGACATCCCCCGGATCTACCTGCTCCTGCTCGTCCTCGTACCGCTGCCCGCGTTCGCGCTCGCCCTCGACGGGACGCTCGACTGGACCGACGGCGCGATCCTCACGGTCCTGTTCGTCCCCCTGCTCGCCGGCATCTTCTGGCGCGAGCGCCGATCGGAGACGACGTACCTCCTCTCCGGCGAGGTCGAGGAGGCCGTCGACCTCGACGCGGCGTCGACCGACGAATCCGAGGGGCCGATCGAGAACGGCGGGGCGACTCCGGCGATCGATCCGAGCGAATGCGCCGGGTCTGGCGATGATGAAATTCCGGGGTCGACCGCTACGGACGATGCTCGGAACGCCGACGACCGCCCGCTAGCGGATCTCGATCTGGACCTCGACGAGTTCGTCCCGGAACTCGAGGATCGAAGCGGGTACTTCTGTCTCGCCGTCGCGATGCTCGCGATCGTCGGGATGACGATCGGCTCGGGGATCACGGTGGTGAGCGCCGAAGGAATCTTCGTCGCGCTCGGCGTCTCGGGGCTCGCGTTCGGCGCGACGGTCCTTTCGTTCATCGCCTCGATCGAAGAGCTGGCGCTCACCGTCGAACCGGTCCGACAGGACCGACCCCACCTCGCCGTCGGCAACGTCGTCGGCAGCACGGCGTTCTACGTGACCGCGAACGTAGGGATCATCGCCCTGCTCAGCCCGATCGATACCGCCGGCGCGGTGATGACGGTCCACTGGCCGTTTCTCGCCGCCTGCCTACTCGTCGTCGGCGTCATGCTCGCCCGCGGTCGCGTCACGCGGTTCGGCGGGGCGATCCTCCTCGCGCTGTACGCAGGGTACTGGGTGGTCAACTACGTCTAGGTATCGCGCTGAAGAAATCCGGGGCGCCGGACCGTTCGGCGACGGTGGAGGAGGTTAGCCGTCCTCGGTTTCGTTGCCCTCCTGGGCCGTCTCGTTTCCATCCTGATCCGTTTCGTTGCCGGCCGTCTCGTCGGCGGTATCCGGCATTCCGAGGTCGGTGTTATTCGCCTCGCCGTCGGCGTCGTCTCCCTCGCCGGCATCGTCCCCCCCGTCGTCGGCCGCCTCACTGATGGTGACCTCGCCGACCGCATTGAGCTGCGACTGGTCGAGATAGACACCCATGTTCTCGTTGGCGACGAACTCGACGGTCTGGGTCTCGTCCGCCTCGCTCGTGAAGTTCGATCGGACGTACGTGTTCCACTCGTTGGTATCGCCGTCGCTGGCGATCACGAAGTTGTGCCCGGGGAGCGGCTCGAAGTACCGGTTCTCTTCCTCGGGCTGGTGTCGACCGATCGTGTTCTCCCACTCGACCGCGTAGCTCTCGCCCGCTTGGAGTTCGAGCGTCGGGTTCTCCTCGTCGGCGATGGCGTCTGGTTCCACGCCGATCCACTGTCCCTCTTCGAGGCTGAGCGAGAAGGTTTCGGTCGGCTCGCCCGGTTCGATCGCCGGCAGCGTGACGGTGAGTTCCTCGTCGCTGCCGTCGATCGTCACCTCCTCCCGGACGCGCTCGTGGCCGTACGTCCAGACTTCGACGGTGTAGTCGCCGTTCTCGAGCATGTCGAAGCGGGCGACGGCTGGTGGCTCCTCAGCCGCTGCCCCCTGGTCCTGTGCGCCGCCGCCGGCCGTTTCGTTTCCGCCGCCAGCTGTCTCGTTCCCGCCGCCAGCTGTCTCGTTCCCGCCGCCAGCTGTCTCGTTCCCGCCGCCAGCTGTCTCGTTCCCGCCGGCCGTTTCGTTCCCGCCGGCCGTTTCGTTCCCGCCGGCCGTTTCATTTCCATCGCCGCCGGGTTCCAATTCGCCGGTACCCCCTTCCGTCGGATCGGGTCGGGCGGCGATGTCGGAGAACGCGTGCGTGTCGTCGACGAACACCTCCGCTCCGAGGGGATTGCCCTCCTCGTCCTCGACCCGCACCCGGAGTTCGTGGACGTCCCCCGGATCGATCAGTTCTATCGGTCCGCGCATCT
The DNA here is from genome assembly GCF_023028105.1 of Halosolutus gelatinilyticus. Taxonomy (NCBI): domain Archaea; kingdom Methanobacteriati; phylum Methanobacteriota; class Halobacteria; order Halobacteriales; family Natrialbaceae; genus Halosolutus; species Halosolutus gelatinilyticus. Next base: position 2,407,032 of record NZ_CP095491.1, read on the forward strand.
GGACCGGATGGGGCATGCAGTAGTATTGGGCTTCGTCCCCCTCCGGCGTGTACGTGAACGAGAGTGATTCACCCTGTTCGTTTATGAAGTCCGACGCTTCGATGGCCTCTCCCTCTTGGTTCGCGACGGTGAAGTTGTGATTCGCCCCGTCGCCGTTCGTCCAGATGATCTCGTTCTCGACGCCTTCGACCAGGCGAAGCGTCGGGTTCGAGACCCCGTCGATCTCCGCCGGGGCGACGCCGACCCAGCCGCCGACGATGCCGAGCAGCGAGATCGTTCGACCCTCGACGTTGTTTTGGGCCGCCGGGAGGTCGAAATCGATTACGTCGCGATAGGCGCCCGCGGTGCCGGTCGCCGCCGTTCCGGCGACAGCGGCCGTCCCCTTCAGCACGCCGCGGCGCGAGACGTCTTCACGTGAGCGTTGTTCGTTCGTCATTGGTGTATCGTGTGTGGTAAGGTGGTGCGTTGGTTGTCAGGCATCCATCGAGAACACGGCGAGCGTGTCGCCGCGGGTTCCCTGGCGGAGCCAGCCGCTGCCGCCGACCTGAACGGCGACGTACTGCTTCTCCTCGCCGGAGTCGTACCAGCTCATCGGCGAGGCGCTGATCGGCACGTCGAAGTCATACTCCCAGAGACGGGCGCCGTTCTCGCCGTTGTAGGCGACGAGGTTGCCGTTCTGGGTGCCGTTGAAGACGAGCCCCGTGGCGGTCGACATCGAGCCGCCCCACATGTAGAACTCGTCCTCGCTCCGGATCCAGTCGGTCCAGATCCGCTCGCCCGTCGACGGATCGACCGCGGCGAAGGCGGTGATGTTTCCGTTCCACTCGTCGGGCATCTCCGAGGCCGGATCGTCGAGTCCGCCGCCCCAGTAGGGGTTCCCTTCGCTGTACTCCTCGTAGCGCCAGTAGAGATCCTGCGGGAAGTTCTGGTGGACGACGTTCACATACCCCGTCTCGGGGTTGTACGACGGCGGCTGCCAGTCGTTGCCGCCCGGTGCGCCCGGGACGAACGGGAGCCGCTCGTCCTCGCTGATGTGGGGGATCATCTCCCACATATTGATGTGCTGGCAGATCTCCTCGCTGCGCTCGTGGAGCTGTCCCGACTCGGCGTCCATCATGTACACCCAGCCGGTCTTGTCCGAGCCCACGACCATATTCATGGAGCCGTTCTCCGTTTCCACGTCGCGCAGCAACACCCGCGGCGCGACCGCGTCGTAGTCCCAGACGTCCTGCGGGCTGCTCTGGAAGCCCCACAGGTGCTCGCCGCTCTCCATGTCCAGTGCGATCGTCCCGCAGGTCGGGAAGTTCGGACCCGGTCGCACGGTCCCGTCGAAGTCCGGTCCGGGGTTGGCAACCGCCGTGTAGAGGACGCCCTCCTCCTCGTCGATCGTCGGGGTCATCCAGGTCGTCCCGCAGCCGTGCTCGCGGCTCTCGCCGATCCACTCGTTCTCCGGGAGCATGTCGGTCTGCCACTGGATGTCGCCGCTCTCCGCGTCGATCGCGGCCTCGAATCCCAGGACGCCGTACTCGCCGCCAGCGCTGCCGGTGTAGATCGTCCCGTCGTGGATCACGGGCGCCCACGTCGCGGAGTATCCGACCTCGTGGTCCGCGGTGCTGGTGTACCACTCCTCCTCGCCGGTGTACCGGTTCAGCGCGACGACGCCCGAGTCGAGCGTCGTCATGTACACCTTGTCGCCCCAGACGGCTGCGCCGCGGTTGTTGTCGTCGCAGCAGAGTTCGACCCCGATCGGGACCGCGTAGGTGTAGCTCCACAGCACCTCTCCTTCGCGGGGATCGATCGCCTTCATGTGGTTGGGCCCGTTGGTCTGGTACATCACCGGCGGATCGCCCGGGACCACGATCGGCGTCCCCTCCATGCTCGACCCCGTGCCGACGGACATCTCGTACTCGAGTTCGAGGTCGGAGACGTTGTCGGGCGTGATGGTGTCGGCCGGCGTCGCCCGGTGCTGTTCGTAGTTCCCGCCGTACATCAACCAGGACTCGGGATCGTCCCCCGTGTTGCTCAGCATCTCCTGGTCGACGTCGCCCTCAGGAATGCGATCGGTGTCGTGCTGTTCCGTCACGGAGTTCTCCGGGCCCCCTTCCAGCGTGTAGCCGTCGTCGGTCTGTACCAGTTCGATGTCTCGTGCGGCCTGGACGGCCCTGTCGTTGCGAAGTGCCATGTCTGATCACCTCAACTCGCTCGGTGCGCGCATGTCGTCCGTGATGTAGAAGACGTCGTGCAGGAGGTCCTCCTGGGCGACGATCTGTACCGCCGTGCCCGCCGTGAGCGCGGCGGTCAACTGCTCGTCGGTGAACGCCTCGTCCGTCGCGAGGTCGTGGACGGCCGTCGCCGAGGCGAACAGCCCGCCCAGCATCGCCTTCACGTAGCGGATAGCGTCGTCGAGGATCTCGTCCGTGATCAACACCTCGTACTGCCAGAGGTGCCTGTCGAGCCCCTGGATCCACAGCAGCGTACCGCCCATCGCGCGCCGATGGAGCGGCGGGACGTTCGACGTGTCGAACTCCACGCCCTCGGGGATCTGGTTCGACGGCACCCACCGCGCGAGACGCTCGGTGTTGTTCGCGACGGCGCTCAGCAGGGCCAGCTTCTCCGACTCGTCGAAGCCGACGTCGTCGAGCGCGGACGACAGCGGCTCCGCGAGGACCAGTTCTCGCGCCGTGCTCTCGATGTGCTCCGCGGTGAACCGGGGAAGGTTCTCGTCGAGGCTCTCGAAGAGCCCGACCTCGAGCAGGTGGTCGTACAGGTGCCAGCCCGGCTCCGCGACCTCGGTATACGGCCCCTCCGGTCCGTCAGGGATGCCCGCATCGCGAACGTCCGGTAGGCGATCGATCTCTGTCCGGAGATCCGCCAGCACCTCCCCGAGCAACACCGGATCGAGCCGCTCCCCGAGATCGGTTCGGATCGCCTCGCCTCTCGAGCCGAACGTCGACTCGGCCTGCGGTTCGACCTGCCCCGCGAGCAGGTCCCACGTTACCTCCCCGTCCTTCGGCGCGTCGACGCCGAGCGTCGTCGCGAGAGTACGGCGGTCCGCGATCGTCGTGTCGGTTATCGTAGACGATTGGTTCATGCTACCACTACACATATGACGGCACTACCAGTTTTGTTAATACTTATCAATGGTATCCGGATTCACATATAATGTCTAAACAACCATGTCAACAACAGAAATGAACGTCTACGCGAACACTATCTTTCGTAGGGGAACGTGAATTCTCGAGGTGCCGGCCCGGTTCGCTTCGCAGCGCGGCCGATGCCGTCGTCCATTCGGATTCGACGCCGTCTCCCGCCGTAGTGATACCATTATATTCGGCGGCGGTGACCGGCCACACGACACGCGATGCGTCCGCGTTCGTTCTGGGTACTCGACGACGCAGACGAGGCGGTCATCGACAGGGTCGCGGCCGGCCTCGGCCGAACTCCGGCGCGGGTTCTCGCGTACCTCATCCTGCGAACCGAGCGGGTCGACGATCCCGCGACGAGTGTGCACCTCCAGGTCGGCACGCGGCTCAACCGGACGGCGATCGCCGAGGCCACGACGCGCCTCGCGGACCGCGACCTGGCGGCTCGATCGGCCCTTCGGAAGGGCGATCCCGGCCGGCCGCAGACGGCCTGGCGACCGATCGCCGATCGGGAGCCGACGATCGCCCGAACCTACGAAACGCACGCGGAGGCGTTGCTCGATCGCGCATGCAACTGTCACGGGATTTCGGAGACGGGATCCGTGGCATCCGAGTCGGAACCGTTCGATGCCGCAGCGGATCTTTCGATCGCACTCAACTGGCGCCCGAACGCCCTCCACGCGCCGATCCACGCCGCCATCGAGACGGACTGGTACGACGAGTTCGGCGTCGGCGTCGACCTCGATCACTGCGACGGGTCCCGACGCGCGCTGGATCGCGTCGCGTCCGGCGCTGCGGAGCTCGCCGTCGCCGGAGCCGCGACGGTCGTCCGCGCACGCGAAGCGGGCGAACCGATCATCCCGATCGCGCTATGCTACCAGCGGGCGATGACCGTGCTCTACACCGTCAGGGACGTGTTCGGGGAGCCCCTCGGGAGCGTCGACCAGCTCGAGGGACGGCGCGTCGGAATGCCGCCGGCGACCGAGACGCGGCTGCTCGGGCGATTGTTCCTCTCGCAGACCGCGTTCGCGGACGAGATCGACATCGTCGACACGAACGGCGAAGAGCGGGACCACCTCCGCCGGCGGGTCGCGGACGTCGTGACCGGCTCGTTCGCGGACCCGCTCGAACTCGAACGGGACGGGCTGACGGTCGACGTCCTCCGGCTGGCCGATCACTTTCCGTTCTACGGTCCGACGATCGTCGTTCGCGAGGCGACGCTCGCCGATCGACCGGCCCGGATTCGGGACTTTCTGGCGGGGACGACCGCTGGCTGGGCCGAGGCGCGCTGCGACCCTCGACCGGCGGCCGAACGAATCGCCGCGAGAAGCGGCGACTCGCCGGTGATGATCGAGCGGACGTTCGAGCGAGCGGCGACGCGGTTCGGCGAGAGCGACGCCGTCCGCGAACGCGGCTGGGGCTGGCAACGGGCGGAGATGTGGGAGCGGTTGCGGACGGCGCTCGACCAGGCCGACCTCCTCCGCGATTCGGCGTCGTCGAACTCGAACGCGGGGGTCTAATCCCCTCTGGATCCGATCGACTCGCGGCGGTCGACCCGAAGTCGATCGAGCGGACCGATCACCGATCGCGATCGTCCGAGCCGGACGGCGACGCGACGAGAACCAGGTACGATCCGTCGCGACCGTCGCGATCGATGCTGTCGAGCGTCTCGATTCGGAAGCCCGTCACCGAAACTCGCTCCGGCCAGTAGACGCCCGGATCCCGGGAAACGCCGTCGGGAACGAGCGGGAGTTCGAGGACGCCGATCGTCCCATCGGGACGACAGACGCGGCGCAACTCGCGGAGCGTCCGATCGACGTCCGAGGCGTCGAGGTCGTGCAGCACTCGACAGACGGTGACGACGTCGATCGAGTCGTCCGCGACGGGGAGTCGCGCCGCGTCGCCGACGATCGGCGTCGCCGTGAGTCCCGCCCTGGCCCCGTTCCGTCGGGCGAGCGCCGGCCCGTTGCCGAGGATGATCCGATCGTCGAAGACGTCGAGGCCGAGCACCTCGCTCCCCGGGCGGACGTGCGGCGCGAGACCGACGAGCGATCGGCCGGTCCCGCAGCCGACGTCGAGGACTCGGTCCGCGTCCGAAAGCGGGAGCCGCGCCGCGAGCGCGTCGTATTTCCCGCGCTCGATCGCCCACGGCGGCGGCGACAGCGCTTGGTGTGCGACGCGGAGAGCGCGGGCGATCGCTCCAGCGGCGATCAGTATCGTGACGACACGGTGGCTACGGCGATCCGTTCGTCGCCGGATCGCGCCCGTGAGGATCGCAGCGGCGATCGCGGCGCCGATCGGTGCCAGCCGACGTCGCCAGTGGTAGAGGCCGAAATTGTACCGGAACGGGTGCATCGCCATGACGGTTCAACGCGTGCCCAGATCGATCGTCGTCTCGAAAAATGAACCGCTCGGCGGAGCGATATCCGCGTTGGTCGATCAGTCGTCCGACGGAGCTGGCGCGCCGCCCGTGCTGCTGACGCCGGTACCGGGACCGACGTCGATCTCGAGATCGTCGAGTTTCTCGTCGGGGACGACGCCGTCGACCCAGCCGCGGTAGTCGTAGTACTCGTCTTTCATCTCCTCGAGTTCGCAGTACTCGCCCTCGCTCGCGCCCTGACCGGGGATGCCGTCCTCGAGGAACCGGGCCGGCAGCGAGTCGTCGGCGCCGTCGAAGCCGACGAGATTGTTGTAGTACCGCTCTAAGTTGTAGACTCGCTCGCCGGCCTCCATCAGTTCGTCCTCGTCGACGTCCATGCCGGTCATGCCGTTGTACTGGAGGACGTACTCCTCGATGCCTTCCGCGAACGCGTTGAACTTGCAGATGTCGAACGAGTCGCTGATTGCGTGGAGGTTCTGGAACTCCGCGGTGAGTTCGCCCTTGCCCTCCCACTCGTAGGGATCGACCTTCTCGGGAATGCCGAGGATCTCCGCGGCGGGCGTGTAGGCCCGCAGGTGGCAGGCGCCGCGGTTCGAGGTGGCGTAGGCGATCCCCATCCCCTTCATGCAGCGGGGGTCGTAGGCGGGGATCGTCTGGCCCTTGACCGCGAGCGAGTTGTCGGCGGCGCCTTTCTTCTCGGCCACGCGGCTCGCACCCTCGGCGAGCAGGTCCGCGAGGTCGTCCTCGCGGTGGGCGATCCGCTCGATCAGGTCGATCATCGTCTCGGAGTCGCCCCACTCGAGGTCGTCGCCGACGTCCTCGAGTTTGCCCTCCTCGGTCATCTCCATCGCCATCGCCATCATATTGCCCGTCTCGATCGTGTCCAGCCCCATGTCGTTACAGCGGTCGATCATGAGGGCGATGTCGTCGCGCTCGGTGTGCCCGGAGTTGGGGCCGAGGGCGAACGCCGACTCGTACTCGTAGGACTCCATGCGGACGTTCATCTCCTCGCCCTTGTGCATCGCCTGCACCTCGACTTCCTTCTTGCAGGCGACCGGACAGGAGTGACACGTCGGCTCGTCGACGAGGATGTTCTCGCGAACGTTCTCGCCCGAGATCTTTTCCGAGTCGAACCCCTCCTCGGCCCAGCCGTCGTCGACGGCGTCCCGCGTCGAGGTGTACGTCGCGTTCTTCGTCGGGAGGCCGGACATCTCCTCGGTGATGTTCATCAGGACGTTCGTCCCGTACATCGAGAGGCCGCCCTCGTTGGGCGCGGTGACCTCCGACTCCTGGATGGCCTGCATCGCCTGCTGGTGGCCCTCCATGAACGTTTCCTTGTCCGCGGGTTTGGGCATCTTCGTGTTCGACTTGACGACGATCGCCTTGAGGTTCTTCGACCCCATCACGCAGCCCGTCCCGCCGCGACCCGAGGCGCGATCGTCCTCGTTCATGATGCAGGCGTAGCGCACCTGGTTCTCGCCGCCCGGACCGATGCCCATGATCGAGAGGTTCTTGCCGTAGGACCCTTCGACCTCCTCTTCGAGCGTGTCGCGGGTCTCGTGGAACCCGTTGCCCCAGAGGTGGGAGGCGTCGCGGAGTTCGACGTCACCGTCCTCGACGACGGCGTAGACCGGTTCGTCTGCCTGGCCCTCGAACAGCAGGCCGTCGAGGCCGGCCCACTTCAGCCGAGCGCCGGACCAGCCGCCGTGGTGACTGTCGGTGACGGTGCCGGTCAGCGGCGATTTAGTGCAGACGGCGATCCGGCCGCTCATGGTCACTTGCGTCCCCGACAGCGGCCCGTTCATGAACGCCAGCAGGTTCTCCGGACCGAGCGGATCGACGTCCGGCCCCTGGTCGAAGACGTACTTTACCCCCAGGCCGCGCGCACCGATGTACTTCTTCGCGTCCTCGTCGTCGATCGACTCGTACGCGACGTTCCCGTCCGAGAGGTCGATGCGAGCGACCCTGTCCTGGAAACCGCCGAGTTCAGTCATGGTAAACGTTCACTCGTTATCTACGGCGCGGAGGCTGTTAGTCGTTCGCAACCACACGTAACGGAAACCGGTTACGCCGTTCGGTCGGACGGTCGCCGCGGACGCCGCTCGTCCCCTCGATCGCCACCCGGTTCGGGTCTGTTATCTAAACGGCAATTTCTGCGGAACCGAAATCACAAGTGTTCGCGTTCGATCGACGCGGTGGCGACGACAGTGAACGACCGTCTCCGCAGCCACCGATCGCGACCGAGTACCGTAGCCGAGAGCGACCGGGTCGGCTACAGCAACAGGGCGACGATCGCCAGAATGATGAAGATCAACACGAAGATCCGTGCGATCTCCATGGAGATGCCGGCGACGCCGCGCGCGCCGACGGCCGCCGCGACGATCGCGAGAATGAAGAAGATTACCGCCCAATACAGAAATTCGCCGCCACCGATCTGCATCGGAGTCGCCATTGCGAGTTCGAACATGGCCGTGTTGGCCACGCGCCGTCACATAAACGGCGGCGACCGTCCTGATCGTTAGGACCCGGCTACGGCGGAGTAAGGTGCGTTCAACGGTTCGAACGCGGGCCGCGATCAGTCGCCGCCGAAAAACGACCGACAGAGCTTCACCTCGGCGGCTCGCAGGTGTTCGTGGAACGTCGGCCGCGAGACGCCCACCGACTGCGCGAGTTCCTCCCCGGTCGTCGGCCGAGGCCACGCGAAGTAGTCGCCGAGGTAGGCGCGCTGTAACGCGTCGAACTGGCGGTCTGCGAGGTCGTCTTCGAGTCGCGTCGCGAACTCCTGGTGGGTTTCGTCGCCGCGGTCGCGCTGCCGGAACGAGATCACGTCGGTTCCGTCGCACCGCTCCTCGACGGCTTCGACGATCGATCGAACGTCGGCCGAGCGAGGGATCTCGAGCGTGAGCCGGGCCCGGCCGTTCTCGCTTTCGATCGCGCGAATTCGGACGCTACGTTCGGGCCGGGTCCGCCGCCCGCGTCAACAGTCCCCGTGTCCCTACACAGGAAGGCGAGCGTAAGAATCGTTGCGCCGGTCGAGACGGTTCGCGGGCGCGGCACCTACCCTAGAATGTTATTATCTGTCGTGGTGCACGATACCGTATGTCTGCTTTCCGATCCCCATTCGAGCGGCTCCGAGCGAAGTTCGACGAGTCGAACGATCGCTGCGGCGAGTGTGGCGCCGTCTGCGACGAGGGAGGCTGGCGCGTTACCGCCGCGGGAAGCCGCGTCCGGTACCAGTTCGTCTGCCCAACCTGTCACGCCGTCGAAATCAAAGAACTGCGCCTCGAGTGAGCGCTCCCGAGACGGCCGCTGCCGGTAGGCCGTTCGACCCGCGAGAACCGTCGGGATCGGCTCCACCACGCAGACGTGAGTCGAATCGCGGAATCATTCTGACCGCCCGCCGCGGCGCTCGTCGCACGACTCCGACGAGCGACTGGATACCGGCCGGGTGACTCGATCGCGGCGGGCGACGCCCCTCGAGCGCCGAGCGGGGCTGCCGGCGGGATCGTCCGGCCCGAATTCCGCGCACCCGACGACCACACCGCGTCGTGCGATTCGCTCACGGGGCAAAAATAACAACTATTAAGTAGCTAATTTTAAGTACAAACATAATAAATATCTCGAAGGTCCTTGTGGGACGGTAGCGGAAGTCGGAAGGTCGTCGCTTCGATCGACGGTTGGACCCACGAGGCACCCGGGTATCGAGACGAGCCCGTCCGACTCCGTCGAACGGAGATCGAGGGCTCCGGAACGACTCGACCGATCGACCATCCGATACATGCCAGAAGACACGACAAACGCGAATCAGCGGACGAACCATCAGGAGAACAGGGCGACGAACGGACAGGAGAATCGGACGACGAACCGTCAGGCAGCCGAATCGGACGGCGCGGAGCGGGCGCTCTCCCGTCGAAATTACTGCAAGGTGCTCGGCGCCGGAGCCACGGCGGCGATAGTCGGGGCGACCCCCGGGACGGCCGATTCTCACGATCACGGTCACGACGCAGTGCTGGATCTCGTTCCGACGTCCGAGGCCACCCACACCGCGACGGCCGACGGATCGTGGCGCGACGCCGCCGTCTGGGCGGGCGGCTCGTCGCCGGGCAACGGCGCTCGCGTGCGCGTCGACTCCGGCGTGACGGTCACGCTCGACCACGAGGACGCCGCGCGGCTCGAGTGGATCCGCGTCGACGGTACGCTCGCGTTCGCGACCGACGTCGACACGCGGCTTCAGGTCGACACGCTCGTCACCGCGCCGGGGAGCAGCCTCGAGATCGGCACGGCATCGTCGCCGGTCCGATCGGACGCGACCGCCGAAATCGAGTTCGTCGACCGCGGCCCGATCGACGAATCGTGGGACCCCACACGCCTGAGCCGCGGCCTGTTGGCCGCGGGCGAGGTCGAACTCGTCGGCGCGGAGAAGACGCCCCACACGACGCTCGCGTCCCACCCGTCGCCCGGCGACGGGACGCTCGAACTCGAGTCGACGCCGACGAACTGGCGGGCGGGCGACGCGCTGGTCGTGCCCGGCGTCTCCCACCGGGAGAACCAGGACGAGGAGGTGACGATCGCGAGCGTGAGCGGCGGCACCGTCCACCTTCAGGAATCGCTCGAGTACGATCACAGCCCGCCCGCGGCGGATCTCGACTCGTACGCGTTGAACCTCGATCGGAACGTTCGGCTCCGCTCCGAGAGCACGGACGTCGACCGGCGCGGGCACGTCATGGCCATGTCGACCGGAACCGCGTTCGAGTACGTCGGCTTCTACGAACTGGGACGGACCGACAAGCGCATCCCGCTCTCGGATCCGCTCTACAAGGAGTCGGAGATCAGAAACGACGGGGTGTTCGACCTGGCGGAAAACGACAATCGCAAGGCGCGGTACCCGCTTCACTTCCACCGGACGGGCGCCCGCCGGGACCTCGAGCCCCACGAGGTGACCGGCTGCGTGGTCGCCCCGCACACGGACGCGGCCGGGTGGAAGGGCAGTCCGGGCTGGGGGTTCACCAACCACGGCTCGTACGCGAACGTTCGAGACTGCGTCAGCTACAGGGTCTTCGGAACGCACTTCATGACGGAGACCGGCGTCGAAATCGGCGTCTTCCGGAACAACTTCGCGCTGCGATCGGCGGGGAGCGGCGAGGACCCTGACTGGCGGGAGTTCATCGCCTGGGCCGACCACGCGAACCGGCCGCTCATCGACGACTACGGTCACGGCGGCCACGGCTTCTGGCTGCACGGCCCCCTCGTCTCCGTCGAGGATAACGTCGCCGCCGGCCACCGCAACTTCGCCTACGCCTACTGGACCCGCGCACTCGGCGACTACGTTCCCGACGAGGTGTCCGACCCGGCCGTCCCGCCGTCGGAACTCGACCGACCGGTGGAGGAGGCGGACGTCGGTCGGCACAGGGGGAAGATTCCCAACGTCCCCGCCGAATACGGGGACGACAAGCCGTCCGAGACGCACAACGTTGCCCCCGGCTCGCCGGGTCCGAACGTCGCGGCGTTCGCTCACACGACGCACGACGCCGGCGCCGCCACTTTCGTGGACGCGGGGAGCATCCCGATCCGGAACGTCGACAACGTGGCGTTCGCCTCGGGCGCCGGCATGGACGTCATGAACCACCTGCGCGGGGTCGAGGGGCCTTCGGACACCGTCCACGGGAACGACGACTACTACGGCCTGGTGAAGAACTTCACGGCGTACGCCATTGGCGGCCGCGACGGCGAGTCCGACCTTCCGGCGTTCGAGATGCGCCACGGCGACGACGTCAACTTCGAGTTCCCCCGAGGCGTCAACATCGGCATCTCCATGCGGTACGCGAATCACCTCAAAATCGAGAACGCCCGCCTGATCGGCACCGGCGAGGGCGCCGGCATCGTCCACAACATGCGGGCGCGAGGGCTGTGCGTCGAGGACGCGACGATCGAGAACTGGAACGACGGCATCGGCGCACTGACCGACGGAATCGCGGAGATCCGGAACCCGACGTTCGAGGACGTAACGAACGCGGAGATCAACATCCGCGGCGAGCAGATCCTCGCGGGCGAACCGACCACTCACCTGCGGGACGTCGCCCTCGACGACGAGATCTACCTCGACGCCACGGACGACGTCCACACCGACTGGGAGTGGGAGATCACCCTCGACGGCGGCGACGTCTACTACGATGCGGTCGCGCCCGGCCACGCCGAGGACGACCCGCGGCTCGTCGGCGGAAAGATCGTCGGCGGCAGTGATGACGGAGACGACGGCAACGATGGCGACGACGGCAACGACGGCGGTGACTCGACGTACTCGGGCTCGGCGGGCGACGGCTGGTCGGCGACCGCGACCGACGAGGGTGATTCGAGCACGTGGCGGTTCGAACCGAACAACGCGGCCGACTGGGCGGATATCCAGTTCGCCGAGCCAGGAACGAACTCCTGGGTCGGCTACCGCATGGATCCCGCGGGCAGCATCCACGAACACGTTCGCGACGCGTCAGGCGATGGCTCGTCGATCGACGTCCGGTTCGTTTGGGACGACGGCGCCGGCGGGCAGTACGTCTCGGCGCGGGTGACCCACTCGTACTGATCGCCGGCGTTCCGGTCCGCGGGTCCGCCCCGAGACAGTCCCGCGGCTCGGCCGATCGTACCGATTCGACCGGACGATCCGGATACACGACGGAGACGAAGCCGCTTTACGCGTCCGAGCGCTTGTCCCGCTAATGAGCAAACCCACGCCCGAGGTCTACGAGCAGGGCAAGGGCATGGACGCCCACAACCAGGTGATGCGGGAGATCCGCTCGCGAAAGGAGGCGAGCTACGATCCCCACGAGCCCACCCGCGTCTGGCTCGACGAGGACAACACGCCGACCGGCGTCAAGCGGAGCCTGACGATCATCCTCAACACCGGGGGCTGTCGCTGGGCCCGCGCCGGCGGCTGTACGATGTGCGGTTACGTCGCCGAGAGCGTCGACGGCGGCAGCGTGAGCCACGAGGCCCTGATGGACCAGATCGACGTCTGTCTCGAGCACGAAGAAGCGAACGTCGACGAATCCGCCGACCTCATCAAAATCTACACCTCCGGGTCCTTCTTGGACGAGCGCGAGGTCGGCGCCCGTACTCGAAAGGCGATCGCCGACACTTTCGCCGATCGCGAGCGCATGGTCGTCGAGTCCCTCCCCGACTTCGTCGATCGCGAGAAGATCGCCGACTTCACGCGACACGGCATCGACACGGACGTCGCGATCGGCCTGGAGACGGCGACCGATCGGGTCCGCCACGACTGCGTGAACAAGTACTTCGACTTCGCGGACTTCGAGGACGCCTGCGCGGAGGCCGCCGCCGCGAACGAGGACGCCGGCACGGACGTCGAGGCGGGGATCAAGGCGTACCTCCTGATGAAGCCGCCCTTCCTCACCGAGTCCGAAGCCGTCGCGGATATGATCTCTTCGATCGAGCGCTGCGCCGACGTCGAGGGCTGTCACACCGTCTCGATGAACCCCTGCAACGTCCAGCGCTACACCATGGTCGACGAACTCTACTTCAACGACGGCTACCGCCCGCCGTGGCTCTGGTCGGTCGCCCACGTGCTGGAGGAGACCGCGGACGTCGACGCGATCGTCGTCTCCGATCCCGTCGGCCACGGCTCCGATCGCGGTCCGCACAACTGCACGGAGTGTGACGACCTCGTCCAGAAGGCGATCAAGGACTTCGACCTCCGGCAGGATCCCTCGGTCTTCGAGCAGGTGTCCTGCGAGTGCGAGCGGACGTGGGAGGTCGTGATGGAACGCGAGCGGAGCTTCAACCAGCCGCTGACGCGGTAGGGCTGATCGCAGCCCTCCGGCACGAGTGATCGATCGACCGTTAGTTCCGGTCGACGGATTCGGGTGCCCGCCGACGCTGCTGCCCCGGCCGCGCGAGCGTCGACGAGTCATCCCCGCGATCGGCGACTTACTCTCGACCGGCGCCGTCGAATATCTCGGGCGAGACGGAACAGCCGCAGGGGCTGGCGATCGCAGCCATCGGGCCGAAGACCGTGACCGCCAGTACCGTCCCGCCGCACTCCGAACACGGCGGGTACGGGGACGATTTGTCGTCCCCGTGCTCAGCGCTCATCGTCGCCTCCAGTAGGTACGCGGGTGATCGAGAGCGATCGTACTCGTGTGTAGCGATACGTCGATCGTGCGGGACGTTTATATCCCGGTAGAATGAACGCAATCATGGCTTCAAACCCCGGTGAGGGTTTGGAAGCCACGTCTCGGGTGGTTCCAGCACCCGGGGCATTTCATTCATGCCCGCCGTTGTGGCTTCCGTTCTAATTGCTGATGTGCCGTTACTTATAACTACTGCAAATTTGACGGAACGAGCGAAACCTCCTGCTGAACGCGTCGGTGTGGAACCGAGCTCACGGGATGTCACTGTTCGGTCCGGGGCGTAGCGATCGGACCGATTCGCCGGGAAACAGCCCGGTGTCGATCGGACCGACGGCCGCGAACCGATTCAGGAAGGAAAACGAGAAGTCGATTTCGTTTGGTTCTGAACTGAATTGACCGCTCAGTACGGGAGACCCATGTGTCATTTAATCCACGTGCTTATCTCCTCATACCCCGAAGGAGATTCCATGTCTGAAGAGGGAAGCGACCAGATGGATTCAACCAAAATGGGCGCAGGAATCGCGGTCGGGCTTCCATTAGGGGTCGCTTTGGGGGTTACGATGGGCAATATCGCGATGGGGATCGCTATCGGCATATGCATCGGTGTCGCTTTCGGTGCAGGGTGGGATCGATTGTAAGGAGACACCGAGCCAGCACTATCGTGATGCTACGTTAGGTTCATGTGCGAACTGAACAGCCGGATCCGTGGGGCGTCAACTGCGTACCTCAGCTCTCGTATACAGTATCCAAAGTACGACCGGCCCGATCACCGGGGCGAGAACAGAGAGCAGAAACATACCACCAGTCCAGGAATACGGATGGTCACTCTGCGTACTCGATTCCCGATAGATGCCGATCGTTGGAACCCCCACTAGCAGTATCCCCACCACAACAACCAGTACCAGTCCCTCGGTCGCAGGTACACTGTCGCTGAGAAGGACACCCACTTCGGAGAGTATTGGCACCATTATGCTAAGTCTAGTATCCTGTCTGTAATAAAGTCCCAGCATATCTAGTAAGCGGATTCCTCTACTGACCGTTCACTGTCCCTCGCCGATCGCCTCTCATCAGGTTACGTACGCAGACCTACTGATCGGTAGATTCGCTGGATTCGGCGTGAAGCAAACGAAGTCGCCGTGTTGAACGCATTCCCTGCATTTGGCACATCACCCAGCGGCTCGTCAGTTCTGATCTGGGCTGCTGAATAGACCGCGCTTATCGATCGGGCGGATCGTCTTGTGAGTAGCCAGAGCGTCACTCGACTCTCACCGATCGCTAATCGGAAACGGTTTCTTCGAGGAATGCGAGCAGAATCCGATTGAATACGTCTGGATTATCTTGATTGGCGTTGTGTCCTGCATCCGGGATCACCTCGTAGCGACAGTTCGGTTCCCGGTCGGCCCAGCCCGGGGCCGCCTTTGAGATGATCCCAGTTTCGTCGTACTCACCATGAGTTAAGAGGAACGGCTGTTGAATGCGATAACCCGGCTCTTCGTGGAGACAGGTGGCAACTGCTTTCCAGACGGTGACGAACTCCTGCTTCGTCATTTGACCGGCTGCGTCGGCAGCGTATTGTTGTACGTCTGGGGTTACCGCTGTATTCTCCGCGATGAGCGTTCGGAGATGGCCGGCCGGCCAGACTTTGAAGAGGTACGGTGACAGTTTGAGGCCGAGTCGTTCGAGCCGAGACGGGAGTGTCGTGATGTCCGTTGTGCCGATCACGACCACGGCATCGACACGCGCCGGGTGGCGGAAGACGACCTCTTGGGAGACGTAGCCACCGAACGACTGCCCGATCAGGATGGCCGTTTCGTGGCCGAGATGGTCGATGAGGGCGAGTAGGTCGTCAGCTACCGTCGAGACGGTAAATTCGTCACCGATGGGTTTCGACTGTCCGTGGCCGCGGACGTCCCACGTGACTACCCGGTACCCTTCGTCAACCAGCGGTGCGATTTGCGGATCGAACATCCGGTGGTCCATTGCTGCCCCGTGCGTACAGGCGACAAGCGGTCCATCGTCCGGCCCCGTAACCCAATAGTGAATCTCTGAACCCGAACGCCGCAGTCGCTCGCTCTCGATCGGAGGGGTACCGTGTCGACCACTCATGGTAGCGTTATGGTTACGCTCTGGTGATAAGTGGTCCCCGGCAGAATCACCGCGCTTGGGATGGTAATCGGACGGCGACTGTGTCCTCAGTCACTCACCGTCGCGCCGTCGATCCTCGATCGGACCGAATCAGCGTCGGCCTGCGGCACTTCGAGTCGGACGACCGTCCCGCGGGGCTCGTTATTTCAGGCGTCGAGTTGTGGCCCGGTAGGTATCGGAGGGGATCTATAGCGGGAAACGATAATTGCGGCGGGCAGGCATCAGGGCGACTCGAAGCCGCGAAGCACGCCCCGTCCGTCGGTCGGCCCGACGTCGGGAAGGGTCGCTCGCTCCGGGTGTGGCATCAACACCGCGACCGAGTCGGTCTCTCCGAGGACGCCGGCGACGTTGTGCTTCGAGCCGTTCGGGTTGACGTCGGCGCCGACGTCGCCGTTCTCGTCGCAGTACCGAAAGAGGATTCGATCGTCGGCCTCGAGCTCCGCGAGTCGATCCTCGTCGATCTCGTAGCGCCCCTCGCCGTGGGCGATCGGGATTTCGATGACCTCGCCCTCGTCGTACGCTTCGGTCCAGGGCGTGTCGTCGCGTTCGACGCGGAGGTAGACGCGTTCGCACTGGAAGCGGGCGCTCTGATTCGTCGTGAACGCGCCCTCGGTCAGGTCCGACTCGCAGCCGACCTGGGCGCCGTTGCAGACGCCGAGCACGGGCGTTCCTTCGGCCGCGGCCTCGCGGACCTCGGCCATGATGGGCGATCGCGCCGCCATCGCGCCGGCGCGGAGGTAGTCGCCGTAGGAGAATCCTCCGGGGAGCACGATCCCCGTCGTCTCCGCCGGAAGCCCGTCCTCGTGCCAGACGATCTCGGCGTCGATGCCGAGGTGCTCGAGCGCGCGCTCGGCGTCGCGGTCGCAGTTCGAGCCGCCGAATCGGACGATCGAAACCGTCACGGTCGCCACCCCCTGGCGTTGTGATCGACGGCTTCGATCGGCGTAATCGAGACGATCATCTACCGTTCGTCGACCTCCACGTCGTAGTCGTGGATGGTCGGGTTCGCGAGGAGTCGTTCCGCCATCTCGCTCGCGCGGTCGCGGGCGTCCGCGGTCGACGCGGCGTCGAGGTCGACCTCGAACCGATCGGCCGATCGAAGGCCCTCGAGTTCGAACCCGAGACGCTTGAGCGCCTGCTTCGTGGTTTCGGCCTCGGGGTCCAGAACCCCGCGTTTGAGTCGAACCGTCACCGTCGCGGTGTACGCGGTCATTACTGGAACCCCCGTATCCGTGCTCAAAAACGCTTTCGACTTCGATACCTAATACACGTTCGTGGATACCAGATCGAGGACGCATCCTCGATCGAGGATCGACGCGGGTCGAAAACAAGGTCGGTGGGGTGCCCGACAACGGGGACGTCTCGAAGCCGTACCTCGGCGGCTGCGGGGCCAATACCTCGGCGGCAAGGGTCGTCAGCTCGGTCGGGTTCCCGTCTCTCTCGTCGCGCCGGGCCGATCCGTTCGGTCCGGCCGACAGCCGCTCAGTCCGACCGGGTGACGACGACGGCGCCCGTCGCGTGCACCGTAATCGAGTACGCGTCTAGCTGGAACGACAACTGCCCGCCGTTTCGTCGCGAGGTGCCGTTCGTGGGTTCGAAAATCGTCTCGAGGCTGTCCGGGTCGATCCGATCGTAGAGTCGATCGACGTCGGCGGGATCCGTCTCCGAGAGTCCCGCGATGGTCGAGACGATCGTCGCGGACAGCGACTCATCGCCGTCCCAGTCGTGGGAGACGATCGCCGTCTCCGTCTCGGGGTCGATTCCGGTACCGCCGTACTCCGTTTGTGTGGCTGTCATGGTGGTCACCGTTCAAGGACCGTCACGTAGTGTGACAGAAATACGCACCACGGTCGATAGCATAAATCCCCGTCAGACAATCTACATGCGATTGTACGACGAAATTTAATACGATGGGGTCCGGCACGGTGGTCGCAGTCACACGTCTGTCGGACATCGAGCGAGAGCGCACTCGACGCCGAGCGAGAATACGACCGGCGCGGGGAGCCGGCACCCGCCGACGAGGTCGGTTCGATCGGCTCTGCGAGTGGTGTCGGGCATTCCCATACGCGTCCGCGGAAAGCAGGACTTTTAGCCGCTCGTTGACTGCAACCGTACTGATGGATCGATATTCGCTCGAGCGGAGGTGGCGGGATGACGACTGATCTGACCGAAATCACGGTCATCGGAGAGGACGATACGGGACTGATCGCTCGCGTCACGAGCCTCCTGTTCGAGCGCGGGATCAACATCGAGGATCTCGATCAGGCGGTTCGCGACGGCGTCTTCCGGATGTACCTCGCCGTGGACACCTCGAAGATGGTCTGCACCGAGGAGAAGCTGCGCGCGGACCTCCACGACCTCGGGGACGACCTCGGACTCGACGTCCAGGTTCGGTTCCCGGCCGATCGGGACCACCAGCAGATCGCCGTTCTCGTGACGAAGGAGAGCCACTGCCTCGAGGTGCTGTTCGAGGCGTGGGCCAACGACGATCTCGGGGCCGACATCGGCGTCGTCATCGGCAACCACGACGACCTCCAGCCCCTCGCCGAGCACTACGGCGTCCCGTTTCACGACATCGGAAACGAAACCGGCCAGCAGAACGAGGAGCGACTCCTCGAGCTGCTCGCGGAGTACGACGCCGACCTGATCGTGCTCGCCCGCTACATGCGCATTCTCTCCCCCAAGGTCGTCTTCCGCTACGAGGACCGCATCATCAACGTCCACCCCTCGTTGCTGCCCGCCTTCCCCGGCGCCGAGGCCTACCGCCAGGCCGTCGAGGAGGGCGTCCGCGTGGCCGGCGTCACCGCCCACTACGTGACGACCGACCTCGACCAGGGACCGATCATCACCCAGCGGGCGTTCGACGTCCCCGACGACGCCGGCTTAGACGAGATGAAAGCGCGCGGCCAGCCCCTCGAAGCCGACGCGCTGCTCGAAGCGGTTCGGCTCCACCTGAACGGCGACGTCTCCGTCCACCGCGGCCGGACGACGGTCCGCGAGAACGGCACGCAGTACCAGCTCGGCCTCCCCGACGAGATCGACGAGCTCACGCCGGACCGACCGGTCGACGGCATCGGCGCCGCGATCGCCAACGACCGATCGCAGTAGCGGTCCGAAACCGATTCGGCGCCCGAACGTTTCTCAGGATTCCCAGTCGGACAGGCAGTCCTCGCCGCAGAACTGCCGGTAGATCGCCTCGCCGCCCTCGACGACCGTCACGACTCGCCGATCGTCGGCCGCGTCGATCGGTTCGCCGCACGTCCGACACTCGGGTCCGTTTTCGTCTTCCGAGTCACCCATGCCGTGACAAGGTGTGACGCAGGGACTTGAAGGAACCCGTTGCGGCGGAAACCGCCGCGCGGGAGCGCGGTCCGCTCGATCGAGAATCGTCCGGCTCAGACGTTTTTCTGATCGACGGAGACCCCCTCGAACAGCGGCTGAAGATCGCCGTCGAGTTGCGCCTTCAGGTCCTGGAGCTGGCCCTCCGTGAGCGCGGCCGCGATCGCGTCCGTGACCGCATCGGCGTATCGCTCCGCGTCGTCCGGCTCGACGTCGGTTCCGCGGAGCTGTTCGCTCACGCGCTGGACGAACTCGTCGTACCCGTAGCCGGCTGCGTCGTGGTCGGCGTCTTCGACGATCCCCGCGAGGTCGTCGGGCAGTTGCCCGGCAACGTCCTCGGCTTCGCCGCCCGTCAGGGTCTCGCCGAGCGTTCGGAGCACGCCCTCGGTCGCCTCCTGTGCGCGATCGACGGTGTCGAGGTGACCCGCTTCCTGAACGAGCGTATAGAATTCGCTTTCCTGCATACGGGAGCCTTCACGAGTGATAGATTTCGAGGTTGGGAACTCAGGTGCAAGGGTCGATCCGTCGCGCCGGTTGGCGGACTATCGGACGTCCGTACCGCCGGTGAACAGCGACTTGACCTCCGAGAGGGCCTTCCCTGTGTCGCCATCGTCCGCGAGTTTGCGCACTCGGCGACTGACACCCGTGCTACTATACGCTTTATCCGGAGGAACGTCGTACCTTGATATGGTATGGCACAGCAAGAGATCCAGCAGGAGCTTTCGGTCGACCAGTACACGCTCGGCCTCGTCGGTCCCGACCAGGAGTGGGCCGGCACCGTCGCCGATGGCGGCACGATCGAGACCTACACGCCGCCGGGCTGTTGGGGGCCGATGATCACGCCCTCGTTCCGCGGCGGCCACGAGGTGACGCGGCCGATCCGGGTCGAGAATGCCGAGATCGGCGACGCGGTGGCGCTCAAAATCCGGGACGTCGAGGTGACGAGTCTCGCGACGAGCACGGGGTCGATGCGCGAGCGCGACGAGGCGTTCGACGCCGACCCGTTCGTCGACCACCGCTGTCCCGAGTGCGGCACGGTGTGGCCTGACTCGGTCGTCGAGGGAACCGGCGAGGACGCGATTCGGTGCGCCGAGTGCGGCGCGAACGTCTCCTCCTTCGGGTTCGAGTACGGCTACACCGTCGCGTTCGACGACGATCGGACCGTCGGCCTCACGATGGACGCGGAGGGCGCCCACGAACTCGCGACGGACGCCGAGGAGGTGATGGACATTCCCGAACACTCTCGGCAGCACCCGATCCTGCTGTACGAGCCCTCGGAGATGCCCGGCACGCTCGGCCGCCTGCGCCCGTTCATCGGCAACGTCGGCACGACGCCGCCGATCGAACTCCCCGACTCGCACAACGCCGGCGACTTCGGCCAGTTCTTGATCGGCGCCGACCACGACTGGGGCCTCGAAAGCGAGGCGGAACTCGAAGCGCGAACCGACGGCCACATGGATATTCCGGAAGTGCGGGCCGGCGCGACGCTGATCTGTCCCGTCAAGGTCGACGGCGCGGGCGTCTACGTCGGCGATCTGCACGCCAACCAGGGCGACGGGGAACTCTCCCTGCACACGACCGACGTCAGTGGGAACGTGACGATGGACGTCGAGGTCATCACGGGCCTCGATATCGACGGCCCGATCCTGCTGCCCAACGAGGAGGACCTGCCGCACATCAGCAAACCGTACAGCGAAGCGGAACTCGAAATGGGCCGCAAACTCGCCGATCAGCGCGGGGTTGACATTCGGGACGACGCGGGGCCGATCCAGGTGATCGGGTCCGGCGGGACGATCAACGCCGCCACCGAGAACGCCTTCGATCGCGCCGGGAAACTCCTCGACATGAGCGAGGGCGAGGTCCGATCGCGGTGTACGTTCACCGGCGGCGTCCAGATCGGCCGCCTCCCGGGCGTCGTCCAACTCGATATGCTCGCGCCGATGGACGTCCTCGAAGCGCGCGGGATGGCACACCTGGTGCGCGAGCAGTACGGCCTGTAGGTCCGAACCAGCGCTCTTGCCGATTTTCCCTCGATCCGACACCGACTCTCGAGGTCCGCCCTGAACCGCGGACATCAGCGTCATCGACGCGCCCACCGGAACTCGGTCTTCCAGAGGAGCTCGCTCGCCGTCGACCGGCACCCTGACGCTCGGGCGCAACCCGTCACCATCGTAGAGTTTTCCGATCGGGTTTCGATCGACGGCGTCGAGCCGACCGCTCACCGCGCTGAGCGATTCGACCCGTCTCGTTCGGTGTGGGATCCATACCGTCGCGTCTCCGTACCGGATCGGTCGGTTCCGGTTCGAGACTGACTCCGAAGACGCGATCGGAGTACCGATGGTCGAGAAACGGCACCGTTCATCGGTCGGTCCCGACGGGCTGCGTTCGACGCACGCGTTGAACGGCAACGAAACGGCGATGGTCGCAAAATCGGAATCGGATCGGTCGTCGAGCGGCCGTCGTCAGTCGTCGCCGGGTTCGGCGCCGCTGGCGGCGGACGCCGACGTCGCGGTCGACTGGCCAGTCCACGACGAGGAGACGATCGATGCGATGGCGAAACCGACCATCACGAGCATGAAGACGGTCAATATAGCGGTCGCGACGGCTGCGATACCACCGGTCAGTCCGGACGGGACGATGCTTGCGACGATGCCACTGATAGCGAGGGTCATTGACGCTCGAGCGACTGTTTTCTCGGCCCATCATATGAGGGTTACCTTGTCGCTCGAGGGCTGTGGGGTGCTACCGAGGGGCACGGATTCGAGCGTCGCTCGCGGCGAGCGGTGACGACCGAAGCGGATAACAATCGCGCTCGAGAGCGGCGGACGCCGCGGATCAGAGGCGGCGAACAGCGCCGATCGCACTCGAGAGCGGCGGGGCGTCGAAGACCTCGCGGCCGAGGTAGGCGTTGGTCCCGGCGCAGTACACGTCTCGGGCGGTCTCGATCACCGACTCGTCGAGCGACTCGGGGTCGACGTCGCAGAGCGACTTCCAGTCCGCGACGTCCTCGCGCTTTGCCTCCGCCTTGGCGGCCGAGACGGCCTCGACCCACTCGGGCTGGGTTCGCTTGTGATACTGGCGGATGACCTCCTTCGAGAGCTGGGTCCCCTCGTAGCTGAACCGGTTCTCGTCGAACGTCCCGACGACGTCCGCGACGCGGATCTCGCCCCGGTAGTAGAGGCACTCGATCTTGCCGTCCTCGTGGACCAGGCCGGCGGCGTCGGCCTGTGCGGTGACGATCCGGTTGACCTCGCGGGCGACCGACTCGAGGTCGTCGATCGCGGCCTCGCCGGCGATGTCGTCGGCCTCCTCGCGATCGAGGTAGCGATCGCCCTCCTCGTACTTCGTCGAGAACTCGACGATCGGCTCGTCGAGATCGACGGCCTCCGCAGGCCAGCTGTCGAACTCGAGGCCGTGATCGGCTGGATCGGTCCGTCGGCGGAGGCTCGAGCCGACGGGGACGCGGTTGCGGAAGACGATCTCGAGCGGGACGAGGTAGTTCTCCCCGGCGTCGGCGTGGTAGGCTTCGTAGTCGTAGTCCCGCCCCTCGTGGGGCAGGTCGGGGACCTGCGTCAGATCGATCGCCATTTCCCACGGCGGGTTCGACGCGTCGTCCAGCGGCACGACCTCGCCGTTCTCGACGATACCGCGGTAGTGGGTCGGCACGCATTCGGACTCGAGCAGTTCGAAGTTGAACGCGCCCATCGTACAGAGGCTCGCGCCCTTCTGGGGGATCTGGTCGGGCATCTTCCCCCAGTCGAACACCGAGTAATCGTCGGTGAAGACGAACGAGCCGCGACCGAGTTCGTCGGCGGTCGCCGCCTCCTCGGTTCGGAACTCTTTGACGCTCGTCACGGGATCCACCTCGCGTGCGGGCCGCCGTAGTCCATACACCAGTTGCGGTGGCCGGTCCGTAAGAAGGTTTCAGTTTTCGTATCGGGACGCCGTGGGGAGCCGTCGCCCGGTTCAGACTGACGCCGCACACGGACGATTTTCAGCCGCCTCCGGACGCCGTTCGCGCCGATCGGGGAAACGTATTTACGAGCGAGTGAAGAAACGTTACATACTCGACTGCGGTCTCGTTTCCTTTGCCGTGCGGGCGGCTCTCGATCGGCTCGCACCGCGTTCTGATCGACGCGTGCGTTTCGGCGGCCCGTCACCACGAAGGAGAGATCGCAGGAGCCAACGTATGACATCGGAATTCGACCTTCCCTGTTCGGCGTGCGGCGGTGATCTCCGAGAAGTGGCGATCGACCCGTGCGACCTCGGTATCGAGATCGAGACCGACGTCTCCGTTCTCGTCGCCAAGTGTCGAGTCTGCGGCGAACGTCACTACCCCGAGCAGACGCTCAGCGATCTGGGACGGCACGCCTCGCTGCGCTCGTAAGCGCCGGCCGACCGACGCGCGACGATCGCGACCGCATCGATCCGGCCGATCGGCGCGCCCGATGCGGCCGCGTCGATCAGTCGTCTACCGCATTCGTCACCGACGTCCGTTCGTCGAGTGCGCCTTTTCCGAAAAGCATCTCCCGGGGCGAGAGCCGGTAATTCTGCGACTGGTACTCGCGTTCGACCGTCTGGAAGTAGTTGACGACGGTCACGAGTAACACGCCGCCGATCGTGTTCCCGAGGAGGACGGGGAGTACGAAGTCGGTCGCTCCGATCAGGGGGTGGAGCTGGCCGTGGAAGACGAGGAACATCGCCTCCGTGGCGGAGACGACGACGTGAAAGAGGTTGCCGAGCGGAATCGCGAGGAACGCGACGTAGACGAGCACCAGTCGCGAGGGCGTGTCCTGGGCTGCGTAGTCGAGCCAGACGACGCCGGCGACGATGAGTCCGGCGAAGGCGGCCTTGAAGAACAGGTCCAGCCGCGGCGTCTCGACCCCCTTCTGGGAGAGATCGATCGCCGTGGCCATCACCTCCGGCGAGAACACGCCCGTCGACGCCAGGAGGAACGCGCCCATCGCGCCGCCGGTCAGGTTCCCGATCAGCACGATCGTCCAGACGGTCAACAGCGCGGGAACGCTTGCCAGCCGTTCGAGGACGAGCGCGACCGGCGGCAGCGTGTTCTCGGTGTACAGCTGGTAGTCTCCGAGGATGATGTAGATGAACCCGAGCGGGTACAACAGCGCGCTCAGGATCGGCGCGCCGCCAGTTTTCGCCGTCAACGAGGCGTAGAGCATGAACGTGATCGTGATCGCGAAGCCCGCGGCCAGCGCGCTGAAGAACAGTTCGCGCGCGCCGGTTTGCATCTCCTCGTCGGCTGCGGCGACGATCCGGTGGAAGATCTCGTCGGACGAGAACCGATCGCGGACGACGGCCCCGGCGGCCGGGGCGCCGCTGCGCGATCGTTCGACGGCGTCCCGAATCGCCTCGTCGGGCGCGGTCGCTTCGGTCGGCGGCCCCTCCCGATCGGTCGACTCGGAGCGCTGTTGGCCCTTGCTCATGCAGGGTGGTACGGAGATAATATGATAAAGGTATCGTAATGTCGGCACATCAAATATCTATGATGAACAATACGTCTTACCTGATTATGATTGGTCAATTATTCGCGTTTTACATGGCTATTTGTCCACTATATCTTCGATCGGCAGTCCCGTCGCGGATCGAGGGTCGGCACGAACCGGCGTCTCCGTCGATCGTCGCCGCCGCTACTGCGATCGCAACCGGTCGAGAATCGGGATCTCCTCGATCCGATCGTCGTCGAGTTCGTCCCACGCGATGCCGATCGGCCTGGGCTCGCCTGCGTCGGTTCGGATCGTCCGATCGGGGGTGACGATGAGGTCCATCGGCACGTCGTGGTGGGCTGTCGGAAACGCCTCGTCGACGACCTGGATCTCGTGGACCGTCGTGACGGTCGTCGTCTCGTCGTCGACCAGCCCGAACTCCCGGAGAATCGCGAACTCCAGGTCGCTGTAGCCCTCTCCCTTCCCGATCCGCTCGCCGCGGTCGTTCGCCGCGACGCTCCCCGAGACGATCAGGCCGATCGGCTCCATTTCGTCCGGGCCGACCCGCGTTCCGAGGTCGGACGATCCGCCGATCGTCGCCGCGCGATCGGTGTCCTCGATCTCGGCGGGATCGAGTCGCAGGAAGCACTTCTCGTCGCGCAGTCGCGGCACGGCCATGTACACGGTCTTTCCCTGGCACAGCGCCGCCCGGCGGACCGGGAGCTGCGGCGCGTCCGGATTGGACTTGATCGCGTCCGCCCGCCGCCAGGCGTCCGTCTCTACGAGTCGATCGGCGGCGTCGTCCGCTCCCGCGAAGTTGGGAATCCGGCCGTGGGGCGGGTACGGAAAGCGGGCTGCGCCCCGCTCTTCCAGTTCGTCCCAGACGCGTTCTCGGCGGTCCTGTTTACCCATACCTCACCCGTGTGCGGCCGGCCCCGTATATCCGCACGGTCTCCGGAACGCGGACGTCCGAGTCCCGACCGACGCAGACGCGGACGCGATCGTCAGGCGCCGTCGTCTCCGCCTCGATCTCCGTCGGCCTCTTCCTCGGCGGTCTCGTCTTCGCGCGCGAGGTCGACGATCGCGGCACCTTCGGGAAGGATGATCTCGTCGATCGCGAGCGCGACCGCGTCGGGGTGGCCGGGGAGACAGAACACCGGCACCGAATCCGAGATTCCCGCGAGGGTTCGCGCCGCGACGATGCGCGTGCCGACCTGTTCGTACCCGAGCATCGTGAACACCTCGTCGAACGCCGTCAGTTTTTTCTCGAGCAGCGGTTCGACCGCCTCGAGCGTGACGTCGTCGGGTTCGACGCTCGTCGCGCCGGCCGTGAGAACGAGATCGACGTCGTTCCGCTCGATCATCCGTTCGACGATCGACTGCACCTTGTCGTACCCGCACCCGACGTGGTCGCGGAGAGCGATCTCGTGGCCCGCGCGCTCGAGGCGTTCGACGACGGCTTCGCCGGCCTCGTCCGACTCGAGATCCCGCTCGTCGGCGATCGTGACGACGCCGGCACAGAGCGCCTCGCTCGCACCGGCCGCCGCATCGGTCCCGTTCGTCTCGTGTTCGGTCATATCCGTCGTTCGACGGCCGGCGAGTAAAACGGTCGGCCTCGAGTCCCGTCCCGCCCCGGCGTCCCCGCGGTTCCGCCTTGCCAATCGTTATGATCGACCCTGTCAAATCCCCGTCCATGGACGCGGTCAAGATCACGGAACACGGCGACACGGACGTCATCGAGTACGGCGAGCACCCCGACCCCGATGTCGATCGGGACGAGGTGCTGGTCGACGTCAAAGCGGCGGCGCTCAACCACCTCGACATCTGGGTCCGCCGCGGACTGCCGACGCTCGACCTCGAGATGCCCCACGTCCCGGGCAGCGACGCGGCGGGGATCGTCGCGGAAACGGGTCCCGACGTCACTCGGTTCGAGGAGGGCGATCGGGTCGCGCTCGCCGCCGGCGTGAACTGCGGTCACTGCGAGTTCTGCCGATCGGGCGATCCGACGCTCTGTCGGCGCTTTCATATCATCGGCGAGCACGTCCCGGGCGTCCACGCCGAGTACGCCGCGATCCCCGAGGAGAACCTGATCCCGGTTCCCGAGGACGTCGACTGGACCACCGCCGGTTCGGCCTGCCTGGTGTTCCAGACCGCCTGGCGGATGCTGATCGATCGGGCCGACATCGACCCCGGCGAGAAGGTGCTCGTGCTGGGTGCGAGCGGCGGCGTCGGCCACGCCGCGCTCCAGATCGCCGACTACGCGGGCGCGGAGGTGTACGCGACCGGCAGCAGTCAGGAGAAACTCGACTACGCCCGCGAGCACGGCGCGGACCACGTCGTCGACTACGAGGCGGAGAACTTCGCGAGCTGGGTCCGCGAGCAGACGGGCGGGCGCGGCGTCGACGTCGTCGTCGACTACATCGGCGCGGCGACCTGGCGCGACTCGATCAAGAGCCTCGCGAAGAACGGCCGGCTGGTCACCTGCGGCGGAACGACCGGCGGCAACCCCGAGACCGACATCCCGCGGATCTTCTGGAACCAGCTCCACGTCATCGGATCGACGATGGGAACGCCCGGTCAGGTCGACGAGGTCATGGACCTCGTCTGGGACGGCACGTTCGAGCCCGCGATCCGCGAAGTGTTGCCGATGAGCGAGACGCCCCGGGCCCACGAGATCATCGAGAACCGCGAGGGCTTCGGAAAGGTCGTCGTCCGGCCGGATAGCGAGCTGTAGGCGCCACCGATCGCACGCATCGCGCTTCGCGCCGGAGATCCGCGATCGAATCCGATCGCGGCCAGTTCCGCAATCGTGACTGCTTTGTCTGCGCGCGCGCAACGATCGCTCGTGACTTCGAGCGACGACGGCGGCTACGTCCACGATCCATCCGCGTTCGACGAGAACGACGCGCGACGCGAGTCCGCGGACGATTCGCTGGCGGACTCGTCGAGCGATGACTGGGTCGACGACCCTGCCCACCCGGACGCTGCCGATCGGGAGTTCGACTGGCGCGGCTGGGTGCTGGTCGGCGTGATCTTCTTCGCCTTCGTCGTCGCGCCCGCGACGATCATCCTGCTGCCGCCGAGCGCCGAGGGCTACCGCTTCGCGCTGCTGATCGTGCCGCTGGCTCCCGCACTCTTGCTGGCGGTGACGGCCATCTGGGCGACGACGCGTCCGTAAAAAGGCGGGGAACTCGTACTCAGCTCGCGGGCTCGAGGAGCTCCTCGAGTCGCGAGAGGACTGACGATCCGTGGACGACGTCCTCCGAGGGAGTTTCGTCCCGGTTGACGTACGCCGTCAATTCGTCGTAGAGGTGTCGTGCCTGAGCGCCGGTGAGCGTTTTCTCACCGGCTTCGATCGTCTCGAACAGGTCGAGCGTCCACGTCGGGGGCGCTTCGTCCTCGTCGAGTGCGGCGTCGACGCGCTCGGACAGGACGTGGTGGACGACCCACTGCTCTTCTCTGGAGAGCGTGACTTCGTGCGTCTCGGTTTCCGGGGGTGTGGAACTCATTTCGTCACACGGACCGATTTCGACGGCCCTCATCCGACGCTACGAAGGGGGGCCTCATAAACCTTGTCACGAGTTATCACAGTGCGGTGCGGGTGACAGTTTTGATGGGCGATGCGTCGATCGACTCGACTCGCCGATCGCGTCTCGATTCGCCCCAAACCGACGGACGATCGCGTCTCAGCCGGATCGGACGTCCCGGCGCATCGCGATCTCGAACCACGGGCACAGGCGGAGCTGGCGGTACCACTCGGGGTTCTCGTGCAGGCGCTCGTAGGGCACCCACAGCAGCCCGGCGACCTCCTCCTCGTCGGGATCGAGTGACGCGTCCGAGAGCGTCAGTTTGAGGACCGCACAGACCTCGTGTTCGACGCCCGCGTTCTCGAAGTAGCGCTTGTACTCGAAGCGATCGGTCAGCCGCAGGTCGTCGTACTGGTCGGGGGTGACGCCGAGTTCCTCCTCGAGTCGCTCGCGGGTCGCGTCCTCCTGGCTCTGTCCTTCGACCGGGTGGGAGGCGACGGTGCCGTCCCAGTAGGAGCCCCAGAGGCGTTTTCCGGGCGCTCGCTGCGCGAGGAGGATGTTGTCGCTCTCGTCGAAGACGAGCGAGGTGAACGCCCGGTGGCGGATGCCGTCGCCCGTGTGGGCTTCGAGCCGGTTGACGACGTCGAGTTCGTTGTCGTCCTCGTCGACCGCGATAACGTCCTGTGCTGCGTTCCTGTGCGGCAGTTCGTCGTCCTGGCTGCTCATACCACCACAATCGGAGAGGCTCTTGAAACCAGTATCGTCTTGGCCGCCGACGGGTCGAAACCGGTCGGTAGCGGACGTCCGGGGACCGAATCACCGGTCGGCGGCTCGAAACAGCGCCCGATCGTCGGGATCCGGCCGATAGTCGGCACCGACCGCGATCTCCAGCGCGTTCGGAACCGTCTCGAGGGTCAGCGTTTCCGCTTCGAGCATCTCCCCGTCGAGGCTGTACTCGACGGCCTCGCGGAAGCTGTCGACGGTGAGCGCGGGGGTTCGCCGGCGAACGATGGCCTCTCCCTCCTGATCGAACAGCCTGTCGAGAGCCGCCTCCCGCAACAGGTCGATCGCGGAGGCATCCTCGACGATGGTGACCTCGAAGCGACCGTCCTCGACGTTCGCCTGGGCGGTCCGCGACCCCGAGAACCGTCGGCAGTTCCCGACGAGGACGAACAGCGCCTTGCCCTCCCACGCGGAGTTTACCTCCCCGTTCGACTCCACGGTCATCACCCGCAGCCGCGGCGATTCGAACGAGGTGACCGTCTCGAGCGTGTTCATCACGTACGCGAGGACGCCGTACTCGCGTTTCCTGTCGGAGGCCGTCCGGCCGCTCGCCTCGGCGGTCACGCCGCCGATGCAGGAGTTGACGAAGGCGCGATCGTTCGCGATCCCGAGGTCGATCCGTCTCCGTCGGCCGTCTTCGATCACTCGGAACCCGTGTTCGACGCCCTCGATGCCGACGTTCGCCGCGAAGTTGTTGCCCGTCCCCGCGGGAACGACGGCGACGGTCGTCGTCTCCAGTTCGTCCGCGGCCCGAACGCCGTTGACGACCTCGTTTACGGTGCCGTCACCGCCGACCGCACCGACGAGGTCGGCCTCGGGTGCGGCCTCGCGCGCCAGCCGCTTCGCGTCGCCGGCTTCCGCCGTCGTTCGAACGTCGAAGCCGCGATCGGCCGCCAGTTCGATCACCCCGTCGGCGTGATCTTCGCTCCCGCTTACGGGATTGAGGACGAGGACGCGTTCGTCTTCGCCGTCGGATGGCATGCGGCGGGATACGCCGGCCCCACGCAAAAGGACCTGCCCGGCGTATGCTTCGCCGTGTACGCGATCGACCTGCACACGCACACGCGATTCTTCCACGGTCACCGCGAGCTCGGGGATCGGTTCGACCCGATCGGCGTTCGCGCGCTCGCGTGGGCGGCCGATCGACGGGGCCTCGACGGGTTCGCGACGACCAACCACGATTACCTCACGCGGTTCGAGCCGGGCGCCGACGTCGCCATCCTGCCGGGGATCGAGATCACGACCGATCGGGGACACGTCCTCGTCGTCGGGCCCGATCCGCCCGAGGCGACGAAACCGGGCGCGCTCTCGCCGGCGGAGGCGGTCGCGCTCGCTCACGACCGCGACTGCGCCGCGATCGTCGCCCACCCGTTTCGCAACAGCACGGTTCGGGAACTCGAGGACGTTCCGTTCGACGCGATCGAGGTCAACGGCAAACACCCGCGATCGCGCCCGCTGGTCGAGAAGTTAGCGCGGAGACGGGATCTGCCGCTGGTCGGCGGGAGCGACGCCCACTACCCGTTCGAGGTGGGACGAGCGTACACCGTCGTCGACGCGGATCGGCTCGCACCGTCGGCGATCGTCGACGCTATCCGCGACGGTCGGGTCAGCGCCCGCGTCTCGTGGACGTCGTTCGATCGGCTCCTGCGCAAGGGCTATCGAACTATCCACCGGCGCAAGAAGGTGATCGACGCGATCGAGACGCCGACACCCGGCGTGGGGGTGCCACCCGGCGAAAACGAAGCGGGTGGAGACGGGTGAAAACGAAGATTCTGCGTCGTATTATGGGCGTGGCATCGATTCGATCTCTCGAATCCGCGCCGTCTTCTCGACCGCTTGATACTGGCGCTTCCACGCCTCTTCAGGAAACAGTCCGTTGCGATCGAACAGCTCGCGCGCGTCTTCGGTGAGTTCGTAGAACTTGTAAGGGTAGTCCCGAAGCCGGTTCCCCGTCTCGAACTCGCGTTCGCGGACGACGCCGACGCTCTCCAACGTTCGAAGGTGTCGACGGATGGCGTCGTCGCTGAGGGGTGGATTCATGTAGTCCAGTTCCTCGACGCTGGGCATCCCCTTCGGGTGACCGACGACGTCCGCGAGAATGTCGGCTCGCTTCTTGTCGGTCGCCTTCTGGAGCGCCCGCCACGCGTCGAATCCCGCGGTTCCCTCCCGGCCCGGATCGGCCGTCTCGGGTATCATGTGTCACACTTGGAGAGCCACCACCATAAACACTCGCATCTAAATGCGGGTGATTCTGCAACTAATCCCACAACTAATTTGACTGAGAACGAACGGTTGATAATGCTACCGGTCACTTGACCGAACGATGAACACGGACGGCGGTCCCGGGCCCGAGGGGCGGGACCAGTTCGAGGACCGCGAGGAGGCCGAGGCGCCGGGAGCAGAGGAGATCTTGACCGAGATCGAGTCCGTCAACCTCTCTCCGAGCGAACACCAGCGGGTCAAGGATCTCGTCAACGGCGAAGAGATGAACCGAATCAAGGGCTACGATCGGCGGTATCTGGTTGCGGGAGCGGGCGGCGAGACCGGCGCTGCGACGCGTCGGAAAACGGTCTGTGACCTGCTCGACGAGCGCACCGATCCGCCGTCGGTCGCCTTTCGACTGGAGGACTTCGGCCTCACGCCCGAGGATATCAGGCTCTGGCACCGCGTTTTCGACATCTGCTGCGGCCGAGCGACGCACATCGTCGCCGTGCTCGAAGACTTCGACGGCGGCTACGTCTGGGAGCTGGGGCTGTTATTCGCCCCGTCGTACCGCGACCGCGTGTGGGTGTTGAAACGGCGATACCCGGACGAAGAGACCGAACGCGAGCGGTACGACAACGGAATGGCGGCATCGCACGTCAAACTCCTCCTGACCGGCGATCGCTGCCACGAGTGGATCGACGCGGACGAGCTGCGAGACGCCGTCAACGAGGTTCCTTGACGAGACGCGCGATCGTCGGCTTCTCGAATCACCCTAACTGCTCGTCCAGAATCAGTCGCGTCTTCGTGCTGACGACCTCTTCCTGATCGCGAGCCTGCGTGATGAGATCGTTCACCCCGCGCGTGTCCGTGGCGTCGACGACGAGGACGACGTCCTGTTCGCCCGAGACCATCCAGACGAAGTCGACTTCTTCCCACTCTGCCATTCGCTCGGAAATGGCCTTGGTGTCGACGTCGACCGCGACGCTGACCTCGATCATCGCCTTGACATTCCCGGTGCGAGTCGAGATGGTGAAGCGCTCGATGACGTCCTCGTCCATCATGCGCTCGACGCGGTTTCGCACGGTGCCTTCGCTCGTCTCGACCTCGTCTGCGATCTCCGTGTACGGCGTTCGGGCGTCGCGCCGGAGGATATCGAGGATCTGTCGGTCCAGATCGTCCATGGAGGTGCGTGGATACACTCGGGGTGCACTTACCGATTACGAATTTCGTAACTCAGCTTCGAAGACAACACTTATGGCGGTGTGTCCGATACGTAGTTCGTAATGACAGAGGCCTACGTTGCGCTGGAGGGTGGCCGCGTACTCGAGGGACGTGGTCGCGCTCCGGGCACGGCTCGCGGCGAACTGGTTTTCACAACGGCGTACACCGGCTACGAGGAGAGCCTGACCGATCCCTCCTACGAGGAGCAGGTTCTGACCTTCTCGTACCCGTTGATCGGGAACTACGGCGTCCGCGAGGAGCGATTCGAGTCCGACCGCGTCCACCCGCGGGCGGTGCTCGCACGCGAACTCACCGAAGACGTCGCCGAGTGGCTCGAAAGCGAAGACGTGCCGGCGATCGATCACCTCGACACGCGCGAGGTCGTCACCGACATCCGGGACGGCGGCGCTATGAAGTGCGGCATCGCCGTCGGCGAGGACGTCACCGAGGAGGACGCGCTCGCCGAACTCGAGCAGTGCAAGGGCATGAGCGAGCACACCGAGATCGGCGCCCAGGTCAGCGTCGACGAACCCGCCGTCCACGGCGCCGACAACGACGGCGAGACGGTCGCGCTCGTTGACTGCGGCGCGAAGGGCTCGATCGTCGACTCGTTGCTCGCTCGCGACGCGACCGTCCACGTCCTACCCCACGACGCGACCGCGGCCGACGTCGAGGCCGTCGACCCCGACATCCTCTTCATCTCCAACGGTCCCGGCGACCCCGCGAACTACGAGGCGGCGATCGCCCTCGTCGAGGCGTTCGTCGAGGACACGCCCGTCGCCGGCATCTGTCTCGGCCAGCAGATCGTCGCCGAGGCGCTGGGCGGCACCACCGAGAAGATGACCTTCGGCCACCGCGGCGTCAACCAGCCCGTTCTCGACCTCGAATCGGGCCAGGTCGTCATGACCACGCAGAACCACGGCTACACCGTCGCCGATCCCGGCGACCACCTCGAAGTCACCCAGGTCAACGTCAACGACGACACGCCGGAGGGGATCGACGGCATCGAGTACGACGTCATCACCCGCCAGTACCACCCCGAGGCCAACCCCGGCCCCGAGGACACCCTCGACTTCTTCGACGACGTCCTCGCGATGGCCGACTCCCGAGCGACGACGGCCGTTCCCGCCGACGACTAATCTTCTCTGCCTTCTTCTCGTTTCTCACGTTCGAGTAGCGATCGCGACGTTCTCGCGTTGTGATCGGGGGGCGCGATCGGTGCCTGTATGGGCTCAGATCGAACCGCCGACGATCTCTCCGATCCGTCGGTGGTCGAACAACTGCTCGTCGTCCTCCGCGAGCGCCTCGACGCCGTTCCACTCGCCGAAGACGTCCGGATAGAACTGCTTCGCGGCGATTTCGGTCTGGATCAGGTTGATGATCGGTCCCTGGTACGCCGTCCCGCCGCGGTACAGTCGGTCGTTCCGGACTGCCGCGAGTTTGCTGCCGACGGGGTGGTCCCGTAACGCCGCCATCCGATCGTCGAATTCCGCGGCGGTCGCGTGGGAGAACCCGAACGAGAACACGAGGACGTCGGGGTCGACTTCGAGCAGTTGCTCGTAGTCCCACTCCGTGTGCGTGCCGTCGATGTGCTGATCGAACGCGTCCCGGATCCCCAGATCGCGGAGGTGTTTGTGTTCGTTGCCGCCGACGATCGGGTAGGCGTAGAACGAGCCCCCGTCGAAGTCCGAGTTGATCGAGAACAGCCCGATTTCGGGTCGCTCGTTCTCGGGCGGAAGGCCGGTTTCGATCGTCCCGACGAACTCGTCGTGAATCGCCTTGATCGCCCCGTAGCGCGCTCGCTCCTGAAACACGTCGGCGATCTTCTCGAACGCCTCGTACAGCGAGTAGTACGTGTAGTCGTGCCACTCCTCGCCCCGTCGGCGGATCAGATTGCCGAAGATCGGACCGACCGCCGAGTCGATCTCGTCGAAATCGTCGTCGTCCCAGCTATCGTCGAGTCGAGCGATGAAGTTCCGATCGAACAGGTGGACGTCGCAATCCAGTTCGTAGAACGTCTCCTTGTCGATGCCCGAATCGCCCATCAACTGGTCGACGTCGCCGAGATCGACGCCGAGACCCGGGACGGTCTCGTAGAACTGATCGGGCCAGTTCTCCGCGAAGATGAGCGCCTCGAGTCCATCGAGTTGTCCGAGCGCGATGCCCATGTCTCCGTACGTGCTGAAGTACGCCATCCACCGTTCGGGAACGGACTCGAACGTGACCTCCCCCATCGGCTCCATGCTGACGGTGTAGCTCTCGTCCCCCGCGTCCGTGTTCGACTCGTCGCGATCAGATTCGCCCGCTTGTTCTGTTCCGCTCACACACCCCGCCACGAGCGCGCCGCCGACGGCTGCACCGCCGGCGACGATCTCGCGTCGCGTCCGCGCGTCGATCTCGTTTCGCATACCATATTTTAGGCTCACCTAAAGGGCTATAAGCAGATCGATTTTTAGGCGATCCAAAATATCCGGGCGGCATCCAGTCCACGCGGGTTGGTTCGCCACGCGGTCACGATCGATTGGCCTCGTTGAAATCCTCAGCCGGTGATCGGTTTCGGTGGCCGCGCTGAATACATAGTGAGAATGTGGCACAAACTGAGAGGCGATTTACGAAGGAGAGTGACCGGTCAGTACTGGTGAATTAGTCATTGGAACCGCTGTTAGGAACTACACTGAATTGGCCGACATTCATCAAGTATTCGCCATTGTCTGTTCACCGACTCAGAAGCATCTTTTCCGCGGATATATTGCTGTAAGGACGTTTCGTTTACTTTTACCAGTCCTATTCGGGAGTAACGCGTTGCCAAAACCCGTTGAACTCGATACTATCGAAGAAGGCTGATACCGTTACCACCTTGTCGTCGCGTCGCTCAAGAAACCATGCATAGGTGTTGGCATAAGACCTGCCGTCGCGCGCTGTCCCGCTTGCATCGAAGACAACGACTGTCTCATCAGTATAGATGTCACAAATTATCGGCTTCAAGCCGACGCTCATACGGGTGTTGAAGGGGCGGATGACCTCGAGGACAGACGGCCCGTTACGTCAACTACATGGCAAGGAATCGTGATTCGACAGCATTCAAACACGTTTCGATCGGATCCTGCTAACTGGATCGTTCACGAGCATACTGCTTCATCCTCGGAAGTTCAGTTCGTCTGTCGGTGATCACTATTGCCGGAAGCATCCGTTCACTGTGAAATATACCGGTTCTAACGCCTACTCAAAATGGCCGTTCGACGCTTGAATGCTTGTAAGACGAAAAATTTCGAGTGTGAGTAAAACAACGAATACGCCTGCTAGTAATACCATCGTCGTCAGTAGTCCGAGGTGGGTACTGGTTACTGCGAGAATTAGTACGATACCAACACCAACGAACCTTGTTGCAATCGTTGACCGGGGAAGGGCATGGAGGCCCGCCCACTGAATAATCGTTACTGTGGCGAGAAATCCAGCGATACTCCCGAAGAGAATAAGTCGGCTAGCACCCTCAAATTCGTGACCCTCTGCACCTGCAATGATAGTGGTCTCGATACCGATTCCGAACGCAGTGATACAGGCAAATACGGGAAGGTGCCCGTAGCCATAGAGGCTCCATCGTATGACCCCGAACCAATCGCTTCGAACGAATCGATTGACGATATCGTTATCGGAATATGCGAAGTAGAGCCACCAAAAACTAACTGCGATCAAAAATCCCGCGATACCGATTATTGCGGGTACGGTCTGCCAATTCGTATCGGCCGTCCCTGACGCTACGCCAAGGATTGCTTCGCCTAAGACGACGATGGTAAACAGACCGAATCGCTCGTCCATATGAGAACGTTGAGCAGGCACATCCTCGAGTATCATGTAGACGATCGACGTCCAGGAAATTTCGATGACGAGTCCGGCCGCCCAAAGTCCGTACGTTAGTGGAGGTGGAATCGCCAAGGATACGGCCCAAAACATAATCCCGATCATGTAACCGATCGACAGTATCGTCGCGAGCTCACGCGCTTCGGGTACTATTCGACTGACGATCAAATAGAGCCCTGTATTCAGTAGCCGGAGTAGGATATAGAAGATAGCGAACGCTGTTGCGCCGCCATGAAGGGCATCAGAGAACGTGAACGACCAGACAATCACACCGAGCATTACAGTGATCGAGGCAAGCGGATAAATCACGTCGTTCTGGTCAAAAACATCGCCATAGTAACTGTGTGCTCCCCATACCCACCAAACAGGGATGAACAGTACTACGAATTCGACGATCCCATTGGCCGTCAAGGAGTCTGCAAGAATACGACCAAGTTCGGCAACGGCAACGACGAACACCAGATCGAAGAACAGCTCCAACCACGTCGCGTGGCGGTCCGGAATTGGGGTCCGATCGTGAAGTGCGGGAGCAGATACCAGTTGGAGCCAGTTTTTACTCATTCTGTATTCTAGCCCGTCATTCGTAATGTGCCTCTCTCTAGAATCAATAGAGATTTTTGTTCCGGTTTGCGTTCATTCAGTGAGTGCCTTGGCAAGATATCCGTCGATGGATTACACATTGTGGACCACCAATCAGCACTCTGGGGGAACTTATTATTCTCTGAGGATTTCAACAAGGCCGATCGATTCAACGGAACGGGGAGCGGTCATCCGACGATTCTGGTCCCGCAACGCGTTCAGATCCCCGCGTTGTGCAGTCGTGTCTGAAAGACCGCTGCCCCGTAAACGCCATCGCGGCATCCACCTTTTTCCGTTCGGGTTCACTCACTACCCGCGGGTCGCTCCGTTCCCCGCTCATTTTCCGCGGCGCGTGGCGCCGCGCGCCGTTCGCTCACCACTCACGAAAAAATCTGGACCAAAAAAGACCGTTCGCTCGTTTCACTCGCTCACGGTCGTTAGTCGTGACGGAAAGACCGCTGCCCCGTAAACGCCATCGCGATGCCGTGTTCGTTCGCGGCCGCGATCACGTCGTCGTCGTTGACCGAGCCACCGGGCTGGACGACCGCCTCGATACCCGCCTTCGCGGCCTCCTCGATGCCGTCGGGGAACGGGAAGAAGGCGTCGGAGGCCATGACGGCGCCGTCGGCGTCCTTGCCCTCGGCGTGCTCGTCGGCTTTCATCGCCGCGAGTCGGACCGCGTCCACGCGGGACACCTGTCCCATGCCGATGCCGACCGTTTCGGTGCCCGTCGCGAAGAGAATGCCGTTCGACTTGACGTGCTTGAGCGTCCGCCACGCGAACACCATCGACTCGAGTTCTTCGCCGGTGGGTTCGCGCTCCGTGACGACCTCGAGGTCGTCGACGTCGATCGACTGCAGGTCGCGCTCCTGGACGAGTCGGCCGCCGACGATCGGCTTCTCGGTGAAGCGATCGGTTCGCTCTCCCAGTTCGCCCACGTCGAGCACGCGCAGATTCTTCTTCTCGCGGAGGACGTCGAGGGCGTCGTCGGTGTAACCGGGGGCGACGACGACCTCTTTGAACGAGTCGACGATCAGTTCCGCGGTCGCGGCGTCGCACTCCCGGTTGACGGCGACGATCCCGCCGAACGCGCTCATCGGATCGGTCGAAAGCGCCTTCTCGTAGGCCTCGGCGATCGAGTCCGCCGTCGCACAGCCCGCGGGGTTGGTGTGCTTGATGACCGCCGCGGCGGGCTCGTCGAACTCCGTGATCAGGTTCAGCGCGCCGTCGGCGTCGTTGTAGTTGTTGTACGACAGCGCCTTCGCGCCCTCGTTCAACTGGTCGGCGTGGACGACGCTGGCCTCGTCGCAGGTGTAGTCGGCGTAGACCGCGGCGTCCTGGTGGGGGTTCTCCCCGTAGCGGAGGGTGTCGATCCGATCGCTCGAGACGAGTCGGCGGGCCGGAAGGCCGCCTCGCGGCTTCGCCGCTCGACCATCCGAGGCGCGTGGCGCCTCGCTGTCGTCGTGGTCGTCATCCTCGGTACTCGCGACGTCCGCGTCGACGGTCACCTCGCCCGCCTCGCGATCGACGCCGACGGCGCCCTCGGCGAACCACTTTACCGCTCGTGGATACGCGCGGAACTCGCCCTCGTAGAGGACGCGCTCTTTGAGCGCCTCCGCGTCGTCACCCTCGTAGACCGGGATCGGTTCCTGGGTGACGATCGGGCCGACGTCGACTTCCGACTCGACGACCTCGCCCTCCTCGTCGGTCGCGTCGGTGACGACGTGGACCGTACAGCCCGTGACCGAGACGCCCGCCGCGAGGGCGTCGCCCCAGGCGTCCATGCCGGGGAACGACGGCAGCAGCGACGGGTGGACGTTCAGCGTCGTCGGCTGGACGTCGAGGAACGCGTCCGAGAGGATGCGCATGTAGCCGTCCAGACAGACCAGGTCGTACGCGTAGTCATCGAGCGCCGCGTTGACGGCCTCCTCGTGCTCGCGGCGGCTCATGTCCTCCCCCAGCGGGACGACCTCGGTGGGAATACCTCGCTCGGCGGCGGCCTCCAGCACCGGCGCGTCCCCGCTGTTCGTCAGCACGACGGCGAGTTCCGCCCCGCCCGGCGCTCGATCGGCGATGTTCAACAGGTTGCGCCCTCGGTTGCCGGCCATCCCGGCGATTCGCGTCATGCGCGGATAGCCGCCCGCAAAGGGGAAAGTGGTTGCGGTCTCGACCGCCGATATATACACGTACGTGTATCAATTTGGCGATATTCTCGACCACGACCGTAGAAATATGCACGCTCGTGGCTCGGTCTTTCGATAACCCTTTTGCGCCCCGCTGGAAAGAGTCGCACAATGACCGAAACTGACGCCCTGTACGCCGTCTCGCCGCTAGACGGCCGCTACGCCGGCCGGACCGCGCCGCTGTCGCCGTACGCGAGCGAGGCTGCACTCATGCGCGCCCGCGTCCGCGTCGAAGTCGAGTACCTGATCGCCCTCGCGGATCTCGACGCGACGCCGCTTGCGATCGATATCGACGAACGCGAAGCCTTGCGCGGGTTGTACAAGCACTTCGCCGAGGAGGATGCCCGGCTGATAAAGAAACTGGAGACGGAGGGTCACGCCGGCTTCGACGCGACGAACCACGATGTCAAGGCCGTCGAGTACTTCGTCCGCCACCGGCTTTCCGAGGACAGTGACGCCTCGGCGTGGATCCACTTCGGACTGACCAGCGAGGACGTGAACAACCTCGCCCACCGGCTGCTCGTCCGCGACGCCGTAGACGAGGTACTCCTCCCGAAACTGTACGAGGTGCGGAAGTCCCTCGCCGACATGGCCCGCGACCACCGCGATCTCCCGATGCTCGCGCGAACGCACGGCCAACCCGCCACGCCGACGACGTTCGGCAAGGAGATGGCCGTCTACGCCGCGCGCCTCGGTCGCGCGACCGGACGCATTCGGCGGGCGACGGACGGTCTCCGCGGCAAACTCGGCGGTGCCTCCGGGACCTACGCCGCCCACGTCGCGGCCTACCCGGACGTCGACTGGCGGGCCTTCGCCGAGGACTTCGTCACCGGATTGGGCCTCGCGTTCGAGCCGCTCACGACGCAGGTCAACCCCTGCGACGACCTCGCGGCCCTGTTCGACGCGTTCCGCGGAGCCAACGACGTCCTGCTCGACCTCGACCTCGACGTGTGGCTCTACGTCTCCGATCGCTACCTCGGCCAGGAGGCCGTCGAGGGCGAAACGGGCTCGTCGACGATGCCCCACAAGGTCAACCCGATCGACTTCGAGAACAGCGAGGGGAACCTCTCGAAGGCCAACTCCGATCTGACCTTCCTCGCCGACTACGTCACGACCTCGCGGCTCCAGCGCGACCTCTCGGATTCGACCGTCAAGCGCAACATCGGCGCGGCGTTCGCCCACTGCTTGATCGGCTACGGGAAGACCGCCACCGGCCTCGAGAAGGTCGTCCCGACCGAGGCGGTCATGCGCGAGGAACTCGAAAACACGCCCGAGATCATCGGCGAAGCCGTCCAGACTATCCTCCGACGCGAGGGCCAAGAAGACGCCTACGAGCGCGTCAAGGCCGTCACCCGCGGCCGGGAGGTTACGATCGAGGACTTTCGATCGATGTTCGACGAACTCGACGTCGACGAGGACGTCCGCGAGGAACTGCACGCGCTCACGCCGACCGGATATACCGGCGTCGCGAGCGAGCTGGTCGACGATCTCACGTAAGCGCGATCCGTCTTCCTCCGGTATTCGTGGACAGTCCGGTCTCCGCGTCGTCCGCTTCCGGTCCCCTCGTGTACTTCGATCGAAAAAACGAAGCTGCTGTTATCCGGATAACACCAATATTATTATATTATCATCTCGCTTTACTCGAATCGATGGCCGCAAAAACGAGGGCGGCGGCTCGCTGCGAGACGTGCGGTCGCGCGTTCGCCGTTTGGCAAACGTCTGATGGGCGGATCATCCCGATCGGGAACGTGGCGGGATGTCCCTGCGGCGAAGGGAATTTTCAGTTGCTGGCGTCGAACGCCGCATAACTCGCCGCCCCACTTTTCCGCGTTCACGCCGTACCCCGGATATGTCCGCGACGCAGGAAGCGGTCCTCGCGATGGAAGCGCTGGGATTGACGGAGTACGAGGCGCGGTGCTTCGTCGCGCTGACTCGGATATCGAACGGGACGGCGAAGGAAGTCGGCCAGGTTGCGGATATTCCTCGATCGCGGGTGTACGACACGATCGAAGGGCTCGAACGAAGGGGGCTCGTCGAGATCCAGCAATCCGATCCGCGGGAGTTCAAAGCCGTACCGATCGAGATGGCAGTACGCCGGATCCGCGAGGACTACGATTCTCGGATAAACGCCGCGGAAAACGCGTTACAACAGGTGGAAGAGCCGGAAACCGATGACGACGAGGGGATGTGGGCGATCACCCAGCCGGACCACGTAACCGAGCGCATCGAACTCTTTCTGGACGCCGCCGAAGACGAGATTCATTACGTCATCGTGACCGAGGAGGTGGTCGAACGATCGATCCTTACACACCTCGACCAGGCTGCTAATCGAGGCGTCGAGGTCGTCGTCGAAGTTTCGACCGACGATCTCGGAGAGCGCCTTCGCGAAGCGGTACCCGACGCGGACGTCGTCGTGGCGAGCGACCTGGAAACGACGAATCCGGTGTACGGGGAGTGGCCCGGCCAACTGCTCATGGTCGACAATCGATCGGTCGTCGCAGCGGGCATCGAAGAGACGGATCTGCCCGACGTAACCCAGGAACTCGCGGTCTGGACGTACGGACGCGACCACGGATTTGCCGTCTGGATACGCGAGCTATTGAACGATCGTCACGAGAAACTGTCAGCGCAATAAAACCCTCGTACGCGCCGCTTCGATCGGCGTCCGAACGGGGAATCGCTCGTCCGCATCGAGCGACGAGTCCCGTCCGCAACCCCCGTCCAGAACCGCACAGCAACCCAGGTCGTCGCGACTCGGACCGGCTACGCCTCGAAAGCTCGCACGTTCTCCGGTTCGATCGAGATGATGACCCGCTCCGTCTGGATCGGGTTCGGGTACTCGTCTTCGCCCATGTACCGCTTGGCCAGTTCGTCGATGTGTTCGCGGGCGTTCTCTGTCGTGATCTCGTCGACCTCGCCCGTCACGGAGAGCATTCGATACGGATTGTCGGGATCGACCATGCTCACTGCGACCCGCGAATCGTTGCGAGCGTTCTTCTCCTTGCGCCGATCGCGTTCGGTGTTGACGAGCAGCCGATCGGCGTCGGCGTCGTAGTCGATCCACACCGGCGTCACGTGGGGCGCACCGTTCGGCAACAGGGTGGAGATGTGCGCGAACGTCTGCTTTTCGAACAGGTTCTGGAAGTCGTCCGGGATCGATGCCATACCTGAACTGAACCATCGCGGTACTAATTCGCGTGCCCTTACGTTGCAACTTGCGAGAACGGCGGGTTCCGGCCCGATCGGAACCGCGGACCGGCGTCGTCCCGGGAAGCGCGGTGATCGGCGGTGCAGCGGGCGCCAACCGAATCCGGAGACCTATCACTTATCACTTATCCTGACTGAGAGGCGAGCATGACGGTCCCGCGACTCGTCCACGTCGCCGACCTCGAGACGATCTACGACGACCCGGAACGGGTTGGCCGATTGGCCGGCGCGGTGCGCGCGCGGCGCGACGATCGGACGCTCGTCGTCGGCGCCGGCGACACGACGGCGCTGGGTGCGCTCGCGTTCGTCAGCGAGGAGGGCCGCGAACTCGCCCGGCCGCTGTACGAGACGATCGATCCCGACGCCGACGTCCTCGGGAACCACGAGTTCGACTACGGCGCGGATCGGGCCGCCGCGTGGGTGCGGACGACGCCGGGACGCCACCTCCTCGCGAACGTCGAGGGACTTCCGGACGGCGCGACGACGCCGAGTGCGGTTGTCGAGGTCGCTGACGCGCGAATCGGCCTCGTCGGCGTCACCGATCCCAGAACCGCCGAGATATCCGGGATCGACCTCGACGTCGAATTCACCGATCCGGTGACGGCCGTTCGCGCGGCGAGCGATCGGCTTCGGTCCCGCGGCTGCGAGCGGGTCGTCGTCCTTTCGCACTGCGGGCCGCTCGATTCGACGATCGCTGCGGAGACCAATGCGGACATCGTCCTCGGCGGCCACGACCACGAGCGCGTCCGTGAACGGGTCGACGGCACGCTCGTCGCGCGCACCGAGGGCGGACAGGCGGGTGCGTTCCAGGTCGTCCGCCTGACCGATCCGCCCGCGGTCGAGGTGTGTGCGATCGACGACGAACCCCGCCACGAACGGATCGAATCGGCCTACCGCGAGCGCTACGACGCCACCGGACTCGCCGACGTCGTGACGACGCTGCCGGAGCCGATCGATCGCGCGACGACGGCGCGGACGGTCGCTCGCGCGTACCGGGAGCGTGGAACTGCCGCCGTCGGTCTCGTGGCTCGAGGGTCCGTCCGCGACGGGCTCCCCGGGGACGTCACGCGCGGAGACGTCATCGGCGTCGTTCCGTTCGGTTCCATGCTACACGTCCACCGCGTCGACGGTCGGACGATGGCGGCGATCGTCGATCGCGGCACGGGGCTGGACCACGAGACGGCGGGGGAGATCGTGGCCGACGGCCCGTCGCGATCGACCGACGGCGGCGCGCTCGTCGAGGGCGAGCCGATCGATCCGGACGGCTCCTACCGCGTCGGCTGTATGAGCTACCTGACGGCGGTCGACGCGATCCCCGAACTCGATTCCGACACGCTCGTCGAGGATCGCGGGCCGCAACACGAGCACGTGCTGGCGTATCTGGAGGGTGAGGGATCGATCGCGGAGCGCTCAACCCGGCGGTAGCTCCGTTACCGATCGAGGTTCCGCGTGAAGACGTGGCTCGCGCGATCCATGGCGACGCGCTCCTCGTAGAACCGGTGGGCCTCTTCGCGCTGTACCCCCGACGACAGGGCGATTTTCTCACATCCCATCCCCTCGGCCCACTCCACGAGGTGCTCGAAGAGGCGCCTTCCGTACCCCTCCGATCGGTGGTCGGCGTCGGTGATCAACTCGCATACCCACAGGTGCCGCCCGTAGTACATGTTGACCGAGACGTCGACGCCCGCGAGCGCGACGAGTTCGTCGTCCGAAAACAGGCCGAACAGCCGGTACCCGTTCTCGGTCATCCGATCGAGGTAGTCGAGGTACGCCGCCTCGTCGAGGTGCGTTCGCAACTGTCGCATCACGGGAAAGGCGCCGATCCACTCGGCTCTGGACGTCAACTCTCGAACCGTCGGCTCAGTCATACCTCCTCCCCCGCCGGGACGGACGATAGTGTTCTCGATCGAGGCGATCGAAACGGCGGTCGCCGGGAACGCGCTACTCGACGATCGCCGCGAGCGTCTCTTCGAGCGCCGCGGCCGCGGCCTCGACGTCCGCGACGCGGACGTACTCCCGGGGGGCGTGGGCGACGGCGCCCTCGTCGTCGGCCAGCACGCCGGGGCCGAAGACGACCGTCGGCGCGTCCGCCGCGAAGTAGGAGGCCTCCGTCGCCGCGGTGAACGGACGGACGTCGCTCTCCGCGGCCTCGGCGAGCAGACTCACGACCGGCGCGTCGGGATCGGTGTCCCAGGCCTCGAGAAACGGCGTCGGCCGATCGGTAAAGCTGAACTCGACGCCGACGTCCTCGGGAACGGTCGTCCGCAGGTGCTCTGTCAGCGCCTCGCGGAACGCCTCGCCCGTCTCCGGAGGGACGCTACGCCGATCGATCGTCAGCCTGCAGTCGGCCGGCACCTGGTTGGTCGACTCCCCGCCTTCGACGACGGTCGGCGTGAGCGTCGCAGCGCCGAGTTGCGGGTGTGTCGGCGGCGCATCGGCGCGCTCGTCGAAGGTTCGGGTCGCCTTCAGCGCGGGCTCGAGCGCCGCGATCACGTTCGTTCCCGACTGCGGCTCGGCGGCGTGGGCGTTCGCGCCGGTGAGGCGAACCGTCCCCTGAAATCGCCCCTTCGCCGCCGTGCAGACGTCGAGACCGGTCGGTTCGCCGACGATCACAGCGTCCGCGCCCGCGGCGATCGATTCGTCGCCGGAGACGAGCGCGTACGCGCCGGTCGAGAGCACTTCCTCGTCGGGAGTGATGGCGAGCGTCACTCG
The DNA here is from genome assembly GCF_023028105.1 of Halosolutus gelatinilyticus. Lineage (NCBI taxonomy): Archaea > Methanobacteriati > Methanobacteriota > Halobacteria > Halobacteriales > Natrialbaceae > Halosolutus > Halosolutus gelatinilyticus. Next base: position 2,451,902 of record NZ_CP095491.1, read on the forward strand.
TCCCCGGGACGGATCGATCGCGAAGAAGGCCGCGAGCATCGCCGCGAGCGGCCCCTTCGCGTCGCAGGAGCCGCGTCCGCGGATGACGTCCGCGGCGATTTCGTCGCCGTCACCCGTCTCGCCGTCAGGCCCGCCGCCGTCGCGCTCGAACGGGACGTGCGGCGAGACAGTGTCGATGTGGGTATTCAAAACGACGTGCGCGTCGGCGTTCGCCGGTCCGCGGCGCGCGATCACGTTCCCGTCGTCGTCGACCCGCGGCGCGACGCCCTGCGCTTCGAGCGTCTGGCAGAGGAACTCGCGCATCGGCCCCACGCCATCGTTCGAGGGGTGCCGGACGGCCGTCTCGAGGAAGGCGATCGGATCGAACGGCCGATCGGCCGCGCGCTCGCTCGCGTACTCGTCCGTCTCGGCGTCAGAACCAGTACCGGCGTCGGCGGTGGAATCGCGTCCCGTCACTGTTCTCGAGTCACGTTCTGGTCGGCGATTCGATCGTCATCTCGCCGTCGAACTCGTGTTCGACGGGGCCGGCGAGCGTCGCGTGGCCGCGTTCGTTGAAGCTCACCCGCAGGGTGCCGCCCGGCGGCCGGACGCGGACGGGGTCCGCGTCGGTGAGCCCGAGTCGCCGCGCGACGACGGCGATCGCGACCGCGCCGGTGCCACAGGAGTCCGTCTCGCCCTCCACGCCGCGCTCGTAGGTGCGCTGGAAGAAGCCGCCGTCGCCGTCCGGGCTGGCCACCGTGACGTTCGTCCCGCGGGGAAAGACGTCCGCGTGGCGCACCGGCGGTGCGGCCGCCCCGAGGTCGACCTCGTCGACGTCGTCGACGAACGCGACGGCGTGGGGGACGCCGGTGTTGACCATCGTTACCTCGAGGCCCTCGATCTCGGTCTCGAAGACCTGCTCGTCGGCCTCGACGGGGACCTTCTCGGGGTCGAACGTCGGCGACCCCATCTCGATGACGATGTCGTCCGCGTCCGACCGATCGGCCCGCAGGGTCCCCGCCTGAGTGTCGATCATCACGCTGTCGGAGCCCGTCCGCTCCATCGCCCACTCGGCGGCACACCGGGCGCCGTTGCCGCACATCGGCGCCGTGGCGCCGTCCGGCTGGACCAGCGTCATCACGACGCGCGGCGGGGTGAACCCCTCCTCGAGCGCGAGAAAGAGGACGCCGTCGGCACCGACGCCGTCGTCTCGATCGCACTCGCGTTCCGCGAGCGCGCCCCTGTCGGGGACGGCTTCGTCCGCGTGGATGATTACGAAGTCGTTGCCGGTGCCGTGGTACTTCTGGAATGGGACGGTCATCGTGCTATCGTTCCTCGTGGTCGTTATCGCTCTCTCGGTTCGTTCGCGCGGTCGCGTCTCCCGCGCCGTGCGCGTCGGGCTCCAGGCGGGTCACGTCGTCGAACGTCTCCCGACGCCGGGAGAGTCGCGCCGCGTCGCCGTCGAGGACGATCGAGGCGGGCCGGGGACGCGAGTTGTACTGGGTGGCCATCTCGTAGCCGTACGCGCCGGCGTTGCCGATCGCGAGGACGTCCCCGCGCTCGCTCTTGGGCAGTTCGCGGTCCGCACAGAAGACGTCGCTGCTCTCGCAGATCGGGCCGCTGATCGTCTGCGGGGTCGTTCCGCGTGCCGGCGCCGCCGCGGACTCGGCCGGTGCGGTGTCCGCCGTCAGATTTCGGATCGGGTGGTAGGAGCCGTACATCGCGGGTCGAATCAGCGTCGTCATCCCTGCGTCGACGCCGACGGCGGTCGTCTCCCGGGCGTCCTTGACGGTGTTGACTTCGGTCAGCAGGACGCCGGCGTCGGCGACGAGATACCGGCCCGGCTCGATCGTCAGCGCCGCGTCGATCCCGCCGATCGCCTCGCGTGTCGCCTCGGCGACGGCCTCCAGATCGAGCGGCTCCTCGTCCTCGTGGTAGGGGACGCCGAAGCCGCCGCCGACGTCGACGAACTCGAGGCCGTCGCCGTCGAGTTCCCGGTTCACGTCTCTCGCCAGGTCACCCATCCGCGAGACGAACTTCCGGTGGGCCTCCAACTGGTCGCTCGAGACGCCGGAGCCGACGTGGGCGTGGATTCCGACCACGTCGATACCACGACCGGCGGCGTCCGAGAGGACCTCGACGGCGCGCTCGATCGGCACGCCGAACTTCGGTTCGGCGCCCGTCTCTACTTTCTCGTGGTGGCCGGCGCCGATGCCGGTGTTGACCCGAAGACAGAGCCGGCCGTCGTAGCCGCGATCGGCGAGGCGATCGATCGTGTCCTCGGCCCCGGCGGTGATCGTCAGGTCGGGGTGGTCCGCCCAGGCGTCGACGATCCAGTCGAGGTCGCGAGCGGGCGGGTTGACCGCGGTGTAGTGGACGTCGGCGCCCGGCGCGCCGGCCTCGAGCGATCGCTTGACCTCGCCGGCAGAGGCGCACTCCAGCCCGGCGCCGGCCTCGTGGACCGCCGCGAGGACGCCCCGAACCGCGTTCGCCTTCACCGCGTACATGATCTCGGCGTCGGGAAACGCCACCTCGACGCGCCGGTGGTTCTCCCGGACGCGATCGAGGTCGAGGACGTACAGCGGCGAGCCGTAGTCGTCGACGAGCGCCTGCAGCCGATCGGCGTCCCAATCGTCGAGCCGCCGGACTGCGGGATTCTCGCCGCCACCGTCGCTGCCGTCACCGTCGGAACGTACGTTCGATCTCTCGCCGTCCGCGGACTCACTCACTCTCTCAGCACCTCCTCGCGTTCCGTCGCTTCGAGCGTCTCCGTTTCGAGGTCGGTCGCGACGACGGCAGGCTTGTACGCGCCACCGTCGAAGAGGTCGTGGCCGCTGATCGAGGACTCGACGAAGCGGGTAAACGCGCGCCGATCGGCCGGAAGCTCACCGTACAGTACTTCATCCTCGACGAGGTCGTAAACGGGGATTCGCGGCGTCAGCAGGGTGTTCTCGCCGACGACGCTGTTCTCCCCGACGACGAAGCCGCTGGTGACGCGGCAGCCGGCGCCGAGCGAGACGTCGTCTTCGACGATGACCGGCGCGTTTTCGACGGGTTCGAGGACGCCGCCGATCAGCGTGTTCGCCCCCAGCTTGACGTTTTCGCCGATCTGGGCGCAGGAGCCGACCGTGTCACAGGAGTCGACGAGCGTGCCGTCGCCGACGTAGGCGCCGATGTTGACGAACGCTGGGCTCATCAGGATGCAGTTCGAGCCGACGTGCGCGCCCTGGCGGACGACCGTACCGTCCGGCGTGTTGCGGCTGCTCCGATCGCCGTAGCCGCTCGTATCCGCCAGCGGGAGGACGTCGTTGTAGGTGACGCCACCGTGTTCGTACTGACCGATCGATCGGAGGCCGAAGTTGAGCAGGATGCCCTGCTTGACCCACTCGTTGGCCTCCCACGCGTCAGTGCGCTTCTCGGCGGCGCGGATCTCGCCGGCCTCGAGCGCGTCGAGGAACGCCTCGAGCGTCGCGTACTCGTCCTCGCCGGCCGAGTCAGCGCCGACTTCGCCGTCGTTATACTGTGTCCACAGTTGTTCGATTTCGTCCTGTAGTGCACTCATTCGCTGATCACGTCCGAAAACTCGTAACGCCTCGCCTTCCGTCCTGCGATCCAGACCGCCGCGTCGACCGCGCCGGCGGCGAAGACGCCCCGGTCCTCGGCGCGGTGGGTGAGCCGGACCTCCTCGTGATTGCCCGCGAGGACGATCTCGTGTTCGCCCGTAACGTTCCCGGCGCGGAGCGCGTGGACGCCGATCTCGGCACCGTCGCGCGGATCGTCACCCTCGCGGCCGTGGGTTCGGCCGCTGAAGTCGCCGTTGGCTTCGATCTCCTCAAGCAGCCGATTCGCGGTGCCGCTCGGCGCGTCGCGCTTCGCATTGTGGTGCGTTTCGACGAGTTCCACGTCGTAGCCCGGTAGGCTCCGCACCGCTTCGCCGACGACGTTCAACAGGGCCTGCACCCCGCGGGCGAAGTTCGGCGCGCGGAGGACGGGGATCTCGTCGCCCGCGGCGTCGATCGCCCCGCGTTGGTCCTCGTCGAACCCGGTCGTCCCCGTGACGAACGCGACGCCCGCGTCGGCGCACGATAGAGCGTAGTCGACGGCGGAGTCGGGGCCGGTGAAGTCGACGACGACCGTCGGTTCCCGATCGACCAGCAGCGAGTCGAACTCGGATGCCGGCTCGACGGCTACGCCGTCGACGGTCTCGTCGCCCGGATCGCGGTTGACGGCGAAGACGACCTCGCAGTCCTCGTGATCGGCCGCCGCGGCGATCACTTCCCGTCCCATCCGGCCCGTCGCGCCGGTGACGCCGAGCCGGACCGTCATCGATCGCCTCCCGCGTCGGCGCTCGCGACGGTCACGGACTCGTCTTCGAGGTCCGCGAGGACGCGTTCGAGGCCCTCCCGGTACTCGTCGGCGAGGCGGGTGAGCGGCGGGCGCAGGCGGGCGGGGCCGTAGCCGCGTATCTGCATGGCTTCCTTGACCGGGATGGGGTTGGTCTCGACGAACAGTTCCCTGAACAGGGGGCCGAGTTCGTGGTGGAGTTCGCGGGCCTGCTCGTAGTGGCCGTCGAGCGCCGCGCCGACCATCGCGCACGTGCGCTCGGGTTCGACGTTCGCGGCGACGCTGATCGTCCCCGTGCCGCCGACCGAGACGATCGGCAGGGTGAGCGCGTCGTCGCCCGACAGGACCGCAAAGTCCTTGTCGAGCGTTCGCTCGGTGATCTCGCCGATCTGACCGAGGTCGCCGCTCGCGGCCTTGAAACCGACGATGTTCTCGTGACTCGCGAGTTCGATCGCGGTGTCGGGTTCGATGTTGCGGCCCGTCCGGGAGGGGACGTTGTAAACGATCTGGGGCAGGTGGACGGCGTCGGCGATCGTCCGGTAGTGCTCGATCAGGCCGCGCTGTTCGGGCTTGTTGTAGTACGGCGAGATCAACAGGAGACCGTCGGCGCCGGCGTCGGCGGCGCGCTCGGACAGCTCCAGCGCCTCGCGGGTGTTGTTCGAACCGGTGCCCGCGATGACGGGCACGTCGTCGACGGCCTCGATGACGGCCTCGACGACCTGGACGTGTTCGTCGTGGGTCAGCGTGGCCGATTCCCCGGTGGAGCCGACGGGAACGAGTCCGTCGACGCCCGCGGTTTCGAGCCGTTGGGCGTCGGTTTGCAGCGTTTCGAAGTCGATCCGTTCGTCCTCGTCGAAGGGCGTGCACATCGCCGGAAAGACGCCCGAAAGGTCGATATCTGAACTCATGCGTGTCGAATCCTCGTGATCGGTTGGATGTGTATGGGTCAGCGGTCGGGTAGTAGTTATTGATCGATCGCGCGTATCCGGGCCGCGCCCGGGACGGGGGTGCCACTCCCGCCGCGAGCGCATTCACGCGCGTTTGCGTTTCGAAAAGCGAAGGGCGGCGCCGCTCACGGCGGGGTCGATCGTCGGGTGAGCGACGCGGCGCATACTCGACAGACGGAAACGAACCGACTTAGTGGTTGTGTCTTCGGTCAACGACCGGCGTGATGCCATCCGACATACAGTTTCGCGTAATTTATCCCATTTCGTTACTTACCGTCTCGTATGACTGACTTCGGACTGAAAGTGCGGATGGCGATCGTCGGATCGATCCTGTTCGCGTTCTACATGCTCGTCGGCGCGTTCGGGCTGGCGGTGTTGGGTCCCGGAGCGTGGCCGCTGGTTCTGCTCGGCCTGCTCGTCCTCCCCGTGATCCAGTACAAGATCGGGGTCTGGTCCGCGACCAGGCGGGCCGAACCGATGCCCGAGGAGGGTCAGTACGCCGCCATCCACCGGATGACCGAGTCCCTGAGCCGGGACATGGGCATCGAGAAGCCGAAGCTCCTGGTCATGGACATGGGCGTTCCGAACGCCTTCGCGACCGGCCGGAAGGGCAACGGCGTCGTCGTGGTGTCGACGGAACTCATCCGCCACCTCCAGCGGGACGAACTGGAAGGGGTCGTCGCGCACGAACTCGCCCACATCAAGAACCGCGACGTCCTCGCGATGGTCGTCGGCAGTTCGATTGCGATGATGGTCGGCTGGGTCGCGTACATGGTGTACATCATGAGCAACGAGCGCGGCTTCGGCAGCATCATCGTCGGCATGGTCCTCTCGAACCTCGCGCAGATGCTCGTGATGGTGTTCGTGCTCGCCATCTCGCGGTACCGCGAGTACGTCGCCGACGACGACGCACGCCAGGCCATCGGCAGCGGCGACCCGCTCGCGCGCGCCCTCGAAAAGATCTCCAGGGGCGCCGAAGGGCGCGAGTCCGTCGTCGACGATAGCGTGAGCGCCCTTTGCATCTTCAACTCGAACAAGAGTGTCCTGGCGCAGTTGTTCGCGACTCACCCGCCGACCGAAAAGCGAATCCAGAAGCTCCGGGGCTGACCGGCGACGGCCGCCCGGGCGACGATCGGTTCCGCGACTCGACTGTCGACGAGGATCCCCGCGGTCACGGTCGATCGGCGGACCGGCGCGATTTTTTACGGTCGACTCCAACACCCTAGCACGTGACCGAGATTCACCCAGGCCAGCGCGTCGCCGTGCTCGTCGACGCCCAAAACCTCTACCATACGGCACAGAGCCTTCACAGCCGCAACATCGACTACTCCGCGCTGCTCGAGAAGGCCGTCCAGGACCGCCAGCTCACGCGTGCGATCGCCTACGTCATCCGGGCGGACGCGCCGGAAGAGGAGAGCTTCTTCGACGCGCTCGTCGACATCGGCTTCGAGACGAAGATCAAGGACATCAAGACGTTCGCCGACGGCTCGAAGAAGGCCGACTGGGACGTCGGCATGAGCCTCGACGCGGTGACGCTCGCCAACCACGTCGATACGATCGTCCTCTGTACCGGCGACGGCGACTTCTCGCGGCTCTGCTCGCACCTTCGCCACGAGGGCGTCCGCATCGAAGTGATGGCGTTCAAATCCTCCACCGCGGAGGAACTGATCGCGGAGGCCGAGTCGTTCCTCGATCTCGGCGAGCGTCCCGAAACGTTCCTGCTCTGAGCGCGCCGCCCGCAGGCCGGCGCTCGATCCGCCTACTCGCGTTGATCGGTCGCGAAACAAACGACCAGCGCACCCGCGCCGATCAGCAACGTCGCCCCCGTCAGCGCGTAGACGAGCGCGTGCGACTCGAGGACGGACGGCCCGACGAACGTGAGCGTGCTTACGACCAGCAGGGCCACGCCGAGGGCGATCTGCGTGAGGTCCATCTCAGGGGCCGAATACTGCCTCGTGCTATATATATCGTTCGTGACGACAGTCAGTCTATATCGTACGTCGACACGTTCGATCGAACGCGGATCGACCGATCGCGGTCGCGGCGAGGTCGAAGGGCTTTCGAGCGCCCGCGTCGAACGACGATCGATGACGGATCCTGCCGACGGGAGCGCGGGGGTAGACCAGCTTCGGACGATCGCGGACTACCAGTTCGGCGCGGGTGCGGGCGAGGCACTGTTTCCGCGCGAGGAGTCGCTGACGGTCAAGCGGACGACTTCGGGGCGGCCCCAACAGGTCCACTGCGAGGACGGGCGACTCGTCTCCTTCGGCGTCGACGGCCGGTTTACCCTCGGGCTCGAGGGCGGTTTTCGACTGGACGCGGCCCTCGACCTCCCGGCGTACCGCGTCGTCGTCGACGACGAGAGCGACCCCTTCGTCCGCGACGGCAAGAACGTCTTCGCGAAGTTCGTCGTCGACGCCGGCCCCGAGATCCGCCCGGGCGACGAGGTACTCGTCACTCACGAGCGCGGTGAGTTGCTCGCCGTCGGCCGCGCGGAACTCGACGCTGACTCGATCGCGGACTTCAACACCGGGATGGCGGTGAACGTGCGCGAGGGCGCGCCCGCGAAGGGCGATCGCTAATCGCTGAAAGACCGTTTCAGTTACGGGAACCGATATACGGGCGTTGCGGGACCTTTTCGTGTGAACCGCTAATTAGTGCTCGCGTCCGTCGCGACCGGCACGTTTTCGTCGGCGCTGGCGCGAACTCGTTCGAAGGAACGACAAGGTAAAAGGTTGCGGGTGCCGACGTGTCGGGTATGTTTGGAGGAGGCGGCGGACTCAATCCGCGCAAGATGGAACAGATGATGAAGCAGATGGGGATCGACGTCGACGAGATCGACGCCGAGGAGGTCATCATCCGGACCGAGGAGTACGACCTCGTCTTCAGCGACGCCGACGTCACGAAGATGGACGCCCGCGGCCAGGAGACCTACCAGGTCATCGGCTCGCCCGAGAAGGTCGAATCCGGCGCGGCCGGTGCCGGCGGTGATGCCGGTGCGGACGCCGGCGCTGGCGCCGACGCGGGATCGGAGATTCCGGACGACGACGTCGAACTCGTCGCCGCGCGGACCGGCGTCAGCGAGGACGAGGCCCGCGAGGCGCTCGAGGCGAACGACGGCGACCTCGCCGCCGCGGTCGAATCGCTCGAGTGACGGACGTGAGCGACCCCGTGCTCCTCGTTCGCGGCGATCGCGAGTTTCTCGTCGAACCGGGCGAGGAGATGGGGACCGACCTCGGCGTTCTGGAGGTGCCGGTGGACGTCGAACCCGGCGACACGATCGAGACCCACCTCGGCGACGAGTTTCGCGTGCGCCGGCTGCGCGGACCCGACCTGTTTCACCACTTCGAGCGGACGGGCGCGCCGATGGTCCCCCGCGACGTCGGCCTGGTGATCGGCGAGACCGGCGTCTCGCGCGGCGATCGAGTGCTCGACGCCGGCACCGGAACGGGCGTCCTCGCGGCGTCGATGGCCCGCGCCGGCGCGTCGGTCGTGACCTACGAGCAAAACCCCGACTTCGCCGCGGTCGCCCGCGAGAACATGGCCCTCGGCGGCGTTTCTGACGACATCGAGGTGCGAACGGGCGACGTCACGGACGAACTCGAGGACCTCGCGTCGTCCCCGGACTCGTTCGACGTGCTCACCCTGGACACCGCGGACGCGCCGTCGATCGTCGCCCGCGCGTCAGACCTGCTCGTCGACGGGGGCTTCGTCGCGGTCTACAGTCCGTTCGTCGAGTCGACTCGAGAGGTCGTCGAGACCGCCCGCGAGGTCGGACTGGCGAACGTTCGGACCCGGGAGACGATCCAGCGGGAGCTGGACGTCGACGATCGGGGCACCCGTCCGTCGACGGCACCCGTCGGACACACTGGATACTTGACGCTCGCTCGAAACGAATAACGGGGGCCGGCGCGCCGATACCAAATAATCTAGGCGATGCCGCTTTACTGGCAGCAATGCAACGAACGGATGCCGTTCGAGAACGGCTCACTTCGAGACAGTGACCTACCAGCGTACCCCCCGGACGTTGGTTGCGCCGAGTCTCACCAGCCACCTATCCCCGCGCGCCGGAACGCGGCACTGGCACCCCGCCGCGGCCGGCACGCCACCTACCACCGATCGTGTCACCGGAACTGCGCAGGCACCCGCCGTTCCGACGCGACACGTTCTCCCCGCTTTTCCGCGCGTTCGCACCTGCGAGGCGTCCGGTCGGTTCGTCGCCGATCGTCGCGACGAGTCGCCGGACGCGGCGGCTCCCCACCGGCCCCGTCGGACCACCGGCTCTCGGATCGAGGTGCTGGCCGAGAATCGCAGAGACGTTCAGTTATCGTCTTCGCGCCACTTGTACTCGCAGTTGGTGCAGATGAAAAAGCGCGTCTCGGACTCGTCGGCCGATCGGATCTGTTGCATGTACCAGTAGGCGCGATCGTTGCCACACTCGGGGCAGTGGGCGTCGGTTTCCGGCAGCGACGTCTCCTCCGACGATTCGATTATCTCGCTTGCCTCCTGGCCTTCGGTGACCGTGTACTGGGCGGCGTCGCCTTTCGGCTTGCTGAACCCGCAACTCCCGCACTGCCAGCGGCCGTCCTCCGCTTTCATCATCGAGCCGCATTCGTCGCAGAATTCCATCGTTGTCCGGGCTACGGCGGTCGAGCGACTTAAGCAACCCGTTTGATCGAGGGCACCTAGCCCTCGCCTTCCGACTGATACGGTTCGCCGACCGCCTCGCGGGGTAACACGTTGTGCAGTTCGGACTCGAGGTCGTCGGCCGACTCGAACCGGGAACTGTTGCTGCGGGCGATCAGCGCTCCCAGGTTTCGCTCTCCGTCGGCGAGGAGGAGCGTAACGTCCTCGAATTCCGTCGCAGCCGCGTCCGCGGTGATCGGGTACTCGAGTTCGCCGAATTGCTCGCTGATCTCGTTGAGTTTGACTGTGCTCGCCATACCCTTCGTTCGCCCTCCGCAGGCTTGTAACGCGCAGTCACCGGCGGCGACTGTCCGGCCGAAGGACATTTCGATTCGAAACGCAAATCCGGCGGCTAACCGAGCGACCGATCGCGGGGTCACGCCCGACTGCTTCGGTTCGACGCCGCGAGCGGCGATCGGATCGACGCCTACGACCTGGAGGGGCACGCCGGGTCCACGTTCGCGATCGCCGAAGGCGTCGTGATCGTGGCTACCGGTAACGGATTGTTCGTCTTCGAATCGGCGTGACTCCTCGAGGCCGACGGTGGCGGGACGCAACGCAAAAGTAGCGCATCCGCATACGATTCGACGATGACCCTCTCGGAGGAGGCCAAAGATCGGCTGGCGGACGTCGTCGAGCTCCAACCGACGAAGAACGCCGAACTGCAGGAACGGTGGGAGATGGACAGCGGTAGCGAGGTCCACCAGTACCTCGAGAACGAACTCGGCGATTACTACTTCCGAGACGACAACAGCCTGATCCGCGCGACGGCCGAGGCGGCCGACCTCGTCGACGTCGAACCCGGCATCGAGAGCGATCCCGACGCCGAGGGCGTCCCCTCACGCATCCGCGTCCCCGAACTCCACGCGCAGATCGTCGCCGTACTAGCCGGTCACGACGAGGAATCCGAGAGCGTCGTCTCGGTCCTGCACAAACTCCGGGACGAGTACGACGTCGACCCCGACGCCGAGGACGTCCGATCGGGCCTCCAGAGTCTGCGGCGCAAGGGCGTCGTCGAGGTCGAGTACCGGACCGTCCCGACGTTCCGGCTGGCGGTGGCGCGCGAGGAACTCGACGTCGACGTTTCCACCTGACGGGCGCGGGTCGTCCACGGCTGCCCTCCTACAACCCGGGCCGCCGTCGGCGACGACGGTTCTCGAGCAGCCGTCGGCACCGTTTTCCCGGCCCGCCCTCGATCGGCCAGCCGCGCGTGCGCCACGCGGGCGGTTCGGGTTCGAACTCGGGGCAGGAACCGGAACACTCCGCGGCCGTCTGCGATCGATCCTTGACCGAACAGCGGGGGACGAGCTGCTCCCCGGCGCGGGCACGCAACTCGAAGTGACGACAGTCCGGGCGCATCGTCTCGACGAACGATCGCCAGCCGCGTTCGTAGGTCCGTTCGGCGATTTCGAGCCTCGTCTCTGCCTTTTCGTCCGGATCGACGTACTCGAATCGGGCCGCGGAGCCGTCTCGATCACCCCCGGCCGGGCGTTCGAGGATCCGAGTTCCGGGATCGTCGACGGCGAGCGATCGGGGGTGCCAGACCACCTCGGCGTCGAGGTCCCGAGGATCGAGTGCGAGCACGCCGGCTTCGACCGGCAGGTCTTCGAACAGGATCGGCTCGACGCGCTCGTCCGTTCGCCGGGTGGCGACCCAGACCTCGTCGGCCAGCGCCATCGCGACGTCGTGCTCGAGTTGGCTCCCCAGCGCCCGCGCGGCGCTCCTATCCAGGTCGGGCTTGTTCTCGATCGCGACGATCCGATCGACCCAGTCGGGGTAGGACCACTTGCGACGGATCTCGATCCGGTTACCGTTCCGGCGGGTCTCGACGACGCCGCGGTCGTCAGCCTGATGGATCGCCTCGCGGACGTACCGCCACGGGTAGCCGGGGTGCGGCAGCGCGTCGCGGTAGAACGCCCACTCTGCGGGGGCGTTGCGAACGACGTGGAGGAGGTCGCCGTCGAGTCGTTCCGGTCCGAATCGGGCGCGGCGTTCGAGCGCCTCGCGATCGCACTCGACGACGATCGTGTCCCAGCGCCGCCGCTTCGTCCCGAGTTGGCGGGCGACGACGATCGCCGTCGAATCCGAATCATCCTCGGCGGCCGTCGGCCACTCTCGCTCGACCCACCGGCAGGTACGAAGTTCGAAGCCGAACTCGGACGAGTCCCCCATCACGTCCGCTCTTGGTTCGGGCCGGTAAAAACGCTACGCGATCGACGATCGGCTTACTGTACGGCGGGCGCCGACGGGACGGACTCGGACGACGGATGGTCCAGCGACTTTGCGAACCCGGCGGCGTACAGCCGGGACGAAACCATGGCGCCGTAGAACAAGAGGAACGGAACGAGGACCAGACCGACGATCGTGATGCTAAGGATCGTCGTCACGACGTTGAGCGCGATCGATACGCCCACCGCGACCACCACCGCGATCACGTAGTCGCCCCCGAGGTACACCGGTTTGAGGGTCCCGAAGTCGAACGCCGCGCCGATGGAGTCCTCCTTCGCGAAGTTCGCCATCGCCGCCGGGATGAGGTAGCCGATCAGGAGCATGAGCGGGATCATCAGCAATACCATGAGGAGGACGCCGATCACGGACACCGCGGCCGCTCCGTCGCCGCCGAGGCTGCCGAGTCTGACGAGGCCTGATACCGCCACCAGCCAGACGACCGTCGGAACGATCGCGTAGGCAATCCCGATGACAGCCGCCTTGAGCCCGTCGACGAACATGTCTCCCAGCCGATCGAACTTCGGCGGAGTGTCGCTCCCCGCGATCGATTCTCTCATCACGCGAACGTTGTAGCCGGCCAGGAGGAACGCCGGCAGGAGAAAGATCGAGAGGACGGCTAGTACGCCGCCGATCCCGATCCGCTTCGCCCAGCTCCCCTGCACCGGATACCGAATACTGTCTTCGATCATTGCGGTTCGTACATCACGGATGTACCCGGCATCTATAAAATTGCCTTTGCGTTCAGTGAGCACTATACGCGCGGATCGACCGCGGTGGGGACGGGACGCCAGCGTGGCGCCCCGATCGCGGACAGCCCGCGCGTCGAGCGCCGCGTTACTCGCCCCGTCGATCGCCGCCGGTGATCGACTTAGATCTCCTCTTCTTCCGCGAGGTCATCGAGGAACACGTGGGCCTCCTCTAAGATCTCCCGCGGCCCGTCCTGGGTGACGGTGTTGACCGCCTGCTTGTAGTCGCGCCACTGGAGGTCGCGGTGTTCGTTCGAGAGTTCCGCGCTCGCCTCGTAGGATTTCGCGATGAAGAGGTGAACGGTCTTGTGGATCGTCTTGCCGTTCGCCTCGAAGACGTAGTCGTAGTCCTCGCGGAAGCCGTCGATGAGTCGGAACTGGTCGATACCTGCCTCTTCCTTTACTTCGCGGATCGCCGTCTGTTGTAGCTCTTCATCTCCTTCGACACCGCCCTTGGGGAATTCCCAGTCTCCAGGGCGGCTCTTGAGTAGAAGATACTCGCGCCGGCCCCGCGTGTCGCGGAAGAGGATTGCGCCTGCGCTCGTAGCTTCGACTGCCATTACCCGAAATAACGGGTGCGACGTTAAGAGAATATCGGACTGTTCGTCCTGCGTAGACGTATCTCAGCAGGTTTTTACGCGCTGACCGTGGACGATTGCACAACACAGCCATGACCTTCGTCACCCGCCTTACGCTCCAGAGCGGCGACAGAGCCGCGCTCGACGCGATCGTCGACGACATCAAGTCCACCGCCGAGCGAAAGGGGGCCGCGCTGAAAGGACCGCACTCCCATCCGCCGGAAAAACTGTCGGTACCGCAATACGCCCGGCTCCACGGCGACGACGAACGACAGTTCTCCTCGTGGCAGTACACCGTCTTCACGCGGGTGCTCGAGATTCACGGCCACGACAACCTCGCCCGGAATATCGCGGAGCAGAACTTTCCCGACTCGGTTCACATCGAGGCCGAAGTCGAACAGATCCACGGCGCCGGTCGCGGGAACTAGACGCGGCTTTCTCGGCACTCGTCGGCGCTATCGGCATCGCGATCGCCGAACCGATCGCGGCGCCGTCCACCGGCGAGAGAGACGTGAGTACTTATTGGTGCGCCGATCCACGTTTCGGGTATGACCGCAGCCGACCTCGTTTCGTTGCGCCGAGATCTGCACCGGAAACCGGAACCCGCGTGGCGGGAGTTCTACACCACCGCCCGGATCGTCGAGGAACTCGAAACCCGCCTCGACCTCGACGCCCTCTACGTCGGGCCGGACGCGATCGCCACCGACGAGCGGATGGGCGTTCCGGACGACGCCGAACTGGCGGCGTGGTACGACCGGGCCCGTGAAGCGGGCGTCGACGAGGACGTCCTGGCCGACCTCGAGGGCGGACGGACGGGCGCCGTCGCGGTCCTCGAGCGCGGTGAGGGGCCGACCGTGGGCCTCCGGGTCGACATCGATGGCCTCCCGCGTCCGGAGAGCGACGACCGCGAGCACGTCCCCGCGGCGGAAGGGTTCCGATCCGAACACGAGGGGGCGATGCATGCCTGCGGCCACGACGCCCACGCGACGATCGGGATCGGCGTCCTGGAGCGAATCGCGAGGGGCGACTTTTCGGGGACGCTGAAGGTGTTCTTCCAGCCCGCCGAGGAGGTCATCGGCGGCGGGAAGTCGATGGCGAAAAGCGAGCACATCGCGGACGTGGACTACCTCCTGGCCCTCCACGTCGGCCTCGACCACCCGACCGGCGAGATCGTCGCTGGAATCGACGGCTTCCTCGCCGTTCGCCACCTCGACGCGACGATCGCGGGCGAGTCGGCCCACGCGGGCGGCCACCCCGAACAGGGCCGCAACGCGGCTCAGGCCATGGCGACGGCAGTCCAGAACCTCTACGGCATCCCCCGTCACAACGACGGCGCGACGCGGGTCAACGCGGGCGTCATCGAAGCCGGGAGCGCGTCGAACGTCATCCCGGAGGACGCGTACATGCAGATCGAGGTCCGCGGCGAGACGACCGACCTGATGGAGTACATGACCGAGAAGGCCGAGCGCGTCCTCCGTAGCGCCGCCGAGATGCATGACTGCGAGGTCGAGATCGAAGTCGGCGCGGAGGCCCCGAGCGCGAGAAGCGACGACGACCTCGTCTCGATCGTCGCCGATGCGGCGGGCGAGACGCCGGGGGTCGAAACCGTCATCGAACGCGACGCCCTCGGCGGCAGCGAGGACGCAACCTACCTGATGCAGGAGGTGCAGCGAAACGGCGGGCTGGCGTGCTACGTCGGCGTCGGCACCGATCACCCCGGCGGCCACCACACCGCGACGTTCGACGTCGACGAGGCGAGCATCGGCCACGGCATCGAGACGCTCACCGGCGCGATCGAACGGATCGGTCGCGATCGGCCCTGAAACCGAGGTCGAGAATCGGCGCCAGATCACTGTTCAGTCAGTCGGTCACCGATCAACAATCGGTCGAGCGGTTCTGAAACCGCTTTGAATCGCGAGATACCGATCGCGGCACCTTGCGAAACATCCCTTCGTACGTTCCGGCCTCGAGTGACTGGGATGTGGGATATCTAACAGAGAAAGGTATCTTTGATCTCGATCGGTGGTCTGAGCGCCCGTAGAGAGACGAGAGTTATCCGGCCGAAAGCGTGGCCCGAACGCTGTGAGGGGCGCGCGATCCGGGGAAGGGCAGGCGTCCACATGAGCGCCGTACCGCGAGCGAGTGGAACGAGCGAGCGGGCCGACGACTGATGTGGAGAGCGCTTCGCGCTCGGAACAGAAGGAGGAGTGCTTTTAATCGAATTTTTGCCGAGGGTGCGCCTTCGGCGCACCCGCAGAGCAAAACTTCGTTTCTAATACTTCGGATCGGCCCCGGTCGTCTCGTAGACGGCTTCCATCAGGTCGTCGCGGCGCCGCTGCCAGTTCTCGAGGGCGCCCGGGTGGGAGGGGTAGTTCTCGTAGAGGTCGAGGAGCTCGTCGGCGCGGCGCTTCGTCTTGAACAGCGTCCAGATCGTCCCCCAGTAGCCGCGACTCTGCATGAGCGATTCGACGGCGAGCTTCGGACCGATGCTCGCACTCCCCGAATACAGGGCCTCGGCGAGTTTCTCGCCGGGCATCGCGGCGAGCAGTCCCATCAGATCGTCGACGTCGACCGCGGTGGAGAGGATGTTGTAGATGTCGAGCGCGGCGTAGCGAGCGCCGAAGTGGTCCATCACGCGCTCGTTGTATCGCCAGAGGGTGGCCTCGCTGACGTCGCCCGATTCGAGGGCTTCGATCGCCTGCTCGGCGGCGTACTTGCCGGCGTAGGCGGCACCGGCGATTCCCCCGCCGGTGGTCGGGTTGACGTGGCCGGCGGCGTCCCCGACGGCCATGTAACCGGGGTGGACCGCGGAGTCGTAGGGCCGGCGGGTCGGAAGGGCCGCGCCGAGTTTGTCCTCGACTTCGGCACCGTCGAACTCGGCGCGGCTCTCGAGGTCGCGCTTTAAGTCCTCGACGAGCTTCATCGGTTCTTCGGTCATTTGGAAGCCGAGTCCGGCGTTGATCTCGGTCTCCGTCCGCGGGAAGTACCAGAGGTAGCCCGCGGCCCGCTCGGTCGGCTTGAACACCAGCGCGTCGGACCACTCGACCGGTTCTTCCACGTGAACGATCTCGCGGTAGGCCGAACAGAAGTGGGTGTAGTTGACGTTCGTGTCGAACGTCGAGCCGGCGAAATCGACCTTGTCCTGGAGCACCGACAGCGAGCCGGCCGCGTCGACGACGATATCAGCCTCGTAGGTCCGGGGCGTCCCCTTGTGGATCGCCTCGACGCCGGTTACTCGTCCACCGTCGTCCTGGGTGACGTTCTGGACGACGGTGTCGTAGTGCAGCTCGGCGCCGGCGTCCTTCGCGCCCTCGATGATGCGCCGGCCGTACTCCCACCGATCGATGACCGCCAGTTCGCCGGGGACCGGGATCTCGAGGACGGTGTCCTCCTGGGGAATCTCGAACCGGCCGTGGTCGACGTCGGTGTTGGTGAACGCGGGTTCGATCTGCGATTTGGGAATCGACTCGGGGAAGGCGTCGGCGCCCTTGAGCGCGTCCCCGCAGGCGATGTGGCCCGCCTCCTCCTCTGACTTGCGCTCGACGATGACGACGTCGTACCCCTCTCGTGCGACGGTCGCTGCGGCGTAACATCCCGCAGTCCCGGCCCCGACCACGACGACGTCTGGCGAGTGCCGGTCGGGCGTGGCGGCGGCGGACTGCTCCTGCGTACTCATACCAGCAGTGTGCACACCGCGGTAAGAAAACGTTTTATGGTCGTTGTGTCGCGACGCTGAAAACACGATCCGCCGCTCCGGTCGATCGACTGACCGCGCTCTCGACTCGCAGCCATCGCCGATTCGTGCATCGCCCGATCGGCGGCGACGATCGTCCAGGCTGTCCTGCTATCTGTCGTGACTGTATCGACAAAATTGTAATAAAGAGTTTTGGTGGGGTCTTTCGTAGCGAGCGGTATGACAGAGTACACCGTCGAATTCGTCGGGACGGGGGAGACCATCACCTGCTCGGACAAGGAGACGATTCTCAGCCGGTGTCTCGAGGAGGGGATCGCCCAGGAGTACTCCTGCCGGGTCGGGATGTGTCTGGCGTGTTCCGCCGAAATCGTCGAGGGCGAGGTCACCCAGCCCGCGGCCCGCGGACTCACGGAGGCGGAAGCCGAGGCGTACGCACTCACCTGCATGGCGCGACCCCAATCCGACCTGAAACTCGATCGCGGGAAGTACCCGCCGAGCATCGAGGGCGACGTCGACGCCTGTCGTTCGAACGACGCGGCCGCTGCGGACGACTGATTCTCGGTTCGCGCGCTCGGTCGCCCGTCGCCGATCGCTCCGCCGTCAGTCGGCGATCGCGCAGTTGTTCGGCCCCAGTTCGAGTTCGAACGCCGTCTCGTCGTCGACGGTTTCGCGCCCGAGGTTCGCCGCGACGATGCGCTCGTGGTTGGCCGGCCGCGGCGGCAGGTCGTTCGTCGTTCGCTCGACGAACGCCGCTTCGGACGCCGAGAGCGCGCCGAGCCGATCGTGTAGCTCTCCCAATCGGGCGGCGTACGTCCCGTCCGATCGCGGATCGGCGGCGTCGCCGTAGTGTCCGGGCGCGATCGTCGTCCCGTCGGGGAGTTCCAGAACCCGTCCGTGAAGGCTCTCGTACAATCGTCGGGCGGCAGCGTCCGCCCCCTCGTCGCCGCGTTCGAGGTCCGGACGGCCGACGCCCTCCAGAAAGAGCGTGTCGCCGGTGAACAGGACGCCGTCTAGACGGATCGAGATAGATTCCGTCGTGTGACCGGGTGTCGCCACCGCGGTCAGCGTCGCATCGCCGACGCGGAGTTCGTCGCCGTCTTCGAGAGCGGTCGTCGCCACTCCGTCGTCGAACGCGAGGCCGCGATCGCGCGTGCCTGCGGGAACGACCGCCTCCGCACCGGTTCGCGATTCGAGGGCTCGCACGCCGCTGACGTGATCCGCGTGGACGTGCGTGTCGATCGCGTAGCGGAGTTTTACGTCCCGCTCCTCAAGGTCGTCGACGTAGCGATCGGCGAACGCCCGCAGCGGATCGATCACCGCCGCCTCGCCCTCGCTTTCGATCGCGTAGGCGAGACACCCGCTCGAGGGGCGATCGTACTGGCGCACCGTCGCGGGCGCGTCGACGGCGAGCTCGCGAGCGACGTACAGGCCGGCCCAGGCGTCCATTCCGCCGGCGAGGTTCTTCGCGTCGATCCCCGCATCCCGGAGGAGTCCGACGGCGTGTGCGCTCGCCTCCCCGCGGCCGCAGACCGCGACGATCGGGTCCTCGAGATCGGCGACGAGATCGGTCACGCCGCCGGTCGCCTGCGCCTGGATAAATTTCGTGTGCGGAACCTGGACCGCCTCGATCCCGTCGCCCGTGATGTGCCACCGCTCGAACTCGTCGCGGTTGCGAACGTCGAGCAGCGTCAGCGGGTCGCCCGATCGAATCCGTTCCGCCAGCGCGTCGGGAGCGATCGAGTGCGGTTCGTCGGCCGATCGTCCGGCGGGGTCGGTCATGTCGATCGGTACGCCTTCGGCGCAGTTAACGTCGCGGCTCGTCCTCGATACTCGTCGGAGCGTTCCCGGTGGAGTGTCTGTACTACCACCGCCGCGAACGCCACGAACAGCGCGTTCGACCCGACGAATACCCCGCAGTCGCGACCGGACGCGGCCGTCGTTCGCACGATCGGTACCCGTCGCCAACGTTCAACACCGATCGGCCCGTCGTACCGGTATGGACGGCGCCGAACTCCAGCGGACGATCGAGGACTCGATGACCGTCGAACTCGAGCGACTCGGATCCTCGAAACGCCTCGTCGCGCTCACGAGCGCGGACCTGACCGCCGATCGGGTCCTGCGGATCGCCGCGGACAGCGAGCGCGCGGCGGTGGAGACCTTCGAGGCCTGGGCCGCGGACGAGGAACACCCGGACGCGCGGGATGCATTCGCCGAGTTTCGCGATCAGGAGCGCGAGCACTACGATCGGGTGGTCGACCTGCTCGACAGCGAGCACGACGGTGACGGCGCGGACGGCGGCGAGATGCACGATCGGCTTCGATCGTTCGAACCGACCGAGGCGCGACTCGGCGGCGTCGTCGGTCGAGCGCTCGTCGCCGAGCGGACCCACCTGCAGGTGGTGAACTTCTTCGTCAACGAGGGGAACGAGCGACGCGCCGACTGTTTCCGCGAGCTGCGAAGCGAGACGACGGCCCAGGGCGATCGGGCGGCCGCGATTCTCGAAGGCGTCTGCGACGACGAGAACTGGGACGATGCGGTATCCGCCGCGGAGGACGTGATCGCCGCCGCGTACGCGGCGTACGCGGACTCGCTCGACGACCTCGGCCTCGACCCGAAGCCGATCTGCTGAGCCTTCGCGCGGTGCGATCGATCGGCCCGGCTCGACCGAAACCGATCGCGGCTGACGTTATCGAACTCGGACGGCGAGCGCGAGCAGCAGGGCCGCGATTCCGATCAGCAGGCCGAACCCGGGGATCTCGTCGCCGTTGGCGTCGTCCGCATTGCTCCCGGAGTCGTCACCGGATTCGTCCGAACCGTCGTCGATCGTCTCTTCGTTGGTTCCGTCGCCGGTTTCGGTCCCATCGCCGGTGCCATCATCCGAATCCGCGTTCGATTCGTCGTCGGTGTCCGGATCGTTGCCCGTCCCGTCTTCGGTATCGTGATCGTCCGGTTCATCGCCGTCTCCGTCGGATGCGTTCCCGTCGTCTCCGCCATCATCGTCGTCATCGTCGTTTACGGGCGGACGCGGCGTTCCGCCGCCCGATCCGTCGTCCTTGTCGTCTCCGTCGTCACCACTGTCGTCCGTCACCTCGATCGAGACGGATGCGCTCTCGTCGGCCGAGGAGACCGTCGCCGTGTGCGAGCCCGCATCCGCGTCTCCGGGGACGTATCCGAGGGTGATCGTTGTCGCGTTTCCGCCCCGGAGCGTCACGCTTCGGTTGTCGACCTCGGTTCCGTTCAGGTCGAGGGCGATCGTCTGGGTCGCGTTCTCGTCACCTGCGTTCTGAACGGTTGCGGTAACCTCGAGCGGCTGTCCGACCACCACGGGACTGTTGGCTCCGTCGATTCCGATCGCGAAGTGGGCGGGTGCGTCTCCGGTGGCGGGGGCTGCGAGCGGCAGATGATCGACGTGGCTGCCGTCGAGCGCGTACGCCGAATCGCAGATGCCGTCCCCGCGATCGGTGCACGCCTCGCCGAATCCGTTCCCGTCCGGGCCGGCCCAGAAGTTGCCGCCGATCGTCGCCCCGCCGATCACGTTGGGTCCGGCCGTCGTGGCGACGTGGAACGTCGCGTTCGTCAGCCCGCTGGCGATCCGACGAGTACGACGAGCAGTACGACTCCAATCCCCACACCGAACCCACGTTGCATAACTCGACGATCGAAGCAAGATTACCTATACTCACTCGCTGAACCGCGTTCAGCCTATGAAAAGATTCTTGGATGATACTTCCAATGAGAGGCCAATGAACCCGGAGCCGATCGGAACCGACCTCGAGGACGATCTCCTGGAACTGGTCCGCCGTCACGAGGTTTTCACGGTCTTAGCGAACGATCCCCTCGAGAAGCCCGAACTCGCGTCGGCGCTCGACGTGTCTCCGGCGACGACGCATCGCATCCTCACGTCCTTTCGCGAAAACGACTGGATCGCGCGGACCGACGGCGGGTACGCGTTGACGCCGCTCGGTGAACGAATGGGACGAGCAGTGCGAAGCTATCGCTCCGCCGTCGTCGAAGCGCGCCGGTTGACGCCGCTTTACGACCTCCTCTTTGCGGCGACGCTTCCCGTCGAGGTCGAACCCGACGTCTTCGCCGACGCCACCGTCACCACGATCGACTCCCACGATCCGTACCGTCCTCTGAACCGGTTTATCGACCTGCTCGGAAACACCGACTCGCTGCGCGGCATCGACACGACCTCGGTTGCGCCCACCTACGTCGAGGACGTTCACGAGCGAATCGTCGACGGGATGCCGGTCGAAATCGTGTTCGAGACGCCGGTGATCGATCGGCTCGCGACGGAGTACGCCGATCTGGCCGAGGACGCGTTCGATCGCGAGAACCTCACGCTCTGGGCGATCGACGACCTCCCGTTCGGGCTGGCGCTGTTCGACGATCGGGTCGGCATCGGCCGCTACGACGACGAGGTCGGATTCCTGTCGGTCTTCGTCGATACGGACGACGATGAGGCCTACGCCTGGGGGGAGCGAGTGTTCGAGCACTACCGATCGGCCGCCACCCGCGTCGTCTGAAGGCGCCGTCGTTCCGAGCGGGCTTCGCCGCGACCGACGCGTCAGTCCTCGAGGGACACCAGCGTCATCTCGAACGCTCGATCGCCGTTCTCGTCGTAGTAGACGGTGTACGGCGCTAACTCGAGGGCCGGCGAGAAGCAACCCTCGTGGACGAGCGCCTCGTCGACTTCCGTCACGGAAGCGTAACAGTCGACACCCGCGTACGCGCGCCGCTCGGTGAGTTCGAATCGCATCGACCCGTCCGGCGACGAGTACGACCACTCCTCGCCGACCGAGAGGTGCCGTCCCTCGTAGTAGCCCATCGTCGGCGAGAACAGCGTCGAGAGCACGAAGGGACCGGCGGGCGTCAGGAGCAACTGACTCTGGAGGTCGTCTTTCGTCCCGGTGACGGTCGTCTCGAACTGCGTCTCCGCCGTCTCGTAGCTCAGGGTGACCGTCGCGCCGTCGTCGGTGACGCCGGTCACGTCCCAGACGAGCGTTCCCGGTCCGTCGTCGGCCGAATAGGTGTCGAAGGTGTAGGCGACCGGGCGATCGAATTCGAACGGTTCCCAGGTCGCCTCGATCGGATCGTCGGTTCCGTCGCCGTCGCCGGATCTGCTGTCGCTATCGTTCCCGTCTTCGTCGGTTCCGTCTCCGCTATCGGCGTCGCCGTCATCGGCCGTCTCCCCGTCGAGACAGCCGGCGAGAATTCCCGCCGACGCAACTCCGGCGACTCGGAGCAGCCGCCGTCTGGACGGTCGACGGATCACACGTGAATGCATCGGACTGATAGTAGCGGTACGTCGGCATGTACTCACTCGATGAGCGGAGTTCACGGCGTGAACGGCAATCAGAACGAGCCGAGAACGGCCGGTCGCGATCGCTCGCCGCTGATCGATCGTGCGAGTCGCGGACCGACGCGACCGACGACCGGTCGAACGCATCCGACGATAGCCACGGCCGGAGGCGAATGGACTGTCGACTGTCGCGGGACGGCGGCCGGTCGGCGGATCAGTCGACGAAGTCGATGTCGTCGCCCTGGGCCGGGGGCTCGGGCTGGACGGCCTCGCCGTCCGGACGGCCGTAGATCTGCGGCGATTCGACGCCGGTGACGACGATCATCGTCCGCATGCTGCCCTCGAGGGTCTCGTCGATCGAGGTCCCCCAGATGATGCGCGCGTCCGGATCGATCCGGTCGTAGATCTCCTCGACGACGCCTTCGGCCTCCTCGATCGCCATGTCGTTGCCGCCGGTGACGTTGACCAGGGCGGAACTCGCGCCGGAGATGTCGACGTCGAGCAGCGGCGATCGGAGCGCGGTCTTGACCGAGTCCTCGGCCTTGGCCTCGGAGTCTGACTCGCCGAGGCCGATCATCGCGACGCCGCCACGCTCCATGACGGTGCGAACGTCGGCGAAGTCCAGGTTGACGAGGCCGGGTTTCGTGATGAGTTCCGTGATGCCCTTGACCGACCGCATCAGCACCTCGTCCGAGACCTTGAACGCCTGGCGGACGGGCAGTTTGCCGACGGAATCGAGCAGTCGGTCGTTCGGGACGACGATCACCGTATCCGAGACGTCGCGCAGGCGCTCGAGGCCGGCTTCGGCGTTCGTCCGGCGCACCTCGCCCTCCGCGGTGAAGGGAGTGGTGACGATCGAAATCGTCAGCGCGCCGGCCTCGCGGGCGGCCTTCGCGACCACGGGGGCCGAACCCGTTCCGGTACCGCCGCCCAGACCCGCGGTGACGAACACCATGTCGGAGCCCTCGATCGCGTCGTAGATGTCCTGCTGGCTTTCGAGGGCGGCTTCCTCGCCGACCTGGGGGAGCGATCCGGCGCCCCGACCGCCGGTCTTCTGCTCGCCCATCAAGATCTTGGTGTCGGCCTCGATCTCGACTAAGTGCTGGACGTCGGTGTTCGCGGCGACCAGTTTCGCCCCGTGAATGCCCTCCTCGTGCATCCGGTTGATCGTGTTGCCGCCGGCGCCGCCGCAGCCGACGACCGTGATGTCGGTCTGGAGGTCCTGCAGGACGTCTTTCAGTTCGTCGTCTGTCATCGTGCCCGACTCTCGGCCGCCGGCGGACGTCGCGTCGGCCGGGTGGCCGTCCTGGGGAGCGTCGGCCGGCTCCCCGTTCTCGGCCTCGTCGATAGCGTCGTCGATGATGGAGTCCATTCTTGGCCCAGTCTAAAAGATGGAGCATAATTACCTTTCCCCCACACGTCAGACGTCTGTCTGACGCGGTAACGGTGAATTACGCCTCTCGATTCGAATACGTTTCGTCCTCGGCGACCGGCCCCGGTACGCTCGAGTTAGTGTCTCAGTCGGAACCAGTCGCGGGACGGGAACGTCTCACCGCGGAAACCGGTCCGTCCGTTCTCGGTGAACGTCGTCCGGATCGATCCGTTTCCCGTCGACGGTGACCGACTCGCCCGCGGCCAGCACGCCGAACTTCGGCCCCTCGGGGACGCCGGCGTCCGCCGCGAGGGCCGGATCGAACCCGATCGCTTCGGCGACGACGGCGTCGTCCTCGACGCGGACGGTCTCGTACTTCGCTTCGAGGACGGCCGCAAGCGCCTCGACGATCGCGTTCCGATCGCGCTCGTTAGGGATCGCCGCCCGCGACCCGACGCGGCTGCCGCCGTTTTCGGTCTCGAACGCCACCGCACGGTCTTCGACGATCGATCGAACCCGATCGGGATCGATCCCCTCCGCGGCGTCGACCAGTTCGGTCGGGAGGTCGACGACGGCGAACGACCGCTCGCGGCCGCCTTCTCCGGCGTCGACCGCGTCCTCGGAATCGATCGATCGATCGCCGAACCGGACCCCGTCGGCGACGGTCCCGAGGTCGGCTTCGATCGCGTCCACGAGGCCGAGCGAGCGGCCGCCGACCTCGCGCAGCCAGGTTTCGCTCACGACGCGGTAGCCCAAGTCCTCGATCGTTTCGACGAGGGCGGGTCGATCGCCCTCGATGACCGTGAGGTCGGCGTCGCTGGCAGTGAACGTCGCGTCGAGAACGTCGCGGTGGCTCTCCGGGTGCCCCATCGCGTCGAGGCTCCAGTCGGCGGCGACGTGGCCCACCGCCCACGGCGTCTCGCGCACGATCCGTTCGAACCGGGGCGCGTAGTGGCTCCCGCCGAAGCCGACAACCTGTCTGGATCGGTGAGGGTCGACCCCGCGGAGGTCGAGGACGGCGCGGGCGACGGCCTCGGCGCCCGCGGGGTCGTCCCACTGCGCGTCGTCGCTCCCGAGTTCGGCGAACAGCGAGGGGCACCCGACCTCGGTCGGGCCGTGGTGGGTGCACTCCACGCCGACGTCGTACCCCTCGGGCGCGTACTCGTCGAAGGCCTCGAGCAACGCGACCAGCGCGTTCGGCGCCGCTTTCGCGAGGGCGTTGTCGTCGCCGCCGAACTCCGCGGGACCGACGTTCCCGGTGAAGTGGCCAGTCAGCAGCGGCCCCGTATCCCCCGAGTGGCGCGAGGCGAACACCAGCAGGTCGGGATCGCAGTCGAACGCGTCGGCGGGCGATTCCAGGTCGAGGTGGAGGTCGTCGAACGATCGGAGTTCGGCTCCCTCGGTCCGGTAGTAGGCGCCGCCGCCGTCGGGTCGGGTCTCGTCCCGCCGTTCCTCCCACTCCGCGAGTTCACGGAGGCGATCGCAGATGTGGACCGACGCGCGATCGGCCCGGCTTTCGACGATGGCGAGGGTCATACCGGAGACGCGCCCGGGAGGGCGTTAACGGAACCGGTTTCCGGCCGGCAGATCGATCGCCGCCGCCGATCGGCGCGCGATCGAGACCGTCTCCGATCGTCGCGCGTAGCGGACTATCGTGTTCCACGATAGCACAACACATAAAGGGGCTGCTGCTACGTCGGTCGGACTTTTACCTGTGGACGAGTTACTGACGGATCCTTCGATACCGAAGATGACCGACGACGATACGAGCGACGGGGCGTCCTCGAGCGGAACGGCGTTCCCCCTCGATACCGGCCGACTGGTCGAGTTGGTTCCCCACTGTGCGGTTTACGTCCTCGATCGCGCCGGGCGGGTCGCGGTCTGGAGCGAGGCGGCGAGCCGACTCACGGGGTACGCGGAATCGGACGTCGTCGGCTCCCACTACGAGCGGTTCTTCCCGGAACCGGCGCGCGAAGCCGACCGTCCCGATCAGCTGCTGGCGGAGGCGGCGTCGACCGGACGGATCGAGATGGAGGAGTGGCGGCGTCGGCGCGACGGAACGCAGTTTCGGTCGTGGGAGGTCCTCGCGAGGATTCGGGACGAGGAGGGGACGCTGACCGGGTACGCGGTCGTCGCACACGACGTGACGGACGAGTACACCCGGGAGGCGGATCTCCGGACCGAGAACGCCTTCGTCGAAAGCGTCCTGGACGCCCAACCGGACATCATCTACGCGTTCGACGTCGACCGGGAGCTGCTCCAGTGGAACGATCGGTTCGTCACCGTAACCGGCTACGATCCCGACGAACTCGCCGAGATGGGGCCGCTCGCGTTCATCGCGCCGGAAGACCGCGACCGGATCGAGGCGGCGGCCGATCGGATCCTGGCCGACGGCGGGCGCTGCTCCCTCGAGGCCGACCTGCTGACGAACGACGGCACCCGGATCCCCTACGAGTTCAACAGCGCACCCATCAGCGCCCCGGACGGAACCGTTCTCGGGTTCACCGGGGTCGGTCGCGACGTCAGCGAGCGGCGGGCGCGCGAGCGAGAGCGCGAGCGACTCGATCGGCTCAACGGTGTCATAAGATCGATCGACGACGCGCTCATCGGCGCCGAGACCCGACGGGACCTCGAAACGGGGATCGTCGACACCTTCGCCGCCGACGACGCGTTCGTTTCGGCCGTCATCGGAACGTACGATCCGACCGACGGGTTCGGACCCCGCGTCGGGGCCGGCGCCGACGCGACGCCGCCGTCCGGCGTGCTCCCGCCGCAGTCGTCGGCCGAGAGACCCGCGGTGCGGGCCGTCGAACGGGAAACCGTTGCGGTTCGGCGACACCTCGACGAGGATCCGATCGAGGAGTGGCGGGCCGTCGCGCGCGAGCACGGTTTCGGATCGATCGCCGCCGTTCCGATCGTCGCCGAGACCCGGACGCTCGGCGTGCTGGGGTTGTACGCGACGGATCCGGACGCGTTCGCCGAACGGGAGCAAGAGATCCTCCTCGAGTTCGGCGCGACGATCGGCCACGCGATCGCCGCGATGGAAGTTCGACGACTCCTCTACGCCGATGCCGTCGTCGAACTCGAACTCGAATCGAGCGATCCGCGCGACGTCTGCGTCGCGCTCTCCCGGGAGGGCGATTGCCGGCTCTCGATCGACCACGTACTCCCGCTGACGGACGACGTATTCGTCTACTATCTCACCGCCTCGGACGTCGACGCCGACCGGTTCCGCG
The DNA here is from genome assembly GCF_023028105.1 of Halosolutus gelatinilyticus. Taxonomy (NCBI): domain Archaea; kingdom Methanobacteriati; phylum Methanobacteriota; class Halobacteria; order Halobacteriales; family Natrialbaceae; genus Halosolutus; species Halosolutus gelatinilyticus. The sequence continues at coordinate 2,479,018 of NZ_CP095491.1, forward strand.
AGGTCGCGGCGAGCCACTCGAACGTCGGCGAACTGCGCCCGCTCGACGCGGCGCACAGCCGGTGGGAGATCGAAGTTCACGGCTCGACGATCGCCGCCTTTCTCACGGAGTACGGCGCGCGGATTCGAACGAAAGTCGTCTCCGACGGCGTCGCGAACATAGTGATCGAGGCCAGCCCGGAGACGGAGATTCGCGAACTGGTCGACGCGATCCGGTCGGTCTATCCCGAGACGAAACTCGTCTCGAAGCGCACCGTCGAACGGCCGCTCGAGGTGGGCGACGACACCGGAGCCGCCGACCCGGACCTGACCGAAAAACAGCGGCTCGCGCTCGAAGCGGCCTACTACGGGGGGTACTTCGAGTGGCCGACCCGGGTCAGCGACGCCGGCGAGATCGCCGACCGACTCGGAATCGCCCGCCAGACGTTCCACCAGCACCTCCGCGTCGCCGTCGGAAAACTGGTCGGCACCCACCTCGAGAATTCGCCGTAGCGGCCGCGACGAGGGTGAAAGCCGGCTTCGATCGGATCCTCAGAGTCCGGTCGTACTCGGCCCCTCAGAGATTGATTCCGCCCGAACCCCAGCGATCGATCCCGCTCCGGTCTTCGTCGGTCTGCTCCGACCGCCTCGCAGCCTGCCGATTTCGATCGGAAGCGACCGGATCCTCGCCGTCGGCACCACCGGCTACTACCAGAGCACGCTGGTATACTCCTTTCCTGCGGCGGTCGTCTCCGTCAGTGTAATGACCGCTCGTTTGACCGCCGCAGAATCGACGACCGTCGCGTTCGACGTTCTCTCCTCAGCCAGCCGTCGGTATCTCCTCTCGGCCCTTCTCGATCGGGACGAGTCGACGCCGGCGTCGCTGTCGACGCTCGCAACCGAGGTCGCGGCGCGAGAACGCGGCCGCCCGATCGTCTCGGACGAGCGGTGCAGGCGATCGCACCTGCAACTCGTTCACGTCGACGTGCCGAAACTCGTCGAGGTAGGGGTTCTGGAACGAGCAAGCGGCGAGAACGCTGCCGCCGATTCGCCTCGGGCGGACCGCGGCGTCGCCGATGCCGTCGCCCTCGCGGCGCACCCGATACTCGAACAGGAGTGGGTCCGAACGCTGCTGGAACGGCCGGCCGGATCGGTCTGCGACGAGCCACTGCTCGATCGGACGCTCGAGGCGCTCCGTCCGGCGCGTCGTCGTCGGATCATCGCCGTTCTCGCCGGACGGCGAGGACCGGTTCACGTCCACGATCTCGCAACGATGGCCGTCGCTCGCGCCCGGGGTGTCCGTCTCGTCGAAGTCGCCGAATCCGATTCGGCCGGCCTGGCGGCCGCGCTCGTCCATCGGGACCTGCCGGCGCTCGCGAACGTCGGTGTCGTCGACTTCGACGGAGAGACAGCGGCGATCGCGCCCGACGCGGTGCAGTTCGACGCGGAGTGGCTGCTCGAGAGTCCCATCGGGTCGGCGATCGAGCCGCTGTGGAGCGTCGAAACTCGCGATACCGACGGCAGTCAGGTGAATTCCGGCGTCGATCCCGCCGCCCCCGAGGCGGACGCCTGTTGGACGCTCGAGGGGCCGGCTCCCATCCTCCAGAGAGGGTACCAACTCGCCGACGAGGCCGAGTCAGAACTGTTCGTGACCGTTCCCGACGCCGGGTCGATCCAACGCAGGTGCCTCAATCGCTGGGCCGCCGCGGTCGAGCGCGGCGTCGACGTGTACGTCGGATCGCGATCGTCCCGGGTCCGAGAACTCGCCGGAACCGCACATTCCGGAATCACCGTCTGCGAACCCAGGTTCGACTGGGTCAACCTCCCGATCGAGCGCGTCGATCCCGGTCGTGTGGTCTTCGCCGACCGCGACGGCGTCATGCTGGTGACGATCGATCGATCGGGCGGCGAGCTCCGGCCGACCGCGATCACCGGGAGCGGAAGTGAGAACGCCTTGGTCCGGCTCGTCCGGGACCACCTCGGGCCCCGACTCGATCGCCTCGCGACCGAGAGTGAGGACGCCGAACGCGAGGGTTCGGCGATTCCCCTTCCGATGTGACGTCCCGGACGATCGCGCGAAGGCCAACGCTTATCTGGTTGTGCCGTGATACCATACGTCGTGATGTCGAATGCGTAGCCACCGGGGAGCGTACGAGTGTCGGGAGTGTTCGACGACCGTTAATCCGTACACCTACCGAGCCAACTGCCCGGAATGCGGCGGGCCGCTGCGCGAATCTCGGATCCCCTAGCGGCTCGACCACCCGGCCGCGACTTTTCGCCGTCGAAAGCGACTCCGTGATCGACGCGGCGCCGCCGGCGTTGACGGACGCAGGAAGCCGTGTTCGGCGACGGGAGGCCGACGCGTTCGACAGGGGTCGATCGGGGACGCGAGGAGACGATCAAGGTAGCAGCAGGTAGACGAACGCCGCGTAGCCGACGACCAGTCCGACTCCGTCGAGGCGCGTCAGCCGCCGTCCGTACCCCATCAGCCCCACCAGCAGGACGGTGAAGACGATCATGATCGGCAGTTCGAACCGGAGCGTGCTCGCGGTGATTTCGATCGGGGTGATCAGCGCGACGACGCCGAGCACGGCGAGGACGTTGTAGATGTTCGAGCCGACGACGTTCCCGACGGCGAAGGCGGTTTCGCCGCGGAGGGCGCCGACGACGGAGGCCGCGAGTTCGGGGAGCGAGGTGCCGAGCGCGAGCACGGTGAGCCCGATGAACAGCTGGGAGACGCCGAGCGACGACAGCAGGTCCGTCGCGCCGGTGATGAGCCACCGCGAGCCGAGGACGAGCACGAGGAGACCGCCGATCACGAGCGCGACGTCGCGACCGGCGATCCCGTCGTCCGCGTCGGGCGCGTCGACCATCGGCGCCGGATCAGCGTTGACGTAGTAGAGCAGGTAGCCGGTGAATCCGGCGAGCACCAGGAGGAACACGGCGCCTTCGAGGCGGCCGATCGTCCCGTTCGCGCCCATCGCGATCAGCAGGATCGCCGCCAGGACCATGAAGGGGACGTGCCGTCGCATGACGATCTCGGAGATGGAGAGCGGTTTGATGATCGCAGCGGTGCCCAACACCAGCCCGATGTTCGCGATGTTCGAACCGACGACGGCGCCGAGACCGACGTCCGTCGAGACGTCCAGCGCGCCGACCGTCGCGACGAACAGTTCCGGTGCCGTTGTCGCGAACGCGACGACCGTCACGCCGACCGTCGCCGCGCGGAGGCCGATTCCCAGAGCCAGCCGCCCAGCGCCGGCGACGAGCAACTCGGCCCCGCCGTAAAGCGCAACGATTCCGCCCGCGAGCAAGAGGATGGAGAGGGGCATCCCGGAGAGCATGAGCGGTCGTATTCACGAGTAGGCTATAAGACCCCCGAAACGACGCCGGCAAGTATTGATCGGCGCAAATGGGAACGCGATCGAAGCGATTGAGATCACTACGAAAGCCCCTGATCCGGTCGATTCGCGCACCACACACTTCGCTCCTCGTGGTTCGAAAGACGCGAACCGTCTTTCGTCATCACGAAACGCCCTCGGCGTTTCGAACGACCTCGCTTCGCTCGGCTCCGGTGCTTGAGGTGTCGGGCTTCGCCGACCGGATCCGCCCCTTTCAGTCCCACCCGCGGTGGCTCGCCGACCAGCCGATACGGGTGGGGCTTTTGTGGTGTTGTCAGCGAGCCCGAATCACCCAGCGTAACTGCTGGACACGAGCGGGATTGGACCGAATCCAAAATTAGCAGCCTCGATCGAAAGCCACACCCGTTATGTTCCCGCCGCGGCGAGTGAGCGTATGGCGATGGACGTGTACGGGCTGCTCGGCAATCCGGTCGGCCACTCGTTGTCACCACCGATGCACGAGGCGGCGTACGACGAACTCGACATCGACGCGCGGTACGTCACCTTCGAACCCGATCGGGACGCGATCGAGGGCGCGATCGACGGCGCCAAAGCGCTCGGAATCGCGGGACTGAACGTGACGATCCCGTTCAAGCGGGACGTCCTCGACCTCGTCGAGGCCGACGAGCTGGCGAGCCGGATCGGCGCGGTCAACACGATCGACTTCTCCGGCGACGTCCCGACGGGCCACAACACGGACGCCGTCGGGGCCATGCGCGCGCTCCGGGATCACGACCTCGCGATCGACGGCGCGGACGCGGTCGTCGTCGGCGCCGGCGGGGCCGGGCGGGCGATCTCGTTCGGCCTCGCGGACGCGGGCGCGTCGGTCGCGATCGCGAACCGGACCGAGTCGACGGCCCGCGACCTCGCGGACGAGGTGCCGGGCGCGGCGGGTCACGGTCTCGACGCGCTCGCGGCCCTGCTCGACGAGGCCGACGTGCTGATCAACGCGACCAGCGTTGGAATGGAAGCGGACGCCACCCCGGTCCCGAAGGACGCGCTCCACGCGGATCTCGCCGTCATGGACGCCGTTTACCGGCCCCTCGAGACGCGACTACTGCGCGACGCGGCAGCTATCGGCGCGACGCCCGTCGACGGCGCGTGGATGCTGCTGTATCAGGGCGTCGAGGCGTTCGAACGCTGGACGGGTCGAACGGCGCCGATCGACGCGATGAACGACGCGCTCCGATCCCGGCTGTAACCGCCGGTCGGCTCGGCAGATCCGCGTCACGATCGGGTATCAGCCGAATTTAAGTGTCGTTGTCGACTATATCGACATAATGGCAATCCTCCAAAAGCTGAAGTCGCTGTTGGGGTTCGACGACTCGGGCTCGGAGCGGGGAGACACTCGTGACGTCGGCGTCACCGTCGAGCGGGAGCGGACGGGGCGAGACGAACCGAGCACCACCGAATCCGACGAGTCGGAATCCCCGGCAGCCGAGACGACGACCGCGGGATCGACCGAATCGATCGTCGACTCGGCCGACGCCGACGAGGCGGCGGAACCGGGCGAAGCGACCGGTCCGAGCGAGACGGACGCGGCTCCGACCGAAGAGAAAACGCCGGATGACGGCGATTCGACGCCGACGGGCGAGCAGCCCGCCGCCGAGTCCGAGGCGTCCGAATCGCCGGCGCCGAGCGCGCCGAAAGACGAAGCCGAACCGGCGGAAGACGAGGACGAAGCCCTCGTCGACGAAGCCGAAGCGGAAACGGATTCGAAAGCCGAAGCCGAGGTCGACGAAGCTGAGACCGACGAACCTGAAGCCGAGCCCGAACCCGAGACCGAGGACGCGAGCGAACCGGTCGACGTCATCAAGGGGATCGGCCCGGCCTACGCCGATCGACTGACCGACGCCGGCGTCGAGACCGTCGCGGACCTCGCGGCCGCCGACGCCGAGGAGCTCGAATCGCAGACCGACATCTCCGAGAAGCGCATCCAGGGCTGGATCGATCGGGCCGAAGTCAGGTAGCCCGGCCGCGAGAGAAACCCTCTTCGACTTCGCTCTAGAGTTTCGCTTCTCGTCTTCGGAATCGCAAGAGGATTAGGGATACGCTCCTTTTACGGGCACATGAGCGATCCGCGCGTCGTCACCACACTGGACGCCGTTCGGACCGTCGTTCGCGATCGCCTCGAACGCGCCGAAACGGACGAGTCGACGGCGCGCGGCGGCCGTCCGTTCAGGGTGCCGATCGAGGTCCGGGCCACGGTCTCCGATCCGTTTCTCGCCTACCGACGGGCGCGATCGGGCGACGACGGCGTCTTCCTGGAGACGACCGGCGGGCAGCCCGGGTGGGGCTACTTCGGGGTCGATCCGGTCGATCGGCTCACCGTCGGCCCCGACGCGGTACCTCGAACGGATGGTGACTCCCCGACGCTGTCGGCGCTGGAGGGACTGCTCGGTACCGATCGCCTCGCCCGCGGCGACTGTGACGTGCCGTACCCCTGCGGCGCGGTCGGCTGGCTCTCCTACGACGTCGCCCGCGAACTCGAGGCGCTTCCCGATTCGGCGGTCGACGATCGCGGGCTGCCGCGGCTCGAGGCGGCCGTCTTCGATCGGCTCGCGGCGTGGAAGGAACCGGCGGATGGCGAGGTCACGCTGCGGATCACCGCCTGTCCGCGGGTCGACGCGACCGAGGGCGACGGCGATGCGGCGGCCACTGTCGACCGGAACGCGATCACCGAGGACGCGATCGCCGTCGCCTACGAGCGGGGCTGCGACCGCGCGCTCGACCTCGCCCGGGCTGCGCTGGAGGGCGACCCGACCGTCGGCGATCCGTCCGTCTCGACGCCGGAAGCGACCTTCGAGAGCGACTGCGGGAGCGAGGCGTTCGCCGATCGGGTGCGGCGAGCGAAGTCGTACATCCGCGACGGCGACACCTTCCAGGCGAATATCTCACAGCGATTGACCGCACCCGCCGCGGTCCACCCGGCCGAGGCATACGACGCCCTTCGGCGGGTGAACCCGGCGCCGTACTCCTGCCTGATCGAGTTCCGATCGGCCGACCTGGTGAGCGCGAGTCCTGAACTCTTGCTGGAGTACGAGGAGCGTGGTTCCTCGAAGTCCTCGAGCGGTGCGGGGCGCTCACCTCGTTCGCGCCCCGAGGAAGCGAGCGGGGAGGAACGACCCGCGAGCGGACGGCGTCCGCGAGAGCGCGACGGCGACTTCGTCCGAACGGAACCGATCGCGGGGACTCGCCCACGCGGCGCGACGTCCGAGGAGGACGCGGCGCTGGAAGACGACCTCCGGACCGACGAGAAGGAGCGCGCCGAACACGCGATGCTGGTCGACCTCGAACGGAACGACCTCGGAAAGGTCTGCGAGTTCGGCTCCGTCGCGGTCGACGAGTACCGTCGGATCGATCGCTACTCCGAGGTCATGCACCTCGTCTCGAACGTCACCGGCCGACTTCGCCCGGACGAGACGCTCGCGGACGCGATCGCGGCCGTCTTCCCCGGCGGGACGATTACGGGGGCGCCGAAACCCAGAACCATGGAGATCATCGACGAACTCGAAGCGACCCGTCGCGGCCCCTACACGGGCGGCGTCGGCGTCTTCGGCTTCGACGGTCGAGCCACGCTGAACATCGTCATCCGCACGCTCGTCCGCCACGCGGACGAGTACCACCTGCGGGTCGGCGCCGGGATCGTCCACGACTCCGACCCCGATCGGGAGTACGACGAGACGCTGGCCAAAGCTCGCGCCCTGATCGCGGCGGTCGACGAGGCGCTGGGCGAGCGGGCCGGAATGGCGCTAGAAGCTGACGGCGACGAGACGGACGGCAATGTGACGGATAGCAACGAGACGAACGGCGGCGATGGAACGAACGAACCGACTCCCCTCGACGGACGCGGCGGTGATTCGGATGCGTGAGGTCGCGGCGGGATCCGAGACGGGTGGGAGCGTTGACGCCCGCATCCTGGTGATCGACAACTACGACTCGTTCGCGTACAACCTCGTCCAGTACGTCGGCGAGGTCGCCGACGAGGTGATCGTCCGTCGGAACGACGCGATCGATCTCGCCGGCGTCCGCGACCTCGATCCGACGGGGATCGTCGTCTCGCCCGGACCGGGAACGCCCGAGGAGGCGGGGATCTCGATCCCGCTGTTCGCCGAGACCGAGTACCCGATCCTGGGAGTCTGTCTGGGCCATCAGGCGCTGTGTGCGGCCAACGGCGCCCCGGTCGTCCATGCGCCCGAGGTCGTCCACGGAAAGCCGTCGGTCGTCAGTCACGACGGCGACGGGATCTTCGCGGGGCTCCCGGCGGATTTCCGGGTCGGCCGGTACCACTCGCTCGCGGTCGATCGGGACGACCTGCCGGCGTCGCTCGCGGAGACGGCGCGGACGACCGACGACCGCGGCGTCCTGATGGCGGTTCGCCACCGCGAGAACCCCCACGTCGGCGTGCAGTTCCACCCCGAGAGCATCCTCACGCGGGCCCGCGACGAGGCGGCCGGCGGGGACGGCATCTCGCTCGCGCTCGGCAAGCGGATGATCGCGAACTTCTGCCGCCTGGCCGCCGACGAACGATCGGGCGGGACCGGTGGAGCGCCCCCCTTTGACCGACAGCCATGACCGATACCCGCGACCTCCTGTACCACGTCGACGGCGATCTCGTTCCCGCGAGCGAGGCGACCGTTCGCGTCGACGATCGGGGCTTTCGCTACGGCGACGCAGCCTTCGAGACCTGCCGAGCCTACGGCGGGACGATCTTCGCGTGGGACGCCCACGTCGATCGCCTCGAAACCACCTGCGAGTTGCTCTCGATCGATCACGACCTCTCGGCCGCCGATCTTCGGCGGCGGATCGACGAGACGCTCGCGGCGAACGACCTGGCGGACGCGTACGTCCGCCTCTCGATCACGCGCGGCGTCCAGCCGGGAAAACTCACCCCGCGCTCCGCGGTCGATCCGACGGTCGTCGTCTCCGTCAAACCGCTCCCGCGCGGCGGCGTCGAGGGTGAGCGGGTCTGGGACGAGCCGGCGATCGTCCGAACCGTCGACACCCGCAGAATCCCCGACGAGGCGATCCCGGCCGCCGCCAAGACCCACAACTACCTGAATGGGATTCTCGCGCGGGCGGAACTCCGAGGCACCGACGCGGACGAGGCGCTCGTGTGCGATCTCGAGGGCAACGTGGCCGAGGGCGCCGCGAGCAACGTCTGGTTCGTCCGCGACGGCACGCTCTACACGCCGACGATCGAGGGGCCCGTCCTGCCCGGAATCACCCGCGGGATCGTCCGCGAACTCGCGAGCGGTGCGGACGTCCCGGTCTCCGAGGGAAGCTACGCGATCGAAGACGTACTCGCGGCCGACGAGGCGTTTCTTACGAACCGGACCTGGGAACTCCGCCCGATCGCGTCGATCGACGATATCGCGGTCGGCGGCGGCCCCGTCACCGGGCGGTTGTCGCGAGCGTACGACGAACGGGTCGAGGACTCCTGCTATCGGTAGGTCGGGTCGCGTCTCGTTCGCGTTCTCGAATGCGCCCCGTCACGATTCCCGGTCGTCGAACGAGACCCCCGTTTCGCGATCGCGAGCCCGATTCCGCCGCCGATCGCGATCGGGACGTCCGCCGTACGGTCGCTTCACTCGCCGCCCTCGGCGACCGATCGCTCCAGTTTCGTTCGATCCTCGTCCGAGGGAACCTCGACGAGTTCGCGACTCGTCCCGGCGAGATCCAGCACGAATTCGGAACCGAAGGCGTTCGCCGGGGTCTGGAACCCCGCCCGAATCCGCGCGTCACCCGCGAGAACGCGCTCGGCGGCGCTCACCGCGGATTCCGCGGTCAGCGAGTACGGGTTGGGCGTTCGGACTCGGCCGCGGGCCGTTCGACCGGTATCCGTTTCGCGCACCTCTCCCCAGACAGTGGCCGTACCGGTCGCCAGTTCCCGCCCGTCCGGTCCGTCGAAAGCGCGGTCGATCGCCCGCTTCACGAGGCGTTCGATCGGCCGGCGCTCGACCAGCCAGCCGAGGGCGTCGGCGATCGGCAGCACCGGCTTCGCGCGGCCGGGAACGGCGGCGTACACCTCGACGGTTTCGATGCCGGTCGTGTGCGCCGCCGTAACGACGTCCGGCCAGGGGACCGTGACGGCGGGTTTCGGACCCGAGCCGAAGTCGATCTCGCGCGATCGGTAGGCGACGGGGACCTCGACGAGGCGGCCGTTCTGGCGAACGATGCCGCGGCCGAACTGCTCGACGAGCGTTCGCGCCGTGCCGCGGGAGAACGAGAGCGCGCCGTCGACGCCCAACGCGAGTTCGTCCGCCGACGGCAGGTGCTCGTGGAGGAACGCGGCCAGACAGTCCGAGGGGACGACGTCGAAGCCGACGCCGGGCAGGAGCGTGACGCCCGCCGATCGGGCCGCCTCGTCGCGCCGGCGGAGCCGTTCGAAGACGGGAACCTCGCCGGTGATGTCGAGGTAGTCCGTTCCGGTTTCGAGGCAGGCGTCTACCAGCGGGACGGCGGTGTCCGCGAACGGGCCGGCGCAGTTCAGGACCGCGTCGAACTCGCCGATTCGGGCCGGGAGGTCGGCCGATCCGAGGTCGAACGACCGGCCCTCGACGCCGAGGTCGTCGGCCTGCCGGACCACCGCCTCGTCGTCGCGGCCCGCGATCGCCGGCGCCCCTCCCCGCGAGACGGCTTCGCGCGCGACCAGCCGGCCGGTGTAGCCGTACGAGCCGTAGATGAGGAGGGAGTCCATCGGCCGTTCTAGGACGGTCCCGGTCATAAAACGTGGTCAGACGATCGCAGGCGGTCACCGCGTCTCGACGCCGACGCGTTCGCGTTCGTTTCGGAACCGAGAGCACGTTTCGAAGCTGCGTACGCTGGATCGAAACGTTCACCACGGGGGATTCGAAATCCGGGGTAATGGCGACCGCAGAGCCGATCGCATCGCTGGCGGACGTTCCGGAGGAGTCGACGGTTTGCGTTCGCGTCGCGGACGAGACGGGCGACGAGCGGGAGGCGATCCTCGTCAGGACCCGCGGAGAAGACGACGGATCCGACGAGGTCGCCTGCTGGTTGAACTACTGTCGGCACCTCACTCACATCAAACTGGACAAGGGTTCGGGGGCGCCGATGCGAGACGGGGAACTCGTCTGTGCGAACCACGGCGCCTACTTCGACTGCGAGTCCGGCGAGTGTACCTTCGGGCCGTGCGAGGGCGCGTATCTGACGGCGGTCGAGATCACCGTCGACGACGGCGACGTGTACCTGACCGACGACGGCTACGAGTTCGTCGGCCCCGGTCCGATCGAGACGGACGAGATCGATCGGACGTCGACCTCGAACGTCGAATTCTAGAAGTCGCGAACGGCGGCGGGACGGACGAGGTCGCGCTCCTGGTCGTACGCGAGGAGCCCGGTGTCGACCAGCCTCGGGAGGTGGTCGTGGTACAGCGAGATGTAGACGTCGGCGACCTCTTCGGCGGAGAGGTCGGTCACGTTGCGCCCGGTTTCTCGAACGGCGACCTCTTCGGCGACGTCGGGGAGCGTCAGCTCCTCGCCGTAGGTCGCCATCACATCGAGCAACAGCCGGCGGCGCTGCTCGCCGAGGAGTGAGAACGCCTCGTCGACCGTGCCGGTCGAGACCTCGCGGCCGTCGAGCCAATCGAGGACCGCCAACACGAAATCGACACAGTCGGACTCGGGATGGGACGTGGCAGTCATTCGTATCCTCTGTGGACTCCCCGTGGACGAAGACGGCCGGATGCTGGAGACGAGACCGACACGACCGCCGATGGGACCGAGTCGCGGACGTCCGTCCGCTGGGGCTTCGTACCGAGTTCTCGCCTCGACGCTAAATATTAGTGTCGAATCCCGCTCAGACGGCCCCGCAGACCGCGGCGGATGGCCGTCGAGACCGACGGTCACTCGATCGTGAACGTCGGTTCGGTCACGGCCTCGCTTTTGCAGCCGGGACACCGGGAGGGCAGGTTCAGCAGGTCGTCGAAGTCGTCGAAGCCACAGTCCCGGCAGGTCGGCGGCGCCACGAGAAACCGTTCGTCCGATCGATCGAGCGAGCGCGAGATGTGCTCGACGTGGCCGAGTACCGCGTTCGGCGTCAGATCGAACTGCGCGGCCAGTTCGCTCGGCGTTGCCGGTTCGGCGCGGAGAGCGTCGGCGAGTCGCTGCCGGGTCGTTCGGTCGGCCTCTCGCATACGGAGCCGTTCCTCGCTGATGCGGTTAGCTCTTCGGCCTCTGCCCCGTCGGCGACGCGAAATTGAAAGAAGGGTAAGTGACTTACACCCCGCTGATGAATCGATGAGCATGAAGGCCGTGGTCCTTGCCGGCGGATACGCGACGCGGATGTGGCCGATCACGAAACACCGACCCAAGATGTTCCTCCCGATCGGCGACTCGACCGTCGTCGATCGTATCTTCGCCGAGCTCGAAGCCGACGAGCGGATCGACGACGTGTACGTGAGCACGAACGAACGGTTCGCGAGCGACTTCGAGGCTCACCTCGCCGACAGCGAGTTCGAAAAGCCGAAACTGTCCGTCGAGGACACGAGCGAAGAGAACGAGAAGTTCGGCGTCGTCGGCGCGCTCGCCCAATTGATCGATCGAGAGAACGTCGACGACGAGCTGCTGGTGATCGCCGGCGACAACCTGATCAGCTTCGCCATCTCCGACTTCCTCGACTACTTCGAGGCGACGGAGGCGCCGACGCTCGCCGCCTACGACGTCGGCTCCCGGGAGAAGGCGAGATCGTACGGCCTCGTCGATCTCGAGGGCGATCGGGTCGTCGACTTCCAGGAAAAGCCCGAGAACCCAAAGAGCACGCTGGTCTCGATCGCCTGTTATGCCTTTCCACGGGAATCGCTCTCCCTGCTGCCGACCTACCTCGAGGAGGGCAACAATCCCGACGAACCCGGCTGGTTCGTCCAGTGGCTCCAGAACCGGGAGGCGACCTACGCCTACACGTTCGAGGGCGCCTGGTTCGACATCGGCACCCCCGAGAGCTACCTCGACGCCGTCGCGTGGCACCTGGACGGCGACTCGCTGATCGCCGAATCCGCGAGCCTCGAGGACGCGACGGTCGGCGACAACGTCCACGTGATGGCGGACGTCACCCTGGAGAACACGAACCTCGACCGCGCGGTGATCTTCCCCGAGGCGACGGTCCGAAACGCCGACATTCGCCGTTCGATCATCGACGAGGGGACCTACCTGGAGGATCTGGACCTCGCGAGCGCACTCATCGGCGCACACACGACGATCACGAACGGCTCGCCCTGAATTCGAACGGCTCGCTCTGAACCGGAAACGGCCTCGCCTCGGCGGACGGCCCGGTCGAGACGCCGATAGCTCGCCTCGAGACGCCGACGGCAATCGGCGGCCGCGCTCCGATCGATCCGGGCCGCGATCGGTCCCGACGCGGAACCGGTCAATACAGTTTTTAGTCTCCCGTGAGATGTGCCGACGAGTACCAACGACATGACCACCGTTCAGGCGGTCCTCGACGAGTACGGGGACGGGACGCCGGTCCGATCGCTGGCCGCCGCGTATCGATCGTTCGAGCGCTGGACGGGCGACGAGCCGGTGTTGCTGGTCGCGGAGGCCGCCGCGTCGACGACCGGTCAGCGATTCGTCGGCGGCGTCAAGCCGGCCGTCGAGCGCTTCCGGGAGGCGTTCGTCGCCGCGGACCGCGCGCCGTCGTTCGCCGATCTCGCCGCGCTCGATGTCGACGACGACGCGCTCGTCGCCGCGCTCGGCGCCCAGCGAAAGCGGGGCGTCCTGCTGGAGATCGCCGCCGTCCTCGCCGACCGGCCCGAGTCCGACGACCTCGACGCGCTGCGAGCCTGGGCGGCCGAGGCCGATCAGTACCGCTACGAGGCGGATCCGATCGGCTCGATCTCCGGCGTCGGGCCCGCGAGCTTCCAGTACCTCAGACAGCTGGCCGGCGTCGAGGCCGTCTGCCCGTCACCGGCCGTGCGAGCCTTTCTCGACCTCCTCGCGGCGGACCTCGAATCCGCGCCGCGTCCCGCGACGGCGCTCGACGCGGCGGTGCTTGACGCGACGCCGCTGCGAACGATCGCCGCCTGCGAGTGGCTCTCCCTCCGGACGACGTACACCCCGCTGGAGGTCGATCGGCTCGCTTGGTGGACGTGCACCGACCCGGACGACCGCGAGGCGGTACTCGCGGCCAGCGGGCTCGCCTGAGCCGGCGTCGCCGCTAGATCACCGTCAGTTCCGTCGCCCGTTCGAGCCCGGTCTCCATCTCCGTCTTCGTCGTCTCCAGTTGCTCGATCACCTCGTTCGGGAGCTCCATCCGATCGGCGAGTTCGAGCAGCGTCTCGACTTTCGTGATCTCGAGGCGTTCGATCGCCCGCCCGAGTTCCGTCTCCACGAGGTCGCCGAGCACCGGATCGTCGATGTCGGCGACGAGCGCGTCGCGTTCCGTCCGAAGGCCGTCGAGCGCCGCATTCTCGATCGTCCCGGGTTCGATCTCGGCCTCGATCGCGTCGAACAGCGTCTCGAGGCGTCCGATCTGATCAGTCGTGGTCTCGCCGTGTCCGAGGTAGAACTCCTCGACTTCTTCGCCGGTCGCGGACTCGGCCAACTCGGCCTGCAACTCCTCGAGTTCGCGTTCGATGTGGTAGAGGTCCCGAAGCTCCCGGATGAACAGGTCGCGATCGTGGTCGATCATCCCGTCGGTGGTGTCACCGACGATCCGCAAAGAGGTTCACCCGTCGTGTGAAACCCGTCGGGGTCGATCAAGCGACGGACTCGACCGCGATCCGGCTACGCCAACTGCGCGTCCGTAATGCGGATCGTCCCGCGGGTCCCCTCCCATCCGGGTTCGTACTCCAATTCGATCGCCCGGTCCATGTGCGGTCCGTCCACCACCAGGGTTTCGAACTCCCCGCCCTCCCCGAGGATGTGGACCCCGTACTCCTCGTTGAGCCGCTCGAGGTCGGCGATCGCCTCGCGATCGAGCGATCGACCGAGCCAGGACTCGTCGAGGCCGCGGGCCGCGACCCTGATGATTTGTATCTCGAAGCCCGCGTCGAGCATGGCGTCGGCGAGGGTCCGAGGATCTTCCCGCCACAGCGGCGCGAACAGGTCGCAGCCGAGCCGATCGCACATGCCTTCGATCCGGCTCGTCTGGTACTTGCTCTCGATGGCACCAGCGGTGACGCCGGCGATGCCACCCTCAAGGTCGTCGTCCAACTTCCGGAGCGCGGCTTCGAGCGGTTCGAGTTCGACGTCGCCCTGCGCGCCGGCGTCGACCGCGGACTCGGCGTCGAAATCGTCCGGTTCGACGTCGACCAGCGGAATGCCGACGCTCTCGGCCGCCAGCGACGCCAGTTCCGTCGCCGGGACGTGGTACATGTACGAGTCGCCGGTCGGGTGGACCGTGACCAGTCGTCGCACGTCTAGTCCGCGCTCGAGCGCCCGATAGAGCGCCCACGAGGAGTCCTTGCCGCCGGAGAAGAGGCTGATCCACGCGCCGTCCGTCTCGCTCATGCTAGGGGCTTGGCGTACGCCCCTAAAGGGCTGCCGAGTCGTCGACGAACCGGTTATTCGGATCGATAGACGTCGGTTTCTCCGTCGGGTTTCGACTCGGAGCGATCGTCGTCCGGCCGATCGTCCGCCTGCGATCGATCGGCCTCGTACTCCGCTTCGGAGTCGGGATATGATGCGGGTGAGACGTCTCCGGGAGCGGCCGCGTCGTCGGTCTGCGGCCCGCCGTCGGTGAGTTCGGATTCGGCGGCTCCACCGTCGACGCGCTCACCGCGGTCGCCGCGCTCGACGGTTCGGCTGAAGTGCGAGGCGACGAGCGTGCCGACGAGGCTCACGACGATCGCGGTGACGACGTACAGCGCCAGCCGCTCGCCGGCCGCCATGGCGAACCTGTCGACGGTGAGTCGCCCGAATTCGACGTGCGGGACGACGATCGGACCAATCACGTCCTGCTGTTCGAGGAAGTACGCGGAAAAGCCCCGGATCACCAGTCCGACGGCGACGACGATGAACGGCAGATTGAGGTACGATCGCCTGACCGGCTCCTCGTCGATGAGTTCGTCGAGGAGCCGGCCGGCGCTGGCGGTGAGGGCGGCCATCGCGAGCCACGGCACGCTGTCGAAGGCGAACCACATCGCGGGGATCAGGACGCCTTGCGGGTCGTCGAGCCCCGACGCGCCGAGGGCGCCGGCGAACACCCCGACCAGCGTCAGGCCGGCGGCGACGACGTAGGTGACCACCGAGACCTGCCCGGAGTACAGCGACTCGCGCACCTGGTGGGCGACGCCGGTCATGATCTCGTCGACGCTGAAGCCCTTGTAGAGCAGGAAGAGCCCGATGACGGTGGTGATTGCGGCCGCCCCTTCCGCGGCGCTGAACCGCATCGCAAGGAGCGGAAACACGAGCAGCGTCAGCCCCAGGGGAACGAGCACCGTCTGGCGAAGCTCCTCGTCGGCGAGGAACTGCTTGAGCAGATAGTAGGTCGACTCGATGTCGCGGGCTTGCCGGACGACCACCCGATCGACCGAGTCCACCTGCACGCGGCTCTCGACGATCGGCACGAGTCGCTCGTCCTCCGCGCTGTCGATCACGACGACCGCGGAGCCGGGGTCGTGCTCCACCATGAGATCGTCGAGCTGGCGCGCGACTGCCCGATCGGCGGAGACCATCGACTCTCGGTCCCCCGAGACGACGGCGACGACGACGTCCTCGTTTTCGTCGCGAAGGTCCTGGGCAACGCGCAGCGTCTCCAGTAAGGCGTTGACGCCCGAATCTTCGGGATCCGCGAGGCCGACGTCGGTCACGAGCGCGCGAACTGCCTCCCAGCCGACGACGGGCGATCGGAGGCCGGTCTTTCGCCCCACGTCGTCGGTCCGATCGAGACAGACGACCAGCGTTGTCACGATAGCCGTTGCATTCCGGGCGACGATAAAACCACTTACTCGTTCACGGCGGCTCGAGCGCCAGTTCAGCTCCGCAGCCGAAATCCGGAATCGCGCCCCTCGCCGAACCAGACGCCGGCGATTCCTGCGCCGAAGGCGTAGGCGATCGATCGAGCCCCCGCGCCGACGCGAGCCATCAGCGGCCGTTCGGGCTCGAACTCCTCGACGGTGACCTCGTCGGTGTCCAGCCGATCGGCGAGTTTGGTCTCGATCTCGCGGCGGGTACCGAGGTGATCGACGAGGCCGAGTTCGTACGCGTCGTCGCCGAGGTAGATCCGGGCCTCGGTATCGCGGACGAATTCCGGGTCGAGGTCGCGTCCGTCGCTGACCCGCTCGACGAACGTCTCGTAGTAGTCGTCGATTAGCCCCTGGAGGTACGCGCGCTCGTCCTCTTCGAGTTCCTTCAGCGGGGTGCCGGCGTCCTTGTACTCGCCCGCGGCGAACCGCTCATAGGAGAGTCCCACCTTGTCGGCGAAATCGCTCGCGTTCACCCGCGAGCCGATGACGCCGATCGAGCCGACGATGCTTCCGTCGCGGGCCCAGAGCTCGTCGCAGCCGCTGGCGATCCAGTACCCGCCGCTGGCGCAGACGTCGTTCGTGTACGCGATCGTCGGCCCGTCGAAGCGTTCGGCGGCGAGGCGGATGTCGTCGCTGGGGACGACCTCGCCGCCCGGCGTGTTGAGCTTCAGCAACAGCGCCCGCGCGTTGCCGTCCTCGTTCGCCCGGTCGATCTGTTCGACGACGTCGTCGGCCGGCGTCGCCCGCGGGCTCGACGGCAGCGGCCCGCCGCCGCCGTCGCGCGTGATCGGCCCCTCGACGGCCACTTCAGCGACGTCGTACCCCGGAAACACCGAGTCGGCGATCGAACTCGAAAACCGGAGCCCGACTGCGACGACGGCGAGCGCGGCGAGGACGCCGAGCAGATCCGCCAGCGTCTCCGGGAAGAGGACGAACAGGCCGACACCGATGGCGGCGAACGCTGCGGCGCCGACGAGCACGATCGCCAGCCGGCCGATTCCTTCGCTACTGACCACGGGAGACACCTCGAGTCATACCCGTGGCTGGGGGTGCGTTCCTCCTAAGTGTTGACGGTCCGAGAGCCGGGCGGCGATCGACGCGGCCGGTCGATCGGCTACTGTGACGCGTCGACATCGATATCGGCGGGATCTCGCCCGCCGTCGATCGAGTCTGTTTCGGCCCCCGTCCCCGCTTCCGGCCCTGTCGCGCCCTCCGTTCGGGCGCCGGCCAGCCGAGGGCGGACGTACTTCGTCCACCATTCGCCGGCGACGTTCGCGCCGTCCCGGACGAACGGGAGCGGATCGTCGGCGACGGCGTAGTCGAACCGCGGTTCGCGAACGAGCGACCCGAGAACGTCCCGGAGCGCGCCCGCGAGCGGCGGCCGCTCGACGAGGGGGTAGTCGTCGGTGACGACGCTCGCGAGGTAGCTCACCTCGCCGCGGAGCAGGTGACCGCCGACGCCGACATCGTAGGTCGGGCCGGGCTCGATCGGGTCGCCGCTCGCCATCCGCCAGTAGTAGTACGGGAAGTCGGCGCCGACGCGGACGGAAAACGGGAGCGACGACCAGAACCGGGGGTTGATCTCCATCAGTTTGAACACGCCGCTGTCGGGATCGCGCAGGAACTCCACCATCGCGAGGCCGTGCCAGTCGAGTTCGTCGAGCAGCGATCGGCCGGCGTCCTCCAGGTCCTGATCGTAGACGGACTCCCGGTACGCGCTCGGCCCGCCGGCGTACGTCCAGCCGCGGCGCTGGCAGTGCTGGAACGTGGCGACTGGCTCGCCCTCGTCGTAGAGCGCGAAGAACCCGTACTCCCGCGAGTCCGGTACCCGTTCCTGTACGAGCGGCACGTGGCCGTACCGATTGATCCAGTCCGCGACGTCGGGTTCGACGCCGGGCGTCCGATACGTCGTCGATCCGATATCGCCCCCGTCGACCTCCGGCCCGAGGTACGCCGGCGCGGCGACGGTGTACCGCGGTTTGACGATCGTCTCGCGGTCCCAGTCGTCCCACGCGTCCATCGGCGCGGTCTCGGGAATCGCGACGCCGGCCGTCTCGGCCGCGTCGAAGAGTTCGACCCGATCCTGGACCCGGCGAAGGCGATCGAACGTCGGCCACGGCGTCGCGACCGAGTCGGCGAAGGCCTCCCTGTTCGCCGACAGAACGTAGACGTCCTCCTCTCGAACGGGAACGATCGTCCGGACGTCGGCCCGCTCGGCGATCGAGAGCAGCGCCTCGCCGTACGCGGTCAACCCGGTTCGAGGATCCGGAACCCGGACGAACTCGTCGCAGTATCTGGAGGCGGCCGACGGGGTCGTCGGCCGCTCGGAGCCGACGATCGTCCGGACGCCGCGCGGACGCAGCGAGCGCAGACAGGCCGCGGTGCTCGGGGCGTCGATCCCGGGCACGAACACGCCCGCGTCGTCCTGCTGTCGGTGCATGGTCCACCCAAGCGGGGCCGCGGTAATTATTATGGCCGGGATACTGCCCGCTCGCCGATCGAAGGACGCTCGCGATCCCGCGAGGGCGGCGTAAGCGGGGCCTACTCGCCGCGGAGGGGGACGGATTCGGTATCGAGTCGAGACCTCGCCTGTCGATCGCTCACCGTCGCCTCGGCCCGGAACTCCGGTCGGCGCTCGCGGCTTCCCGCCTACACCGCCGTAGGCAGCCGCTACGATCGCGACTCGCCGGCGCCGACCCGCGAGATGCTCCTGCCGGTAGACGGATCGTCGCCGCGCGGTGACGGCCGCAGCTACCAGTCTCGAATCGAAAGCGGAACCGAGCTGCGGACGGCTGGGGAATCGAGTGCGGACCGCCGTCGCTCACGACGGTCGAGAAAACCGCAAAGACACAGGTGGACGAATCGACCTAGAGCAGTCCCGTCTTCTGGAGTTTCATCAGGTCCTCGGTGTCGAGGGTTTCGCCTTCCTTGAACTTCTGATAGATCTCCTCGGCCTCCTCTTTGGCCGCTTCTTTCTTCTTGTCGCGTGCGGACTTGCGCTGTTCCTCTTCTTTCTTGTCCAGTTCGCGCAGGCGCTTCTGGACGCGCACGAAGTCCTCGTGGTGCTGGTCGGCGGCCTCCTGGGCCTCGACGAAGTTCTCGTGCATGTCGTCGGCCTCGTCGCGGATGTCGTCGGCCTCGCGGTAGGCCTCGATCATCTTGTTGTGGTGCTCCTGGGCCTGGTCCGCGAGCTCCGTCACCTTCTGGTGGTGTTTGGAGGCTTCCGATCGGACTTCCTCGGCTTCTTCGACGAGCGCCTCTAAGTCCTCATTCTGGTCGAGTTTCTGCTTGCGCTCCTCGTACTCCTCGCGCTTGGACTCGATCTTCTCGATGAGCTCCTTTTCCTCCTCGCTGGAGAGGACTTCGGTCTGCTGTTTGAACTCGAGCTGTTCGATCTCCTCCTCGAGTTCTTCGAGGTCCTTGCCCTCGTCGAGCTCCATGTCCGACTTGAGCTTCTCGACCTTGTCGAACAGCTCGTTGGCCTCGGCGTTGAGCTCGTTGCGCTGTTCCTTGTGTTCTTGGACCTGCTCGTTGAGCTCGTCGCGCTTCTCGCGGTGCTCTTGGGCCTCGTCGACCTTCTCGCGGGTCTTCGCGTTCAACTCGTCGCGTTTGGAAGCCCGCTCGGAAGCCATCTGGTTCAGCTCGTTTCGCCGGTCTCGCAGCTGACCGGCCATCTTGATGAGCTGTCCTTTCGATTTGTTCTCGAGGTCGTCCTCTGTCAGTTCGATGTTTTTCGATTCGTCTACCATGTGTTAGTCAAACCTCTGTGCCATACCCGCACCGGGAGGCGTCGAGCGGACGATAGCGTGGACGGTCGCCCACTAATCGGGCGATCGTCCGACGCGGTCCGGCTCGCCGTCGACAGCGATCGCTCACGACCTGCGAAACCTCGGTGAATAAGATTTCCTGTCATCGATCGTCGAGCGATACGCGCCCCGGTGGCGTTCTGGTACTGCCACCTACTGTCGCCTGTAATTTAAATGTACCGGTCCCGAAACCCGTGAAAACCGTTAGCAGGGCCGTCGTCTCCCCCGTGCCGGGGTGTACCAAGGGATTCGTATCCTTATAAGGAGTACCGGTTGTGGACCGTCCGATCGGCCAGCGATACTGCGAGATCGATTCGACCGGCGTCGATCGGAATCTGCGCCGTGCCGGCCGGCGCCGTCCCGAGCGGATCGACGGTGACCGTCGTCTCGCCGTCCCTGTCGCCGGCGCGCCAGCCGACCGTGGCCTCCTGTGCGTCGACGGTGTCGTTACAGAGGGTGATGCCGACGACGCCGCGCGTCGGCGGCGCGTCGAGGACGGCCTGAATCGGCTCGAACGACCGTTTGATCGCGTCGTAGGCGGACTTCGGATCGCCGTCGGCCGTCAGCACGCCCGGGCCGCCCCCGGAGCCCGGATCGCGGAGGGTCGCCGCGGCGAGGACCCCGCAGCCGCGACGGCGGAGCGCCTCGGCGACGGTTTTCAGCGTTCGTTCCTGGTAGTCGCGCGACTCAGCGGCGGTCGCGGCCCGCCGATCGAGCGCGGCCGGATCGAGGCCGGGAACCGCCGCCCGATCGACGTCGTCGTCGGTCAGGGACCCGGCGCCGAAACCGCCGACGATCGCGCCGAGCGCGGGGTACGTATCGAGGAGCCAGTCGACGTCCGCGGCCGCGAGGTACTGCCAGCCGGGAGCGAGGTGCGCGGCGTCGGCGCCGGTCCCCGGCGCGCCGGTCACGGCCACGACGGGGCGATCGTCCGGGAACGACGTGGCGACCTCCCTCGCGGCGCCGTCGTCGACGGCCGTTCGCCACGCGCGGTACCGCAGCGCGAGTTTCGACAGCAGTCCCTCGCCGAGCGGATCGGAGAACGGATCGACCGGCTGGTCCTGGGCGCCGTACATCGCGAGGCTCGGGTGGTGGCCGTACGCGTTCGCGATCGCCGTCGTAAGCGCCGTGGCGCGCTCGGCGTCGATATCGCTCCCGGTCGCGGGGAGGTCCTGCCAGACGAGCACGCCGGCCTCGTCGCAGGCCGCGTAAAAGCCGGGTGACGGCACGTGTGCGCGGGCGCGAACGATTGTCGCATTCGCGTCGACGGCTCGCTCGACGTCAGCCGTCGGATCGCCGCCGGGGAGTCGCGTGAATCCGCGCGCCAGGACGCGCTCGCCGTTGACCAGCAGTCCGTCCGCGTCGCGCTCGACGCGACAGAATCCCACGGTCTCCTCGCGGGTATCGTCGCCGAGTTTGGCGCGAACGGTGTAGCGGGGCTGGGGGCCGTAGCCGCGGGGCCACCACAGCGCCGGTTCGGGAACGTCGATCGACGTCGAGACCGCGACCCGCGCTCCCGCGTCGGCTCGGACGGGAACGCGCTCCATCGAGGCGCCGCCGCGGAACCCCTCGGGCCGCAGCGAGAGCGTGACCGCGTCGTCGATCGTCGCGCCGGCGTCGACCTCGACGGTGACGTCGATAGCGGCGGTCCCGTCGGTCAACCGCGGCGTCGCGTCGACGCGCCGAAGGAAGGTTCGGGGGCGGGATTCGACGTTGACCCCCCACCAGATGCCGGGCGTCGCCGTCTCGATCGGCACCTCGTCGGTTCCGTAGATGCCGGCAAGCGACGACGGCGGTTCGCAGACGACGACCAGCTCGTTCTCGGGTTCCGGATCGAATTCGAACCGCGCGGGGACGAAGTAGGGCTCGTGCTCGCCCAGCTCGGTCCCGTTAACCCACACTCGCGTTCGATCGTACGCCCCGCGGAGTTCGAGTAGCGCCCGCTCGGCGTCGCGTTCGCGCGGGTCCGGAACCGTCGTCCGGTAGGCGATCGACCGGTCGCCGTCGAACTCGTCGCCGAACGCGGCGGGCCGCCCGGGAACGGCGACCGGGCGCCACTCGTCGACCGCGGGCGGCCCGTCCGCGGCACCCGTCTCGACGATCCCACCAGTCCACCTGTGAGTCATTATCGCGGTACAGTGAACCCAGGGCAAAAAGCTGTTCCGACGGTTCGGGCCCGTAAACGGTCCGACGGTCCGCACGGTGACGGCGACGGGATCCACGACGACCCGACGGCGGCCGCGAGAACGGCTGGCGGACGGCCGGAGCTAGAACAGATCCTCGAGTCGATCGTCGACGAGTTTCGCCGCCGGGTCGGACCCCGCCTCGTCTCGCCCCCGGTTTCGGTTCGCCTCCCGCGCTCGCTCCATGAACCGCTCGATCCGATCGGATCGCTCGGCCCCGCCCAGGAGGACGAGCGCGGCGAGCCGATCGCTCTCGAGCGGGAAGTCGCCACCCCGGACCTGCATGCTCTCGGTCTCGTCTTCGAGCCAGCGGCGCGCGCGTTCGACGCCCTTGCGGGGGGTTCGCTCGGGTTCGCCGGCGACGACGAGCAGCGCCGAGTCGGCCGCCGTCGCGTCGGGCAGGCTGGTTCCCGTCAGGAGCGCCTGACGGGCGACCGTCATCACCGTATTGATGTTCTCGGCGCTCTCCTCCGCGGCGACCGCGCTGGCGTAGCCGAGCGCTGCGACACCACCCGATCGGAGCGTGTTGATGACTTCGCTCGAATCGACCACGCTTTCTCCCACTCCCTCGACGGCCTCGCCCGAGGCGAACAGCAGCCCCACTCGCTGGGCGATCTTGCCGTTGATAGTCTCGAACGCGCCCTCGACGCTTTCACCCTGTTCGTGCCAGGCGTCGTTGTCGATCAGGAGCGTCGCGTCGGCCTCCCGGAAGAGCGTTTTGAGTGAGCGACCGGCGTTGGCCTGGTAGAGGGCGCCCTCGTTGCGCCCCGGCAGCACGCCGAGGGCGTAGACGGGGACGTCGTAGACCCGCTGGAGGTGGTGGACGAGCGCGGGCGCGCCGCCGCTGCCGGTGCCGCCGCCGAGCCCGGCGACCACGAAGATGGCCTCGGCCGCGGAGGTGACGCGCCCGTCGAGCGCGTCCATGACCTGCTGGACGTCCGACTGCATGATCTCGGCGCCGAGTTCGTTGTCGCCGCCGACGCCGTGGCCGTTGACGCGATCGGCGCCGATCAGGAGCGTCTCGGCGAACTCGACCGACTGGAGGTCCTGTTCGGCCGAGTTGATCGCGAGCGCCCCCTGAACGGCGTCGAATCCCATCTCCGCGTCGAAGCGCGCGAGTCGTTCGGTGATCTTCCCACCGGCCTGTCCTACACCAATCAGAGCGACTTTCATGGCAGCCAATACGTCGGCGTCGTGTTGAACGTTTGGGATTTCCGGATCGCGGCGCGGTCCCGGTCGAACCCGCCGGATCGATCGGCGGCGAGTCGACGATGACAATTCACTTGACGGTGCCCGCTCTCAGTGCTCGTATGTTCTACGACCAACGGACGACCGTCCCGGACTCGCCCGCGGACCTCCGGGCGGAGTACGACGACGACCTCCGATCGATCGTCGACGAGCGCGGGATCGACCCCGTCGCCGACGAGACGGGCGTCGATCGAGACCGGCTCGAGTCGCTGACCGACGGCGCGTCGCCCGCCCTCACGATCGAAGAGGCCGCCGAGATCCAGGCGCTCGGGGAGGACGAACCCGATCCCGACGCGATCGTGACCATGGCCTGCGAGCACCTCCTGTTGGGAATGTCGACCGCGGTACTCGACGTCGACACGCTCGAGAGCCGGGTCGACCTCGACGCGGAGGCAAAGGAGATCCAACAGAAGATCGAGCGGCGGGCGCCGATGACCTTCGACGAGTTCGTCCACATTCAGTACGTCATCGCGGACGGCGCGCCGTAGACGGAGCGCCGGTCGGACCGATCGGTTCGCAGCCCGACGCGTCGGGCGTCGAGTTCCCGTACGCTACCGGTACACGTTCTCCTGGCGATCGCGATACTCCCTGAGCGCGATCCGCGCGCGGCGTCTCGAAATGAAGCCGAAGCCGACGGCCGGACACGTCTCGTCCGGACACTCCCACCGGAACGTCTCCGTCGACGGATCTCGCCGGATCCTCGTCTTCCGATCGCACCGTGGACAGTACCACCCCCATCGCACGTCGCTCGCATCGCGGTTCGATCGCGACATCGTTTCTGTCACGGGATTCGACCCTGCGGTTGAGTACCTTCTGATCGACGGCGGCGACCCCGCACGGGGGGCGGACGGAAGATCCGTCCGACGGCGGTTCCGGGAGCAGTGCGACTATGGCGCTCCGTCACCGAACGCCGGTATGAACGTTGCAATTCTCGGCTGCGGCTACGTCGGGCTCGAACTCGGCCGCCAACTGGCCGATCGCGGCCACGAGGCGATCGGTGTCCGCCGATCGGCCGAGGGGCTCGACGCGATCGAGGCGGCGGGGTTCGAGGGGATTCGGGCCGACGTCACCGATCCCGACGACCTCGCGGCGGTTCCGGCCGTCGACGCGATCGTCTTCGCCGCCAGCAGCGGGGGCCGCGGCGCCGACGCCGCTCGCGAGGTGTACGTCGACGGACTGCGGACGGCGATCGAGACCTTCGGGAAGCGCGACGAGCCGCCGGAGCGACTGATCTACGCCTCCTCGACGGGCGTCCACGGCGACCACGGCGGCGCCCGGGTCGACGAGGGGACGCCGATCGATCCCACCACCGACAAGACCGCGGTGCTCGCCCAGGCCGAACGGATCGCCCTCGATCTCCCGCGGGAGTACGGGTTCGACGGCACCGTCGCCCGGTACGCGGGCCTCTACGGCCCCGATCGGTACCGCCTCGAGCGGTACCTGGAGGGGCCGGTCACGGAGGGGTATCTCAACATGGTCCATCGGGACGACGCCGCGGGCGCGGTCCGGTACCTGCTCGAACGGAACCTCGCCCGCGGGGAGGTCGTTCAGGTCGTCGACGACGAACCGGTTTCGAAGTGGTCGTTCGCGGACTGGTTAGCCGACGAGTGTGAGCTGGAACAGCCGCCGAAACGGACCAAGGCGGAGCGACTCGAGGACGACGGCCTCTCGGAAGCCGCCCGCCGGCGGATCCTGACGAGCAAGCGCTGCTCCAACGAGAAGCTTCGGGATCTGGGCTACGAGTTTGCCCACCCGACCTTCCGCGAGGGGTACCGCGCTGCGATCGCGGCCTACGGGGACGCGTGACGGTCGACCGGGAAGCGGACTCGACAGCCGACTGATCCGACCGCCGCCCGTCGCCGATCGGACCGTTTCCTGACGTTCGATCGGACCGTCATCTGCCGATCACAATCAGTTCGACCTGAACGTAACCGCATGGGGAAATTTCTTAGGGGTTCACTTTGATTGTCCGGTATGGTTTCCCGGAGCGTCTCGTCAACTGCCGCCTCCGGGGCGGACGTACTGGCGATTGGACCCGCAATCGAGGCGGTGGAATCGCTGGAGCCGCTGGTTCTTTCGTTGCTGGTCCTCGTCGTCGTCGGCCTCGGCGTCGGCGGCTGGTGGGTCGTCCGGTGGTTTCGACGGCCGCCCGGTGTTCGGCTCCAGCGCGTCCTCGGGACCCACGACGACGTGGCGGTGTTGATGCACCCCAATCCCGACCCGGACGCCATGTCGTGTGCGATGGGCGTCGCCGCGATCGCCGACACGGTCGGGACCGAGACGACGCTGCAGTTTCCCGGCGAGATCCGCCACCAGGAGAACCGCGCGTTTCGGACCGTTCTCAATCTCGACACGGAACGCGTCGAATCGAGTTCGGACCTGGCGGCGGACGCGGTCGTGCTGGTGGATCACAACACGGCGCGAGGGTTTACGGGCGCCCAGACGATCGAACCGATCGCGGTGATCGACCACCACCCGGGTAACGGCGCCGGCACGGCGTTCACCGACGTCCGCACCGACTACGGCGCGGCGTCGTCGATCATCGCCGAGTATCTGGACGAGATCGGGGCGACGATGGCCGCCGAGGACGAGAGCGAGCCGACGATCCCGCCGGAACTCGCGACCGGCCTGCTGTACGGCATCCAGTCGGACACGAACCACCTGACGAACGGCTGCTCACGCGCCGAGTTCGACGCCTGCGCGTTCCTCTACCCGGGGATCGACGAGGACCTACTCGATCGGATCGCCAACCCGAAGGTCAGCGACGACGTGTTGCGGATCAAGGCGAGGGCGATCACCGAGAAGCGCATCGAGGGGCCGTTCGCCATCTGCGACGTCGGCGAGATCGGCAACGTCGACGCGATCCCGCAGGCCGCGGACGAACTCGTCCAACTGGAGGGCGTCACGGCGGTCGTCGTCTACGGCGAGAACGACGGCACGCTCCACCTCTCGGGTCGATCGCGGGACGATCGGGTCCACATGGGCGAGACGCTTCGCCACGCCGTCAAGGACATCCCGATGGCCAACGCGGGGGGCCACGCTCGCATGGGCGGCGGCCAGATCTCGGTCGATCACATGAAGGGGATCGGCCCGTCCGACGGGATCAGCAAGCCGGAGTTCGAGGATCGACTCTTCTCGGCGCTCGCGGGCGAACGATCCTGACGTCGTCCGAAGCGAACCGTCCCGCCGAAGTCGACGTCGGTGGACGCTACCCGGCACCCGCGAGTCGCGACTCCAGTGCGTCGAGAGCCGCCGTCTCGCCGGTCGCGACGAACGACGCGGCGCAGGCGTTCCCGAGCGCGAGCGCGTGCTCCCGCGGCCAGTCGCGAGCCAGCGCGCACGCGAGCGCGCCAGAGAACCGGTCCCCCGCTCCCATCGTAAACATCGGATCGTCGATCTCGAGCATCTCGACCGCCGCCGTCCCCTCGCAGGTTGCCGCGATCGCCTCGTCGGCGCCGTGGGAGACGATCCCTGCGATCTCCAGTTCCGATCGCAGCGCGGCGGCGCGGCGTTCGGTGGGCATCTCAGAGGCGTCGACGACGTTCGCGACCCTCCCGTACTCGTTCGGGTCTACGCTCAGGTAGACGTCCGCGGCGGCGTCCGCGCGGGTCAGCGCGCCGAGCAGCGTTTCGAGTTCGGCGTCCCCGACGAGTTCGATCGCGCCCGGATCGACGACGACCGGGAGATCGTCGGGACGGCGCTCCGCGAGCCGATCGAACACCCCCACGAGACCGCGATAGGACGCCCAGTTCGCACAGCAGAGCGCGTCCGCGTCGACGAGGCGATCCCACTCGACGGCGTCCCGCAGGTCGTCGACATCCCAGTCGGGCGCCTGCGTCGATCGGTCTGGAAAGAGCCGTTCCTCGCCGTCGAAGACGAACGCGTGAATTTCCGTGGGCGAGCCCATCGAGCGCGTCTCGAACGGGAGCGTCGCGAAGACGGGGTGATCGAGGTGACCGACGAGGGCGGCGTCGTCGCCGAGCGCGTGGACTTGGCTCGCCGCGTTGACCGCCTGTCCGCCGGGTCGGACGTCGATCGGCTCGATCGGAACGGTGTCGCCGTCGCCCGACCGGAGGTACCGTGCCAGCGCCTCGGGGGTCTCGAATCGATCGCCGCCGGGTCCCGAGACCCGGTAGCAGCGATCGACGCTCCCGTCCGGGAGCGCGGCGACGCGCTTCGGCTCGTTGCGAAATGCCGTCAGTCGATCGCGGAGGGCCGCGTAGCTCACGACGAGTACCTGCCACGCTGACCGCCAAAAGCGGTGGGGCCTCGTGTTCCTTGCGGACCCGGCGCGCACGGCGATCCGGGACTACCGCGACGCGTCCGAGGGCTTGTTCAGCGGGCACCTTCCGCGAGTCCGGCGGCGCGACGGACGAGCGACGTCGATTGCGGCGCCGTGCTGATCGCGACAAGGATTCCCGAAGAAGCCGCACGGCGGTCCCGACGGGGAGCCCGTTCAGCGTCCGATCGCCGTCGTCCGATCGTCGCCGGGCGGAACGAGCCGCCCCGCCCACGTCGAGGCGGCCCTCGCGGCCGGACGAGCCGACGCGGCCGACGCGAAGGCGGTCGCGACACCGATCGACTGACGTCCCGCTTCGCTCACCGGATCTCCTTCCACCGCGCGTCGCAGTCCGGACAGATTCGGAGCGTCTTGATCTCGTCCGGGTTGTTTTCGGTCTTCAGAGGCTTCTCGCACTCGCTACAGACGAGTCGATCGTACGTGTCCTTCTCGAGTTCGCCTTCGCGGAGCGCCTTCCGGACAGATTTCATGTTGCCGTCCTACGAAGGTGGGGGAGAAAAAGACCGGTGCTTTTTCGAGGGCTTCACCGGCCGGTCCGTGCGATCGATACCGATCGCTTTTGCTCGAAACGCCCGTGCGGGCGTGAAACGGCTACGTCGGATCCCCGGTTGACGATCGAGCGCGATTCGCCGGAGTCGTGGCCGTTTTACCGGTTCGGCCGAACACTCCACCGATGGAGTACGTCCAGGAGCGGATCGCGACGCTCCACGACCTCGGCGGGTCGGGGATCGGCGGGGTCGCGGCTGACGACGCGATCGCGCGCGCCGTCGGGGAGACGGCCGTCGTCGTCCCGATGACCGACCGCGAACACGAGAGCCCCGCCGCCGCGCGCGTGCTTGCCGAACTCGAGCGACTCGATCCGGCCGCGGTGATCGTCCCCGTCCGCGCCGCGCCGGACCGGATCGGCCCCTTCCGCGAGTGGCTGGAGTCGTTCGCGCTCCCGATCGAGGTGCTGTGGTGTACCGCTCCCGCCGTCGAGGAGCGGCTCCGAGCGGCGGGATTGTCCGGCGGCTTCGGAAAGGGACGCGACGTCTGGCTGGCGCTGGGACCCGCCGCGGCCGCCGGCGAGTACGTCGTCGTCCACGACGCCGACGCCCGCAGCTACGAGGCCGGACACGTCCGTCGCCTGCTTGCGCCGCTCACGATGGGATTTTCGTTCTCGAAGGGGTACTACGCCCGCGTCGAGGACGGCCGACTCTACGGCCGGCTGTTCCGCCTGTTCTACGACCCCCTGATCCGGGCGCTTTCGGCGAGCCACGACGCTCCGATCCTCGAGTATCTCGGCGCCTTTCGCTACGCGCTCGCCGGCGAGTTCGCCGCCACCGCCGACCTCGCCCGCCGCCTCCGACCGCCCCGCACGTGGGGGCTCGAGGTCGGGACGCTCGGCGCCGCGTTCGACCACGCGGGCGTCGCGGGCACCGCGCAGGTCGACCTCGGCCGCCACGAGCACGACCACCGCGCGGTCGCCGGCGAGACGGGTCTCGAGGGGATGAGCCGCGAGGTCGCCGCCGAACTCCTGCGGGTGGTCGAAGAACGCGGCGTCGACCCCGACTACGGAACCCTGCCCGATCGCTACCTCGCCGTCGGCGATCGGCTGCTCGACCGGTACGGCGCCGACGCGGCGTTCAACGGCCTCGCGTACGATCGCGCGAGCGAGCGCGACCAGCTGGAACGCTACGCCGATTCGATCGCGCCGCCGGGCCTCGATCGGCGGCTGCCGCCGTGGCGCGACGCGCCGCTCGCGCCGGGCGACGTTCGCGACGCGGCCCGGCCGTGGATCGGCGGCCGCGTCGGCTCCAGCGCGGACGATTGACCCGCCGGCGCCCCGAGCGTCCTCAAAGTCTTTATCAGCGCCTCACTCGTTGTGCCCCCTATGGACGCCACCGCCGACGAACTCGCCGGCGTGGTCGACCTCTTCGGCGGACTGACCCGCGCGGAGCTCGAACGCGCGCTCGCGGAGGCCGCGTTCCGGGCCGACGGGCGGTCCGTCGACGAGGCGGCCCTCGCAGAGACGATCGATAGCGCCCTCGCGTCGTTCGCCCTCGTCCGGTACGACCGAGCCGACGAGGGCGCCGACGGAGACGCCGAGTCGCTGTTCATCGCCGGCCCGACGGCGTTTCCGACCCTGCCGGAGCACGCGGAGGACCTCCCGCACATCCTCGACGTCGACCCGCGCCGACCCGATCGCGAGGCGCTCGGTGAGACGGTGTGCGAGCGGTTCGCCGGCGCGGCCGACGCGGCGATCGAGGCGGGCGACGACGATCGGATCCACCGCCTGATCGACGTCAGCTACGACGTCGACGCGTGGGCGCCCGTCGACGTGACCGACGACCGACGGCGGCTGGAAGCGGCGCTCGAGTGATCGCATGCCGGAACAGACGCTGCACTTCGATCCGATCGCGGCCCACCGACCGGTCGAGATCGACGATCAGGAACACGACGCGGCCGTCCTCGCGCCCGTGATCGAACGCGACGGGGAGCACCACCTGCTGTTCACCCGCCGGGCCGACCACCTCGGGGAGCACCCCGGCCAGATGAGCTTCCCCGGCGGCGGCGCCGAACCGGAGGACGAGACGATCCTCGACACCGCCCTCCGCGAGGCCGACGAGGAGATCGGCCTCCGGGCGTCGGAAGCGGAGATCGTCGGCCAACTCGACGACATCCGGACGATCACCGAGTACGCCGTCACGCCCTTCGTCGCTCGGATCCCCGATCGGGAGTACGACCGCGACGAGGACGAGGTAGCCGAGATCATCGCTCTCCCGCTGTCCGGCCTCCTCGACCCGGAGAACTACGAGTACGAGCGCCGAGACCACCCCTACTACGGCGACATCGTCATCCACTACTTCCACGTCGACGGCTACACCGTCTGGGGCGCGACGGGTCGGATCCTCGTCCAGTTGCTCGAACTCGCGACCGACTTCGAAGCGCCTGAGAAGGTCGATCGATCGACTCTTTGAATGTAGTTTTGAATCGCGATCTGGCCCAGGATTTTTACGAGGCCGCTAAAACACCACGAAAGCCCCCGGTGGCTCCGGGAAGACGGGCGCAGTAAGCACCGACCGAAGTGAGGTCGTTCGAAAGACGCGGAGCGTCTTTCGTGATCTTCAAAAGAGCGCAATGCGCTCTTTTGGACCTCGCCGAGCTTCGCTCGGTTCAGCGACGAGAGACCGCGGGTCTCTCGAACCACGCGCAGCAAGCCCCTCGACCGGAGCCACCAGCCTCATTCAGTCCCACCCGTAGCAGCTGACCGGACCACCGCGGGTGGGACTGAAAGGGGCTTCCGTGGTGTTTTCTATCGACTCTCTCGAACTCGCTTATCCTGAGTAATGGGAATCAATGCGCGGAACGTCACCTTTTTGCGCGCCGGCGCCTCAGCAGGCCTATGGTCGCGCAGACGATGGATCGAGTTCCGCACCGACTGTAACTACCCGCTCGTCGCGCGAGGTGAGTTTCTGTGTTAACTACCTCGACCACCCTCGCCCGCGTCGGACTGGATGCGATCGCCCTCAAGCCGACCGAGTGCGACGTCTCGGCCGCCGCGTCGATGCCGATCGAGACGGTCGCGATCGACTACGAGGGCCGCGAGCACTTCCCCGACCCGGACGTCCTCGCCGATCTAGCCGACGAGACGGATGTCCGGCTGACGACGCCGGTCCGGGCCGACGGGTTCGACCCGCTCGGCGACGCGTCGCTGCTCGCGGACCTTCCGGAATCGATCGGGCGCGTGCTTGTCGCGGGACATCCCGCGTACCTCTCCGAGGAGGAACGCGCGCGAGCGGTCGCGCCGCGGCTGGGTGACGCCCTCGCGGACGACCCCGACGCGTGGGTCGGCACCGAGAGCGTCGAGCGCGTCGCCATGGCGACCGGTGCGACGCAGTACGACCTCCTCTCGCGATCGACGCCGCGGGAACTCCGGGCGCTCCGTGCGGCGGGGTTCGCCGGGGAGATCGCGGTCTACGCGCCGACGGTGTTGACGGACGACGAGGACGCCGTGCTCGACGCCGTCGGCGCCTACGTCGCCCGGCGTCGACCCGTCGCGGCCGTCCTTCCCGACGGCGCGCCGACCGATTCGAGCGCGACGGGACGTGCGAGAGACGTGCTGCTCGAGGCGGCCCGCGAGTACGCCGTCGTCGGCACCGAAGACGAGCTCCGCGCGCAGACGGACGCGCTCCACGAGGCGGGCGCGACGACGATCGTCGGCTATCCGGCGCGCGGTATCGAGTCGCTCCGTTCTTGAGCCGTCGATCGGCTGCCGCCGTCGCGTCACGATCGACGCTCACTTCGGGTTCGAGTCGCCTCGCGAATCCGGGGCCGAACCTCCCGTGCAAATAAGACCCTCCGGCATCCACAGGAGGGCATGACACGAGTCGGTTTGAACACGATCGAGGACCGTCGGTCCCGTGATCATCGATGAGCGGCGAGCCCGAACTCGCGGTCGGCGCGGACGCGTTCGCGCAGGCGGGGGCGGGTCTGGAAGTGGCCGTCGTCGGCGCCGGCGCGATCGGGGCGACGGCGGCGTACGACCTGGCGCGCGAGGGCGCCGAGGTCACGCTCTACGATCGAGGCTCGATCGCCGCCGAATCCAGCGGGCGGGCGGCGGGCGTGTGCTACAACGCGTTCGCGGACCCGCTCGACGCCGAGATCGGCACCGAGGCGATCGAACGGTTCCGGGCGCTCTCCGGCGACGACACCTTCCCGTTCGTCGAGCGTCCGTACGTCTGGCTCGCGCGGGAGGGCGACGCCGAGCGGGCCGACGCGATCCGCGAGCAAGTGCGTCGAATGCAGGAGAACGACGTCGTGGCGGTCGCGGTCGGCCCCGACGAACTCGACGATCGGTTCCCCGAACTCGAAACGGAAGACGTCGCCGTCGCGGGGATCGTCGGCGCGGCGGGCTACACCGATCCCGCCGCGTACACCGCCTGCCTCGCCGCCGCGGCGAACGGCGCCGGCGCGACGCTCGCCACCGAGACGCCCGTGAGCGTCCGCGCCGATCCGCCGCGCGTCGTTCGCGAGGGCGACGGGACGGTCCGCGAGGTCGATGCGGTGCTCGTCGCCGCCGGTGCCCACACGAAACGGTTGCTCGCGGACGCCGGAATCTCGATCGCGATGAAGCCCTACCGCGTGCAGGCGCTGGTCGCGGACGCCGACCTCGCGGAGCCGATGGTGTTCGACGCGACGGGCGACTTCTACTGCCGGCCCCACCCCGACGGCCTCCTCGCGGGCGACGGCACCGAGCGGGTCGAAGCCGATCCCGACGGCTACGATCGGAACGCGGATCCGGGCTTCGCCGAGGGCCTGCTCGATCGGGTCGCGGAGCGGCTCCCCGGCGTCGAAACGGATCTCGATCGGGCATGGGCTGGCCTCTGTACGGCGACGCCGGATCGCGATCCGCTCGTGGGCGAACTCGCCGACGGACTCTACGTCGCGACCGGTTTCCAAGGCCACGGCTTCATGCGTGCACCGGCGATCGGGCAGCGGATCGCCGACCAGATCCTCGGCGGCAAGGGGATCGGTCCGTTCGACCCGACGCGATTCGACGGCGACGAATCGTTCGAGATCGCCGCGGGGATGACGATCGACGGAGCCGAAACCGGGATCGAAGGCGGGGACGATACCGAGGCCGAGAGCCAGGTCCGATAGCGAGATCGGGAGTCGGGGCTGATACCGAGGCTGAGGATCGGGCGACAGCGGCTAGTCGTCGATCGGAACTTCTTCCGTCGCGGCGCCGGCGTTTTCGGCGGCCGAGTCGGCGTCGGTATCGTCGTCGTCAATCGATGCGGCTTTCGGAATTTCGACGTTGAGCGTCCCGACTTCGGTGAGCTTAGCGGTGCCGGCGTCGGGATCGACGACGGCGTCGGCGGGCAACTCGGCTTCGCCGTCGAGCCCCATTCCCCGTCCGGGAAACCGCATCTCGAAGCTCTCGTAGAACTGTCGGAACCGATCGATCCGGATTCTGACGCTTCCGTCGAGGTATCGGACCTGCACGTCTTCCGGTTCCGCGCCGGGGGCGTCGAAGACGACGAGGTAGGAGGTCTCGTTCTCGAGGATGTCGACCGGGAGCGTGCGCTGATTCTGGAGGTGACCGTTCGCGCGGCCGATCTGTCGGTAGATCGCGTTCCCGACTGACTTGCGGAGGTCGTTGAGGCTCACGGCGCATCACCTCTCGCGGGGTTCGTGTCGCCCGCGGGGACCGGGCGAGGAGGGTGGCGGTACGTGTGGGACATGTCCGGATGTACCTCTATGACAAGCGGCTTCTTATTGGTTTTGATGAATCCAAAATAAATGTCTGACGGGTAGTTCGTTGTCGTCGCCGCGAACGCGGCGCTCGCGGGGGACAGCCGCGCGTCTCGGGGCTGCGGCACTACAGCTCGACGGGTTTCAGACAGTCGGTGCCGCCGCAGACCGGACACGAGAGGTCGGACACCTCGAGGTCCTCGGGAACGTCGTAGGTGTAATGGTTCTCGAACAGGTCGAGAAAACAGTCCTCCGCGGTACAGATGATCTCTTCGGTCGGTGGCATGCGTGCATGTATCGGTACCAGAACCATCAACGCGGCGGTAGCGGCGGGCCGCGCCGGGTCGTCGATTCTCGGACCGGCGGGCACCGCCGATCGACCGATCGTTCTGGCCGCGGGCGAGCACCGCCCGAGCGTCACGGGAGTCGCTACTCGTCACCGTACTCGCCGAGCGAACAGTCCGCCGCCGATCCCTCGTCACACCCGTAGCTCACGTCCTCGGCGGACGTGAGGCCGACGCCGATCGGACAGATGAGGCCGATACTGAGGATGCGTTCACGTTCGATGAGGTGACCGATCGCTGACGCGGCCGGCCACCCGATCGGGGCTGCGTCCGCGACGAGGAGGTAGTCACCGTTTTACCCGTCGAGTAGCTATACGCTGCCATGACCGACCCCGAAACACTGTCCGTGACGATCGTCGACGGCTACGTCGACGAGCCCGCACACTTCGGGGTGCCGCCGTACATCTCGACGTACCCCCGGTACGCCGCGGGGGCGCTCGTCGACGCGGGAGTTCCCCGCGAGCGGATCACGTACCACACGATCGACGGCCTCCGCGACGAGCCCGATCGGTGGCGCGACGTCGACGAGGCCGACCTCATGATCTACCTCGGGGGGATGACAGTCCCCGGAAAGTACGTCGGCGGCACGCCCGCCGAGCCGGACGAGGTGCGAAAGCTCGCGTGGACTGCCGGCGGAACGAGCCTGATGGGCGGCCCCGTCAAGTTCGGCGTCGGCGACGAGAACGCCGGCGCGACCGAGACCGAGCGTCAAGATCTGGACTTCGACTTCGTCGCCAAGGGAGACGTCGAAGCCGCCGTCTTCGACCTCGTCGAGAGCGGCCTCGAGGGGTTCAACAACCGGATGCGCGACATCGACGAGGTGTCGCGGTGGGCCCGGGACGGGGCGTTCATCGTCGAGCACCACCCGAACCACCCGGAATACCTCATCGCTGAACTCGAAACCTCGCGAGGCTGCGCCTACCGGTGTTCGTTCTGCACGGAACCGCTCTACGGGAACCCGTCGTTCCGCCCGCCCGAAACCGTCGTCGGCGAGGTCGACGCCCTCTCCGACTGCGGCGTCAAACACTTCCGGGTCGGCCGCCAGGCCGACATCCTCGCCTACGGCGGCGACGGCGAGGCGCCCAACCCGGACGCGCTCCGCGAACTCTACGGCGGGATCCGCGAGGTCGCGCCCGACCTCGAGACGCTGCACCTCGACAACATGAACCCCATCACGATCGTCGAGTGGCCGGAGGAGAGCCGGGAGGGGATCCGGATCATCGCCGAGCACAACACGCCCGGCGACACGGCCGCGTTCGGCCTCGAATCCGCCGATCCGATCGTCCAGGCGGAGAACAACTTAAACGTCAGCGCCGATGAGTGTTTCGAAGCGGTCAAGATCGTCAACGAGGAGGCCGGCTGGCGCCCGGGAGGGTCGAGAGACCCGAGGCCCTCCGATCGCGCGGGCGGAGTCCCCGTCGACGCGGCGCGACGCCTGCCCAAACTCCTGCCCGGGATCAACCTCCTCCACGGCCTCAAGGGCGAACGCGAGGAGACCTACGAGCGCAACCTCGAGTTCCTCCACCGGGTCTACGACGAGGGATACATGCTTCGGCGGGTCAACATCCGGCAGGTGATGTCCTTCGCCGGCACCGACATGAACGACACGGGCGCGGAAATCGCGATCGAGCATAAAAAGCTCTTCAAACGGTACAAACGGCAGGTCCGCGAGGAGATCGACAATCCGATGCTCGGGCGGGTCGCCCCACCCGGAACCGTCCTCCCCGACGTCCACCTCGAGTACCACCAGGACGGGACGACCTTCGGGCGCCAACTCGGCACGTACCCGCTTCTCGTCGGCATCCCCGGCGAACGGGAACTCGGCCGCACGATCGACGTCGCCGTCGTCGATCACGGCTACCGATCGGTCACCGGCGTCCCCTACCCGCTCGACCTCAATGCGGCGTCGATGGACGAACTCACCGCGATCCCGGGCGTCGGCGATCGGACCGCGGGCGACATCGTCGTCAATCGACCCTACGAGTCCGTCACCGACGCCGATTTCGGTACCGAGGTCGATCTCGAGGGGTTCGCGACGACGGGGCCGATCGAACCCGCCGACTGAGCGCACGGCCGAAAGGACTTGCAGATTCGCCCGCCAAATGGCGACGATCGGTCGGTAGTTCTATTATGGATGGGGCGCAGAGGGAATAATGAGGGTCTACCTGTGGAAATATCTGAAAAACTGCTGTGTCTGTTCAGTACGGACGTCTCGGCAGAGGAGGATCGGTACGTCATCGAGGTGCCGCGCCAGGAAGTCGAAACTGGCGACATCGAACCGGGGGACGTGTATCGCGTCGCGCTCATCTCGCGCGAAGAGACGAGCGACGACGGTGGGACGTCGCAACCGAAGACGGCGCCGTCTGAACCGCAGCCACCGGTCGACGTCGGCGAAACGCGCTACGTCGAGATCGAAGACATCGGGAAACAGGGCGACGGGATCGCTCGCGTCGAACGCGGCTACGTGATCATCGTTCCCGGTGCCGACGTCGGCGAGCGCGTCAAAGTCGAGGTCACCGAGGTTAAGTCGAACTTCGCCGTCGGCGAGATCATCGAGGAAACGTTCTAAGAACCACCTTTTTTGCGTTCGGGCCGGCTCCGCCGCCCCCTCACGCAAAAAATCTGGACCAAAAAAGGCCGCTCGCTCGGCCGCACAGTGGTCTCGCTCCCGGTACAACACTCATAGTCGCGATGTCGGCCGAACCGTGTGGTAGATTACGGAGTACGGACGTTTCCCGAACAGCTTTATTGATCCACTCTCTTCGCAAATATAATGTCCGACGACGCCATCCTGTTTCGCCTTAACGTCATCATTCTGCTGTTGCTCGGGATCGTCGCGATATTGCTTTGGCCGATCGTCTTGCCGCTGCTGTTCGCCGGCGTTTCGATCGTGGTTCTTGGCCTCGTTCTCGTCCTCGTCGGTGCCTTGCTCTGGCGTATCCTCGAGGCCACCCAATAACTACCGCGTCGAGGGAGCCGGTCGACCCCGAGACCCGTCGTGAGTGGCCGCACGAGGCACTCACTCGTCGATCGGCGTTCCGTCGATCCCCTTTGCGCCTTCGGAATCGTGGACGACGACCTCGCCGGGATCGGGGTCGGCGGGCGCGTAGGTGTCGCGGACGCCGATCGCCTCCTCCAGTTCTCGCACCGCTCGCTCCTTGAGCGCGGCGGCCAACTCCTCGGCGTCCTCGCGCGAGATGTCCCGGCCGAGACCCTCGCACTCGTGTACGCGGACGAGCCCCTCTTCATCGCCGGCTTCCCGTTGCGCTGGGAGCGCAACGCTGTCGACGGCCTCGCCCATCGGTTGGCTGGTCCCCGCGAGCGCCACGCTGAACGGATAGGTGCGACAGATCAACGGCCGATCGTCGTGGGCGACGCAGGCGCCGGTGCCCGACTCGTCCTCCTCGTAGAAGACGCAGTCGCCGCAGCCGTCGGTCTGGAGCGCCCATTCGAACGTCTCGCCCTCGCGGTTGCCGTCCGCCGTTTCCCGCAGGCCGTAGGGCATCGGTCGGGCGACGTCGCGCCAGTCGGAGGCGCCGTCGGTATCGTCTTCCCCGTCGAGACCGCCGGTCCTCTCGAGTTCGCGGACCTCGTCCGGGAACACCGTCGCGGTGTGTTCGTCCTCGCCGGTCCCCTTGCAACAGGCGCCACAGCGGGTGCACTCGAACCCGATCGACTCGATCGCGTCGGCGAGGTCGGCGACGGCGAGCGCGCGGGCCTGCTCGAGTTCGGCCTCCAGCGATTGCACGACCTGTCTTTCGCGCGGACGCGGAAAAGGAAGTCGCATCGACGTCCCGAACGCGAGACGGGACCGGGCGCCGGCCCGAGGATGCAGTGTAAACCGTTACCTGTTCACACGACCTAGCTCCGTTAATGTCATCGCTGAACGAGGAGATGGCCAGCGTCCAGTCGGAGATCGACGACGTCCGCGATCTCCTCAGAGAGGAGGTCCCGGAACTCTTCGCGTTCGACGTCATCGTCGGCAAGATCGAGTACAACGCCAACAGCAACACCGTCACGACGACGATCGAGCCGAGTTCCGAGGCCCGAACCCAGATCGCCGAGGAGTTCGGCGGCGTCAAGGTAAAAATCGAAGATCAGCTGACGATGCAGTTCCAACTCACCTCGAACGAGTAAGCGGGCGGCGATCGCAGCGGACCGCTTCGCGGGTCGCGTCAGGCGTCTCCCCGATCCATCGTCGCGTGCTCGCCGTCCCACGAGAGCGCGCCGTCGACGGCCAGTTTCTCGAGGTGCGCGCGGACGGTCGCGCGTGCGAGATCCCGAACGCCGGTTAGCTCCTTCTCGTAGGCGCCGTCGAGGATTTCGTCGAGGGTCGTCGCCCCGTCGGCGACCGCCGATCGAACGCGGCGCTCGCGCTCGTACCGGTGGGACAGCAGGCGCTCGAGCGCGTCGCGCGGCGCGTCGATCGCGGGTCCGTGGCCAGGATAGAGCGTCGGCGGATCGATCGCCCGGAGCCGACGCAGCGTGGTCAGGTACGCGCGCATGTCTCCCTCGGGAGCGCCGACGACGACGCTGCCCTCGCGGAGAGCGCAGTCGCCGCACAGGATCGGGCCGTCGCGTCCGGCCACGACGGCGACGTGATCCGGGGCGTGGCCGGGTGCGTCGAGGACAGTCGCGCGATCGTCGCCGATCGGAATCGTCGTTCCCGGCGCGAAGACGCGATCGGGGTCGCGCCCCGTCGCGTTTCGAAACCGGTCGACGCGTCCGTAGCGGGCCCAGACGGTCGCGCCGGTCTCCTCGGCGTAGGCGTCGACGGCGCCGACGTGGTCGGGGTGGGTGTGTGTGACCAGGACGTGTTCGACCGATCGCTCGCGAACGAGCCGATCGAGGTCGTCGGTTCGCGCGGCGGGATCGACGAGCGCCGCCGAATCGTGGCCGAGCAGGTACGCGTTGGTCGTTCCGGTCGGCGCGCGCGTCGGCACCGACACGGCGTGGCGAGTGACGTTCATACGCGAACTGGAGACCGAATAGAAAAGTGCGTGTCGACCGTCCGGAGCCCCCGGTCCGGACGGCCGACGAGCGATCGACGATCGCGGGATGGGTCAGTGGTTCAGGTAGTAGACCTGCTTGCGCGCGTCCCGGAAGCTGTACCGGGAGTCGACGAGTCCGACGTCCTCCAGGCGATTAAGCGCGTAGCGAACGGTCCGGTCCGGAAGTAGCGATTCCTCGGCGAGTTGTCCCTGGGAGAGCGGCGAGTCCGACTCGAGTACCTTCGCGACGAGCTTCGCGCTCGGCGGCAGCTCTCGAAGCCGGTCGCGGTACTCGTCCTCCGAGAGGGGTTCTTCCGCGGTTGCAGCACTGTCCTCAGCGGTACTCATGCTCATACCTACACCCACCGGAGACCGTGCTGGTAAAGCTTCCCTATATGTGGATACGAATAGTCAAGTTTGTCTAAGGCGTTTAAATGATGTATTAACACAACCACTTGCATCCCTCCGCCGTCGGCCGATTACGTTTATATAGGGGGTCGAGCAGGCTGCTCGAATCGGCCGTCAATGTGTCGACCGTTCGCGCTCCAGGGGGGTCAACGCGACGGTTAGGGCAGTTGTTGCACTCCGACCAGCGATGACGGAAAAACCCCGGGACCACGGCCGTCGAGCGGGTGAATCGGTGCGGTTCCGATCGAACGATCCGGTCACCGGTCGAGTAACTCCAGTATCGTTTTATCCTCCGACTCCTGTAGTTGCGTCCAGTGTGAAAGGACAGGAGTGGTACCAGGCCGACGACGTGGCCGAGGAGTACGACGATAAGCGGTTCTCTCGCGGCGGGCAGCTGATCGACCAGCGGGAGAAAACGGCCGTCCTGGACGCGATCATGCCCGTCGAGGATCGGAACGTACTCGAAATCGCCTGCGGTACCGGGCGGTTCACCGTGATGCTCGCCGAGCGCGGGGCCGACGTCGTGGGACTCGACATTTCTGCAGCGATGTTACAGCAAGGGCGCCGGAAAGCGCGAAATGCCGATCTCGAGGGCACGCTCGAGTTCCTCCGCGGTGACGCAGGGCGGCTGCCGTTCCCGGACGATCACTTCGATACCGTGATCGCGATGCGATTTTTCCACTTGGCGGACGATCCGGAGGCGTTTCTGCGGGAGATGCGACGGGTCTCGAGCGAACAGATCGTCTTCGATACGTTCAACCGGTTCAGCTCCCGCAGCGTTTACAACTGGGCGTTGCCGATGGGGTCACGACTCTACTCGAAGAGCGAAGTGAGCGTCCTCCTCGCGAAGGCCGACCTTACCCTCGTCGAGGTCGAGGACGACTTCATCGTTCCCTACGGGCTCTACCGATCGATCCCGAACGTCCTCGCGGAACCGATCCGCGCGATCGACGA
The DNA here is from genome assembly GCF_023028105.1 of Halosolutus gelatinilyticus. Classification (NCBI taxonomy): domain Archaea; kingdom Methanobacteriati; phylum Methanobacteriota; class Halobacteria; order Halobacteriales; family Natrialbaceae; genus Halosolutus; species Halosolutus gelatinilyticus. Next base: position 2,519,796 of record NZ_CP095491.1, read on the forward strand.
GACGATCGGCGCGCTGCCGGTGACGGACCACCTCGCGTCGGTATCGTACTGGAACACGCGCGTCCGGTGACACCGATCCCGCGAGGTCGCGCGTTGACGCGAACCCGTCCTCTTTTTACCGTCGGAGAATGCTACAGTTCAGTATGGAGCTCTCGGTAGTCGTGTCGACGCTCAACGACCGAGAGCAGCTACTCTCCAGTCTGGACGTCCTCCGCGAGCGGACGCCCTCGTCGACGGAGGTCGTCGTCGTCAACGGACCCTCGTCGGACGGGACGACCGGCGTCGTCCGCGACCGATCGGACGTGGACGTGCTCGTGGAGATCTCCGAGCGAAATCCCAACGTCTCGCGCAACGCCGGATTCGAGATCGCGACCGGCGACGTCGTCGCGTTTCTCGCCGGCGAGTACGTCGTCGAAGACGGGTGGTACGACGCGCTGGAGGGGGCGATCGCCGGCGCGGACGTCGTCACCGGCCCCGTCACCGACGCCGGGTCGACTGATCGCGACGGGACGGCGAAGACGATCGCCGGCCGCCGAGTGACGCAGTTCGACGGCGACAACGTCGCGTTCGATCGGACCGTCCTCGAGGCGCTGGACGGGTTCGACGAGTACCTCGAGACGGACGGCGCAACCGACTGCGCCCATCGCGTGGCCGGCCTCGGGTTCGAGGTCACCTGGGCGCCGGCGATGGCTGCCCGAAGCGAGATCGGCGCCGACGGCGGCCGCGCGGATCCGGACTGGGGGACGGCCTACCACGGACTGTCCTACCGCCTCGTCAAGAACTACGGCCCGCGTCCCACCGTCTTCGGCCGGGCGGCGGGGAGCGCCGTCCGGGACGGCGTCGGCGGCGTGCGGAAGATCTTCGCGGGCGAGGAGACGCCGACAGGCTGGTTCGACGACGGGCTCGACGTCGTCAGGAGCACCGCGTCGGGGCTCGCCGACGGAGTCCGGGCCCGCTTCGCCGATCGATCGGCCCGACGGAACCCGAACGGCGTCTCGACGCGACACGACCGGGCGGTCCGGATCTACGATCGGCGCTGACCGTCCGAATTCGCTCCTTCCCTCGTTACTTCTCCACAGTCAGAGCCTCGATCCCCATCCCGCTCGTCGATTCCCTTACGGTAGTCGCGGCGGTCGCGGGTGTCGTCGAGTTCGCCGGCCGGCGATCGTCGCGTTCTCGCAGCGTCGGTCGCGGGCTACCCCGGCCGTTCCGCATCCGGTGCGAGCACGTCGATCACGCGGCAGGCGTTCTTCGAAAAGGCGCGCCAGAGTTTGTCCTCGGAGACGTCGAGCGTGAGAATCTCCATGACGGCGACGTCGGGGTGGCAGGCCGGGGCGCCGCTGCCGAACAGCACCCGATCGGGGTGTTCGAGTAGGGCGCGCTCGAGTTCCCGGCGGTACCTGACGAGGCTCGTCTCGATGTAGCAGTCGTCGTACTCGGACAGCAGGTCGATCATCTCGTTCGCGAGCGATCGATCGAGCGGGTGGCCGCCGAAGTGGGCGACGATCACCGGGAAGTCGTACTCGAACAGCATCGCTGCGAGGGTTTCGGGCGGCGCCTCGACGCCACCCTCGACGAGAACCGGAAGGCCCACGTCCTCGAGGACGGCGAGGAGATCCGTATCGGGGTAGTCGTCGACCCCCGAATCGAGGACGAATCCGTGAAACCGATCGTCGTAGGCGTACCGTTCGACGTCCTCGGGCGTGGTGTGGTACTCCTTGCGACGACTCACGGCATTGCGAAGGCGGCCGGTGGCCGTCTCGTCGGGGCGTCGAGTCCCGTTGATCCGCGCGAACGCGACGAAGGGGCGATCGACGCTGCCCCGGGCGACCCCGTTGTTCGCCGCGACGTAGCTCGTCTCCGGCTGCGGCGGCGGGAAGACGACGGTCCTCGTGATCCCCGCCTGGTGTTGCTCGCGTTCGAGCCGATCGGGCGTGATCGGCTCGTAGTCGCCGGTCCCCTCGCCCGGCGCGAGACGCGCGTAGACGTCGACGATACGAAACCCGTGTTCCAGCTCCAGCATCCCACGGGACTGTTTCCGACCGATCTATATCTTCGTACCGACTCGGTCCCGTTCGCCGCCGGAGGGTCCCGTACCCCGATCGAAAACGCCGTGAAAGCCCCTTTCACTCCCGCCCGAAGTGGGAGTCCGATCCGACGACGCGGACGGGGCTGAAGGGATCCGACATTGAGCGGAAGCTTCCCAGATGCCGGCCAGGGACTTTCGTGGCGTCAGAAGCGTATTACTCGGGTGCGTAACCGACTCTCGTCCGCCTCACCGAGTTGCGCCGATCGCTTCGACGCGCAATCGCCAGACGGAGCGGCGCCGGTACAGAAAATTTTATATAGAAGTGCTGACGACATGGTTAGTGAGGATAACCATGGCACAACAGCGACGCATGGGCGGACAGCCTATGTTCATTCTGAGCGAGGACAGTCAGCGAACGCAGGGTCGCGACGCCCAATCGTCGAACATCATGGCCGGCAAGGCCGTCGCCGAGGCCGTACGGACGACGCTCGGCCCCCGCGGGATGGATAAGATGCTCGTCGACTCCAGCGGCGAGGTCGTCATCACGAACGACGGGGCAACCATCTTAAACGAGATGGACATCGAGCACCCTGCGGCGCAGATGATCGTCGAGGTCGCCGACTCGCAGGAGGAGGAAGTCGGTGACGGGACGACGACGGCGGCCGTGATCGCCGGCAACCTGCTCGGCGAGGCCGAGGACTTGATCGAACAGGACGTCCACGCGACGACGATCGTCGAGGGTTACCACGAAGCCGCGGAAATCGCCCTCGAAGCGATCGCCGAACAGGTCAGCGAGGCCGACGTCGACGACGACGTCCTGAAGCAGGTCGCCGAATCGAGTATGACCGGCAAGGGAACCGGCGGTCTCACCGCCGAGACGCTGGCCGAGACGGTCGTCGAGGCCATCCGCCACGTCGAGAGCGACGACGGCGTCGAGCGCGACAACGTTGCCGTCCACACCCAGATCGGCGCCTCCTCGAACGCGACCGAACTCGTCCCCGGCATCATCATCGACGAGGAGCCCGCCCACGAGGCGATGCCCGCGTCGGTCGAGGACGCCTCGATCGCCATCCTCGACGTCGAACTCGGCGTCCGAACCGGCGAGGTCGACGCCGAGTACGCGATCGACTCGATCGACCAGCTCAACGCCGCACTCGACGCGGAGGAGAGCGAGGTCCGGGGCTACGCCGAGACGATCGCCGAGAGCGGCACCGACGTCGTCTTCACGACCGACGACGTCGACGATCGCGTCAGCACCTACCTCGCCAACGAGGGCGTCCTCGTCTTCGAGGACCTCGGGAACAAGGACGCCCGCAAGATCGCGTCCGCGACGGGCGCGACCCGCGTCGGCGCCCTCGACGACCTCGAGGCGGAAGACTTCGGCGAGGCCGAGCGCATCCGCACCGACTCCTTCGGCGACGAGGATCTCGCGTTCGTCGAGGGCGGCGCGGCCGCCGAAACCGTCACCGTCTTCGTCCGCGGCGGGACCGAACACGTCGTCGACGAACTCGAGCGCGCCATCACCGACGCGCTCGACGTCGTCGCGACGGCGCTCGAATCCGGCGAGGTCGTCCCCGGCGCCGGCGCCACCGAGATCGCGATCGCGGACAAGATCCGCTCGGAGGCCGCCGGCATCGAGGGTCGCAAGCAGCTCGCCGTGACGGCCTTCGCCGACGCGCTCGACGTCGTCCCGCGAACGCTGGCCGCCAACACCGGCCAGGACCCGATCGACGCGCTCGTGGACCTCCGTGCCGCCCACGAGTCCGAGGGCCGCGCGGGCCTGATCACCAGCGGCGAGGAGGTCACGATCGCCGACCCGTTCGAGTACGGCGTCGTCGACCCCGCCGACGTCAAGCGCGAGGCGATCGAGAGCGCCACGGAGGCCGCGACGATGATCGTCCGCATCGACGACGTCATCGCCGCCGAGTAACCGCCGGATAGCCGCCGAATCGTCGCCGGTTCGATCTCCGCTTTTTATCGCCGTCGAAACGGTTCGTCGGGTTCACCGTCGTTCGTCGTGCCCGGACGGCAGGTCGACTACGACGGTCGCGAGCCGTCGGCTTCGAGGACGACCTCGTCGCCGGTCGCGAGTCCGAACGCCTCGTCGCCGCGGCCGCGATTGACGTCCAGTTCGACGTAGCCGTGGCTCCCGACGGTCGCGAGTCGCTGGCCGGGGGAGACGGCTGCGAAGGTCTCTCCAACCGGCACCTCCTCGCCGTTCGCGACGATCGTCTGCCGATCTGCGAGGAACGACCCTGGGACGTTCGTGATCGCGTTTCCGAAGCCGTCGACGACCAGCACCTCGCCGCTCGCGCGATCGGTCGCGACGGTCGCCGTCGGGAGGGCGAGATCCGCCTCGTGCTCGCTCGCCGTGAGAAACGGGAGCGAATCGAGGTCGTCGAGCGGAGCGTCGTGAACCGCGGCGGCGGCGGGCGCGAAGACGTCCCGGCCGTGGAAGGTGTTGCTCGCCGGGCCCCGCCGATCGGTCGCGCCCGTCGCCTCATCCGATCTCCCGTCGCCGGTGGGCGCGTCAAGCGTCGGCTCTGCGGGGGCAGTCGGCTCGACCGTCTCCAGCGCAGTTTCGTCGATCGCGTACGTCTCGAGCGGGTCGTCCACCGCGAGTCGCCGCGCCGGCGGGAGGAGAACGCCGTTGTCCGGCCCGACGAGCGCGTGCTCGCCCGCGCGAACGACGATCGCGTTCCGATCGGTGCCGACGCCGGGGTCGACGACGACGAGGTGGGTCGCGGACGGATAGTACGGCAGTACTTCGCGCAGCCAGAACGCCGCTGCGCGGACGTTCTGCCGGGGGAAGTCGTGCGCGACGTCGACGAGTCGCGCGTCGGTTCGCTGGAGAACGACGCCCTTCATCGCCGCGGGGTACGGCGAGCCGAAATCCGACGCGAGCGTGATCATGCGCGTGCGTAGCCGCCGAGACGGCAAAGGCGGTACGGATTTCTCGGGCGCCCGGGACGGTGGAGACATGACGTGGCCCCTCACAGGGCCGCGATCGACCCGAGTACTGCCCGTGGTGCGGGGACCGGCTCACGGATCGTCGACACGAGGGCGATCGGCTCCCTCACTATGGCGCGTGCGATCAGACGCTGTACCGGAATCCGGTCCCGATGGCCCGCGCGACCGTCGTTGACCAGCACCGCGCCCTCCTCATCGAGCGCGGTGCGGGGGCGGACGTCGGCTCGTGGGCGTTGCCGGGCGGGCACGTAGACGCCGACGAACCGCCGGCAGTCGCCGCGGCTCGCGAACTGGCGGAGGAGACGGGACTCTCCGTCGCGCCGGCCGATCTCTCGTTGCTCGACACCGGATTCCTCGAGTTTGAAAGCGGGCACACGATGGTGTCGATCAACTACGCGGCCCCATTGCGAGTCGCCTCGGGCACCCTCGAAGCAGGGTCGGACGCCGTCACCGCGGCGTTCTGGTCACGCGACCGCATTCTGGAAGAACCACCGCTGCTGCGGGCGTCGGGGGTCGAACAGGTCCTCGAAGTGATCGACGAATTCGGCCGCCCGTGACGGCCGGCTCGCCGCCGCGCGGACGCGTCAGCCTCCGTTCGAGTCCGTATCGCTGACCATCTGAATCCGCTCGATGCCGCCTATTTCCTCGACGACGTCGACGACCGGCTCTGGGACCAGCGACTGCCAGTCGCCGCCGGTGATCATCCGCTCGCGGACCTCGCTGCCTTCGAGCACGTCGCGGTTGAACATCGGCGACTGGCGGATATCGATATCTGCTTCGCGAAAGAGCTGGATGACCAGCGGGTTGTTGGAGTAGGCAACGTCGAAGTCGGGGCTCATGCTCTGGACGTGGCTGACCCACACCGAGTTCCGCTCTAAGTCCTCGATCGGAACGGCGTACGTGACGAGGTCGTACTCGACGAGCGACTTCGTGATCATCATGATCCGTTCGCCGGCCGTAAACGGGTTTCTGGTCGTGTGCGAGTCGTCGGCGCTGCCGATCCCCAACACGAGTTCGTCGACGTCGTCGGCGATCTGCTCGACCATGCTGCGGTGACCGTTGTGAAACGGCTGGAATCGGCCGATGTAGAACCCCCGGGTCATGACAGACAGTGCTCGTGGCGGCCGCTTAAGCGTGGCGTGTTTTCGCCGTCGCTGCTCGCGCGATCGGGATCGCCGTCGAATATCGGGTTTCGTTACAGTCCGGATCTCCTGACTATTTTCGAAAGGAGTGGATCTGAACGGAAGGGGCGCCGTCGTCCGCGCAATCGTGCCGTCGGCCGCTGTGAAAGGCGGTATCCCGTCCTGACACCATCCTCCGCATGGAGAAAGTATATCAGTGGCAAACCCTTCGAATCAGGTACCGAACAGAGTTCTATGAGTAACGATACGAACGTTGACGACCCTCCCGAAGACGCTGCTGAGACCGCCTCCAGCGAGGAGGAGGTCCGCGATCAGGAGCGTCAGGGAGATCGGTCGCCAGCCGAGGAGGGCGGCGACCGTCGCGACGGCGTCGACGATCCGATCGAGGAGTTCGATCCCGACTCGGTGAGCGACGACGGCGACGACGACATCGAGACCGTCAACGACCTCGGCAGCGAGGTCGAGGTCGATCCGGGCGTCGAAGTCGACGAGGACATCGCCGAGGACGACCTCCTCGGCGGCCTCAAGATCGACACGACGTCGGACATCGAGGTTCCCGATCGGCTCGTCGACCAGGTCATCGGTCAGGACGAAGCGCGGGATATCATTATCAAGGCAGCCAAGCAGCGCCGACACGTGATGATGATCGGCTCGCCGGGGACCGGCAAGTCGATGCTCGCGAAGGCGATGAGTCAACTGCTGCCCCAGGAGGATCTCCAGGACGTTCTCGTCTACCACAATCCGGACGACGGCAACGAGCCGAAGGTCCGGACCGTCCCCGCCGGGAAGGGCGAACAGATCATCGACGCGCACAAGGAGGAAGCCCGCAAGCGCAACCAGATGCGATCGATCCTGATGTGGATCATCATCGCGATCATCATCGGGTACGCGATCCTCACCACGAACATCCTCCTCGGTATCCTCGCGGCCGGTATCGTCTGGCTGATCTTCCGCTACACCAGTCGCGGCACGGACGCGATGGTACCCAACATGATCGTCGACAACGGCGACCAGCGCACGGCGCCGTTCGAGGACGCGACCGGCGCCCACGCCGGCGCGCTGCTGGGCGACGTCCGCCACGACCCGTTCCAGTCCGGCGGCATGGAGACGCCGAGCCACGACCGCGTCGAGCCCGGCTCGATCCACAAGTCCAACAAGGGCGTGCTGTTCGTCGACGAGATCAACACGCTCGACGTCCGCACCCAGCAGAAGCTGATGACGGCGATCCAGGAGGGCGAGTTCTCCATCACGGGCCAGTCCGAGCGCTCCTCGGGCGCGATGGTCCAGACGGAACCCGTCCCCTGTGACTTCATCATGATCGCCGCGGGCAACCTCGACGCCATGGAGAACATGCACCCCGCGCTCCGCAACCGGATCAAGGGGTACGGCTACGAGGTCTACATGGAGGACACGATCGAGGACACCCCCGAGATGCGCCGGAAGTACGCCCGGTTCGTCGCCCAGGAGGTCGAACGCGACGGCCGCTTACCCCACTTCACCGACGAGGCCGTCGAGGAGATCATCCTCGAGGCCAAGCGCCGCTCGGGTCGGAAGAACCACCTGACGCTGCACTTCCGCAGCCTCGGTGGTCTGATCCGCGTCGCCGGCGACATCGCCCGTGCCGAGGACCGCGAGGCCACCACCCGCGAGGACGTCCTCCAGGCCAAGCGCCGCTCGCGCTCGATCGAGCAACAGCTCGCCGACGACTACATCGAACGGCGCAAGGACTACGAACTGCAGGTCAACGAGGGCGGCGTCGAGGGCCGCGTCAACGGCCTCGCCGTCATGGGCGAAGACTCCGGCATCATGCTCCCCGTGATGGCCGAGATCGCCCCCGCGCAGGGCCAGGGCCAGGTGATCGCCACCGGAAAGCTCAAGGAGATGGCCGAGGAGTCGGTCCAGAACGTCTCCGCGATCATCAAGAAGTTCTCCGACGTGAACCTCTCGGAGAAGGACATCCATATCCAGTTCGTCCAGGCCGGCCAGCAGGGCGTCGATGGCGACTCCGCCTCCATCACGGTGGCGACCGCCGTCATCTCCGCGCTCGAGGACATCCCGGTCGACCAGTCAGTCGCCATGACCGGCTCGCTCTCGGTCCGCGGGGACGTCCTTCCGGTCGGCGGAGTCACCCACAAGATCGAGGCCGCGGCGAAGGCCGGCTGCGACAAGGTCATCATCCCCGCCGCCAACGAGCAGGACGTGATGATCGAAGAGGAGTACGATGAGATGATCGAGATCATCCCCTGTGCGAACATCAGCGAAGTGCTCGACGTCGCCCTGATGGGCGAACCCAAGAAGGACTCGCTGGTCGATCGTTTAAAGCAGATCACCGGTTCGGCGCTCGAACACGGCAGCGTCGGCTCGACCAGCGGCTCGAACCCGAGCCCGCAGTAGCCGCGGATGACGCAGTGGACGACGTTCGCCGGGATAACTGGCGTCGTCCTCGTGCTCTTGCTCGTTTTGTCGCACCTCACGCAGACGGCGTTCAGCGGCGCCGACTCCGATCGCGATGGCGACTCCACCGCTCTCCGCCCGGAATCGACCGACGCCGATCGAACCGATCGGTCTCCGTCGTCGTCGTCGTCGTCGCCGCGGGCCGGATCGACGGACACGCACGCGAAATCCGATTTCGAATCGGCCGACTCGAACGGGACGTCCCCGTCTGAGTCCGATGCCGACCGCCGATCCCCCGAGACGGGACGGCCGGCGGATCCGTCGGCCGAGACCTGGTCGGATCGGGCCGATCTCGATCGACCGTCCTGGCCGGGCGAGTTCGACCGCGGCCCCGGTCGAGGCGTCGATCCCGGGTCGCTGTCGACCGGGATGGTCCTGGCGAACGTCGCGGCCTCGCAGGGGCTGTTCGCACTCGTGTTGCTCGGGGCGATCGTGGTGACGGGGATCCCGCTGGACGCGCTCGGGATCGACCTCTCGCGGGCGTATCTCGAGACGGGGCTCCGCCTGGGGACGGCCTGCGGACTCGTCCTCTACGTCGCGAACGAGATCGGCTCGGCGGCGGCGACCCGATTCGGATTCGATCACGACGAGCGGTTGCGGGAGCTGCTGGCCCCGGACTCGGTCCAAGGCTGGCTCGTGCTGTTGTTCCTCGTCCTGCCGATCATCGCGGTCTTCGAGGAACTGCTGTTCCGGGCGGCGCTGATCGGCGTTCTGTCGACCGGCTTCGGCCTCTCGCCGTGGCCGCTCGCGATCGGCTCGTCGATCGCGTTCGCACTGGGCCACGGGATGCAGGGAACGATCGGAATCGTAGTTACGGGAGTGCTCGGGTTCGTCCTGGCGACGATCTTTATCGTCACCGAAAGCTTCCTCGTCGTGGTCGTCGCCCACTACCTGATCAACGCCCTGGAGTTCGTCGTCCACGAGGGGTTCGAGTTCGAGTGGGCAGAAATCCTCGAAAGCTAAGGTCGGCGCGTTCGTTCCGGCTGCTATGACGACCCTCGAGGACGCGCCGCCGCTGGTGTACCGAACGATCGTCGTCAGCGTCGTCGCCTACTTCCTGCTGTTCGGCTACGCGACGATCACCGGCGATCCGCTGGTGTGGGACGTCGCCGACGCGCTGTTCGGACTCGTCGCGATCGGCGTCGGCGCCGTGCTCTACTGGCAGTCGTCCCGGCGGCTCGAGCCGATTACCGCCGCGGCGACCTGTCTCGTCGTGGGCGGCGCGACGCAGGTAGCCGGGCTCGCCGTCCCCGAACTGGACCTGCTCGCGTCGATTACCGTGTTCATCGGAATCGGACTCTACGTCTACGCGGTGTACGCGCGGTAGCCGGGCCCTGCACGGCAAGACCGCGACGAGCGACCGAGCGCGGACGGATTACAGCCCTTCGATCGAGCGAAGCTTCTGTTCGACCGCCGGCGGGGCGGCGCTGGGGCCGTCGCGGACGCGGTGGTCGGGGAGGAGGATCGGCGCGGGGTTCTCGTCGAGCGCCGTCCGGACGAGCACGAGGTCGTCCTGGTCGTCGGGGTCGAGCTCCGGTGTCAGTCCGGCGAGGCTCTTCACGTCGACCTGTTCGCCGTAGGGGATCGTCCTGAGTTGCTCCAGGACGGCCCGCTGATCCGTCGGGACCGTCAGCGCGACTTGCACGTCGTCGAACGTCACTTCCTCCAGCCCTTCGAGGTACTCGAAGATCCGGTCGAGAACGGGGTGTTCGTCCTCGGCGTTCGGTTCGGGCGTCTCGGGGAACGCAACGCGCAGGACGCGGCCGCTCGCGGCGCCGACCTGCACGTACCGATCGAGGTACGCCGACTCGCGCGCGTAGATCCCGGCGTCGGTGACGTCGTCCATACCATCAGAGAGTAGCCGTGTCCTTGAATATCCGCCGGTCGCGTCGTCCTGTCGTCGAGTTGCCACGCCGATGGCGCAAGTCTTATGTACATATGAGTACGTCGATGTACAATAATGAACTCTTATACGGAGGTCGCGCCCGCCGTGGCGTCGATCCTCGAGGCCGCGCGGGAGCGATCGGCCGGCGACGGCGAGCGCGTCTCGGTGACGCCGCGATCGTTGCCGAACGCCCTCGACCGCGCGGAGTCCGACGGTCGCGTGCCGATCGTCGCGGAAGTGAAGCCGACGAGCCCGACCGCCGACGGAATGCGCGCCGACGACCCCGTCGAACTGGCTGAGGCGATGGTCGAGGGCGGCGCGGCTGCGATCTCGGTGCTGACCGAGCCGACGCACTTCGGCGGCTCGCCGGAGGCGTTGACCCGCGTTCGCGAGGCCGTCGACGTCCCGGTGCTCCGCAAGGATTTCGTCCTCCGCGAGGAACACCTGGACGTCGTCGAGGCCGACCTGCTCCTGCTCATCGCGCGGTTCGTGGATGATCTCGCGGGACTGGTGACGGCCGCGCGCGATCGCGGCTTCCAGCCGCTGGTCGAGGTCCACGACCGAACGGAACTGGAGGCGGCGATCGACGCGGGCGCCGGCATAATCGGCGTGAACAACCGGGACCTGGCTAAGCTCGAAGTGGATCTCGCGACGTTCGAGGACGTCTCCCCCCGCGCTCCCGATGACGTGACCCTGATCGCCGAAAGCGGCGTCTCGACGCCCGAAGACGTTCGACGGATGCGGGAGGCCGGCGCCGACGCCCTGCTCGTCGGGAGCGCGATCATGGACCACGGCGGAGACGGCGACGTGACGGAGAACACGCAGCGACTGACGCGAGCCGAGCGGGCGGAGACGCCCGCAGCGACGGAGGACGAGACATGAGTACGAGCGAGAGCGATCGGGAGCGCGACAGCGAGCGCAATTTCGGCGACTACGGCGGACAGTACGTACCGGAAGCGTTGATGCCGGCGCTTCAGGAACTCGAGGACGCCTACGAGCGCTACGTCTTGACCAACGAGGACGGCTTCATGGACGAGTTCCGCGATCGGATGCGGGACTTCGGCGGCCGGCCGACGCCGCTACAGCGCGCCGATCGGCTGAGCGAGCGCTACGATCGGGAGGTCTACCTCAAGCGCGAGGATCTGGTTCACGGGGGCGCGCACAAGCTCAATAATGCGCTCGGACAGGTCCTGCTGGCCAAGTACATGGGCAAGGAGCGGATCATCGCCGAGACCGGCGCCGGCCAGCACGGGACGGCGACCGCGATGGCGGCGGCCCACCTCGACGTGCCCTGCGAGATCTACATGGGTCGGACGGACATCAACCGCCAGCGGCCGAACGTCTACCGAATGCGGATGAACGGCGCCGAGGTGAACCCCGTCACCGCGGGCTCCGGCACGCTGAAGGAGGCGATCAACGAGACGCTGCGCGACTGGGCGACGACCGTCGAGACGACCCACTACGTGATCGGGTCGGTCGTCGGCCCGCACCCGTTCCCGAAGCTCGTTCGGGATTTCCAGTCGGTCATCGGCCGGGAAGCCCGCGAGCAGATCCGAGAGAAGGCCGGCCGCCTGCCGGACAGCGTCGTCGCCTGCGCGGGCGGCGGCTCGAACACGATGGGCGCGTTCCACGAGTTTGTCCCCGACGAGGGCGTCGATCTGGTCGCCGTCGAGGCCGGCGGCTCCAGTCTCGAGATCGACGAGGAGAACGCGCTGGCACCCAACTCCGCGACGCTCTCGACGGGCACCGACGGCGTGCTCCACGGTGCGATGACGAAGCTCCTCCAGAGCGGCGACGGCCAGATCGTCGAGTCCCACAGCGTCAGCGCGGGACTGGACTACGCCGGCGTCGGTCCAGAACTCGCCCACCTCGTCGAAACGGGGCGCGTCAAACCCGTCAGCGTCGACGACGACGCCGCGCTCAACGGTTTCCACCGGCTCTCGAATCTGGAGGGGATCATTCCGGCGCTGGAGTCGAGTCACGCGCTCGGCTATTTGGAGGAAGCACACGACGAACTCGGCGAGATCGTCGTCGTCACCGTCTCTGGTCGCGGCGACAAGGATCTCGAAACGGTGCTGGAGGAAACCGAGAAGCGCGATCTGGAGGCCGCGCCGAACGTGGAGGTGTTCGATTCGTGAGTGGCGAGGATCGACGACCACCGGGAGGAGAGCCTCGAAACGACGAGCGGGGAGCAACGCGACCCGCGAGCGGCGACGAAGTCACTACCGACAGCGACGTCGAGGCCGCCATCCGCGAGAACCACCCCGCGCTCATCAGCTACATCACCGCGGGCGATCCCTCGCTCGAGGAGACGAAGGCGTACGTCGAGGCGCTCGATCGCGGCGGCGCGGACCTGATCGAACTCGGCCTGCCGTTCTCGGAGCCGATCGCGGAGGGGCCGACGATCCAGGCGGCGATCAACCGCGCGCTCGATGCCGGGACGACACCGCGAGGGTTCTTCGAACTCGTCGACGAGCTGGAGACGGAGGCGCCGCTGCTGGTGATGACGTACTACAATATGATCCTGCAGTACGGGAATACCGAGGCGCCACGCGCCTCGGAAGAAGCGAGCGGTGCGAGGCGCGAAAGAAGTGAGGGCCTCGATGATGCGAACGGCGAAGCCGTGAGCGGGCAGCGCCCGCGAGCCAAACCCGACGTGCGCCCGTTCGTCGAACGCGCCGCCGAGACCGGCCTCTCGGGGATCATCGTCCCCGACCTCCCCGCCGAGGAGGCCGATCCGCTGCGCGAGGCCTGCGACGACCACGGTCTCGATCTCGTCTTCATCGTCGCGCCGACGACCGAGGGCGATCGCCTGGAGACCATCATGTCGCAGGTCTCGGGCTTCGCCTACGTGCAGGCCCGTCTCGGGACGACTGGCGCCCGCGCGGACGTCTCGAGCGCGACGCACCGGAGCCTCGCACGGCTGTCCGAGTACGACGTCCCCAAGGCCGTCGGCTTCGGCGTCAGCGAAGGCGACCACGCCGCCGAAATCATCGAGGCGGGCGCCGACGGCGTCATCGTCGGCAGCGCCCTGGTGGACATCATCGCTGAACACAGCGCAGCGGGCTCTGGGACGGAGTCCCAGAACATCGCCCAGCACGGCGCTGACGGGAACACACCCGCTGCTGCCGATCTCGAGGCCAAAGCTCGGGAGCTCAAACGCGGCGCCCGTCGCGGCGCGGGCGCGGAAGATGCACCGGAACCGGAACACCAATAACCGCAAGCTTGCTAGTGACCCGCAATGACTACATCGACAGGAATCAACGCCCGACTCGATCGCATCGGCACAGACGACAACTACATGATAATCCCCATGGACCACGGCCTTACGATGGGCGCCGTGAAGGGGCTCAAGGACATCGAATCGACGATCGACGCCGTCACCCGCGGCGGCGCGGACGCCGTTCTCACGCAGAAAGGAATCGCACCCCGCGTCCACGAGAACAAAAACGGCAAGGGGTACATCGTCCACCTCAACGGCTCGACGACGATCGGCCCCGACGAGAACGACAAGCGGCTGACGGGCACCGTCGAGGAGGCCGTCCGGGTCGGCGCCGACGCCGTCTCCTTTCACATCAACGTCGGCTCGACCTACGAACCGGATCAGCTCGCGCAACTCTCCGAGGTCACCGCTGACGCGGAACGGCTCGGCGTGCCCGTACTCGCCATGGCCTACGCCCGCGGTCCCGGCGTCGACTCGACGGACCCGGAGGCGCTCGGCCACGCGGTTCGCCTCGCCGAGGAAGTCGGCGCCGACATCGTCAAGACGGGCTACAGCGGCGACGCCGAGAGCTTCCAGCACGTCGTCGAGTCGACCCGGCTGCCGGTCGTCATCGCCGGCGGCTCGAAGGGCACCGATCGCGAGACGGTCGAGATGGTCCGCGGCGTGATGGACGCCGGCGGCGCCGGCATCTCGATGGGCCGGTCGATCTTCCAGCACGACGATCCCGAAGCGATCGCGACCGCGGTGTCGGGGATCACCCACGACGACCTCTCGACCGACGAGGCGCTGACAAAAGCCGGACTGGCGATCGAAGCCTGAAGCGGTTCTCGTTCCGTCGCTCGTCTCCGTCTCTGCGCGTTTTCCGCGTCCGCTCAATTGACGAGCGCGAGCGCCGCGCCGCCGAGGAGGATGGTACCGGTGCCGAACAGCAGGGCGACGACATCGTCCTGCAGGGTTGTGACGAGGTGAACGCCGCCGAGGTGGCCGATCGCGGACCCGACGACGTACAGGACCGGGAGCAAGACGAGGGGCCGACGCGGGTGGTTCCACGCCGGCGAGGACATCATCCGCGACGAGATGTCGGTTACCACACATATAGTGTCCTCGGCTCCGTCTAAATTTTTCGGGCAGAGTGATACGAATCAAGAGGAGGGGTAACCAACGCGATCGTTCGGAGGCCCGTCGGCCGTCCGTCTCCGGGCGCCAACAGTTATCCCAATGTGCGGCGTACGCGCTCCGCGTGCCCCGATCGAGGTGTCGAACGCGAGTGCTCGAACGGACCGAGACGGGTCGGCTCACCGAACTGCTGTACGACGACGAGTCGAACGACGAGGTGCTGGTCTGTGCGGCCCACGGCGGCCGGATCGAACCCGGTACCGCGGAACAGGCGATCGACCTCGCAGCTCGGCTCCCGAACGCCAGCTGCTGGGCCTGTCTCGGGTACGACGACGTCTGCAGCGAGTTCGACCTCTGGCATCCGCCCTCGTCGGCCGTCTCGCCCGACGACTATCCGCTGCTCGGCGAGGTCGCCGATCGCGGCTTCGAGACGGTGATCAGTTTTCACGGACTCGAGGACGATCGCGTCCTCGTCGGCGGGGCGATCGACGAGGGGGTCAAGCGACGGGTCGTCGAGCGATTCGCCGGCGCCGTCTCGGACCCCGTCGAGATCGTCGCCGACGGTCCGTACGGCGGCGTCAGCCCGGCGAACTTCGTCAACTGGCTCGCCGCAAGCGATCGAGGCGGGCTGCAACTCGAGCAGAGCGCTCGCGCTCGGATCCGCGAACCCGACGCCGTTGTCTCCGCGCTCGAGTCGCTCGTCCGCGAGGATCGACTCTGACTCAGCTCGTCGGGTTCGTCCCCTCCGCTCCGATTCCGAGCGGATCCGTCGCGACGAGGTCCTCGACGATCGCCGACCCGACCCGCTCGGCGTTGTCGATCGCCAGCGCGAGGCTCGCCTCGCTCCCGTCGAAGCTCTCTTCGACGGTCTCGCCCGGCGACGACCGATCGTAGTTGGCGATCGCGCGCACGCTCAGGTAGCGATCGAGCAGGCCGAAGCGTTCGAGGGCGGTCGCCGTCGCGGCGTCTTCCATCTGGGTCGTGGCGTACGGACCGACGCCGTACTGCTCGCACAGCCACTCGACCTCTCGGGCGTACCGCGGACCGTGCCAGAACTCGTCGCCGCAGACCGTCGTCCCCGTCTCCACGGTCGGTCCCGACTCGGGCGCGTCCGGGTACCGCCCCTGGTACTCGCGGGTGGCCGGATCCTCCCGGAGGACGACGTCGCGGCCAGCGGCGATCGCCCGCTCGACGAGCGACTCGTCGAGGCGCCAGACGTAGTCCCGTGGCCGGTAGTTCAGGAGATCGATCGGGCGATCCCGCTCGCTTTTCCCCTCGGCGATGTCGGGCGTCTCGCCCTGTCGATCCCACCGGTGCTTCCGGTCCCAGTCGACGATCGCGTCGGCGACGACCACCGATCCGAGTGCTGCCGTCGTCGTCGCGGCGCCGGCGATCCCCGCGGAGACGACGTACGCCGACTCCAGGTCGATCGCGGGCGCGGCCAGCAGCGCCGTCACCGTCGCGGCCGCGTCGCTCTTGCCGATCCCGGTCGTCGTGACGGCGATCCCCTCCGCGGTCAGGTACAGCGAGGTCGCCGTCCCCGGGACCGCGACGGCGTCGACGATTTCGCGGCGATCGAGCCAGGGCTCCAGTTCGTTCAGCGGCGGGTCGTCGACCGCGGGCAGGACGAGCGCCGACGGTCGCACGGGATCGTCCGGGTCGGGAACCCGCGGTTCCGGCGGGGTCCGATCGCTCGCAGACATGGTCGAGAGTCGGTTCGGTCGCAGCAAAGAGCCTCCGAAGTCGCGCGAGATCGCACGCCGAACGGGATCGGAACGATTTCGGTCCCCCTCTCCGTTCGTCCGATCGTGACCGACGGCGCGTACACGCTCGAAGACGAGATCGTCGCCCGGGCGCGGATCCACGCCCGCGAGGTCGTCGCCGAGTGCGACCTCGCCGTCGACCTCGATGCGCTGGCGTGGACGGTCTCCGCTCGGGCCCGTCGTCGCGCGGGGGCGTGCCGCTGGCACCCCGACCGCGAGGCGGCGACGATCGTCCTTGCCCGCCGGGCCTACGAGGCCTACGACTGGCCGGAGTTCGCGGCGGTCGTCAGGCACGAACTCGTCCACGCCTGGGAGTTCCAGCGCTTCGGCGACTCCGGCCACGGCCCGCGGTTTCGCGAGCGGGCCGCGGCGCTCGACGCGCCGCGACACTGCCGAACGTTTTCGGAGCCGCGGTACGTCCTCCGCTGTCGCGACGACGCCTGTGGCTGGCGCGCGAGTCGCCACCGCGCGTCGAAGCCAGTGAAGGCGCCCGATCGATACCGGTGCGGTTCCTGCGGCGGGTTCTACGAGGTCGAACACGTCGCGAGCGGGCGGACGTGGACGAGCGCGAGCGGCTACGGCGGCGCGAAAGCGGCGCTCGACGACGAGTGGTGAGGACTCGATCGTCGGGAAACGAGAGCGTGCGCGGAACACTTATTCGGGCACCGCTTACAGATCACTATATGGGAATACTCGAGCTCATGCTGGGACAATCGGCGCCGGGCGACGGGGCCTCGAGCGCGGATTCGTACCTGCTCTCCCGGGAGAACCACGATTTCGTATATCCGGTCGCCGTTCGCCGATCGGAGATCGAGGCGCTCCGCGGGGCGATCGACGCCGTGGAGACGGCCCCGTCGATCGACGAGAACAGGGAGGAACTGGAGTCGGTTTTCGAGGGGCTGGGCGACGACGCGTCGGTCGACCTCGACGCGCTCGTCGATCGGACGGAGACGCCGCGTCGGGCGGTCGAACCGCTGGCCGACGCGTGGGCCGAACAGGTCCCCGAGGGAACGGACATCGGCGTCGTCTACCTGCCGGTCGGCGCCGACGACGACGTCCGATCGTTCGTCACGCTCTGCAAGCGCCGCGCCGAGTACGAGCACGACCCGTTCGAGCTCCCCGATCGGTTCGATGCCGTCGCGGCACTGCTCGCGCGAGTCGACGCGGCCGCGGGCCGCCAGTACCGGGCCGTCGTCCACAGGGATCTCGTCCCGCAAAGAGAGTGACGGCGGTCGCGATCAGACGATCTCCGGAAACGCTTCAAGCGACGTCAGTTCGTACGTCGGCTCGTGCTCGGCCGATCGGTCGTACCCGGCGTCGATCCACGCCGAATCGAGGCCGACCGCGTTCGCGCCGGCGACGTCGGCGTGCAGCGAGTCGCCGACGTGGATCGCCCGATCGGGAACCGCTCCGAGCGTCGAGAGGGCGTGTTCGAAGGGGGCTGCGTCGGGTTTGGGGAAGATGCCGGCGCTGGGCTCGGTGAACACCCGAACGTCGAAGGCGTCCTCGATGCCGAGCGTCCGGAGCTTCTTCGTCTGCGTCTCGCGGCCGCCGTTCGTGATGAGGCCGACGCGGCCGCGGTCGCGGGCGTGCTCGAGGGCGGCTTCGGCCCCGGGTCGAAACCGGACGGCGGTCGGGTCCTGCAGCTCGAGGTAGTGTGTCGCGAGCGTCGGCGCGATCGCCGGATCGACGCCGTTGCGCGCGGCGACCTCGGTGAAGAGGTTCTCGTAGAACTCGCGATCGGTTTCGGCCGTCGGCAGCGCCGGCACGGCCGCCCGCAGGTCCGCGGGCGTACAGAACCGGTCGGGCCCGGCCCGATCGAACGTTCGCTCGAGGACCGTCTCCGCGTCCTGCGTGGGCTCACACAGGGTGCTGTCGAGGTCGAAACAGATCGCGTCGTACGCGGCCATCTGTTCGTGGTAGTCGGTCGGCCGTGCTCAACCTTTCGAACCGCTCGCCATCGACCGAGCCGCAGACCCGGAGGACGGCGTCGGTCGGATGGCACCAGTCGGTCCCGCCGTTTCGGCGGATGGTATACGGCCGCTGACGTTTCGATGGACGTTATACGATCGCCGACACTCACCGTGGTATGGACGTCGTCAAGCGAGTACACGTCGTTCCGGTGGGGTACGAGTTCGATCGAATCCTCGAGCCGATTCGGAATCAGCGAGCCGACCTGGTGTACCTGCTCGAAGACGATAGCGCCGACGGGGCGATGGCGGAGTACCACGACGAGTTGCGCGCCGAACTCGAGTCGATCGTCCCCGAGGTGCGGACCGTGGGCTGTGACCTGGCGGACGTCTACGCCGTCCTCGGCGAGGTGACGACGATCGCCGACGTCCACCCCGACGATCAGGTCTACGTCAACGTCTCTGGGGCGGGAACGATCGCCGCGATCGGCGCGACGATCGCGTGCATGGACGTCTCGACGAACGCACACGCCTACTACGTCGAACCCGAGCAGTACGTGCACGACGGGACGATCGAACCCGCCTCCGTCGGCGTCGACGAGATCGAAGAGGTGCCGACCTACCCGATCGATTCGCCGACGCGCGACCAGGTCGCGATCATGGAGTTCCTGTCCGACCCCGCGGCGTGGGAGGGGTTCCACGACGATCGGACGGCCCCGCCGAAAAAGAAGGATCTCATCGAGTACGCTCGGGACCGCGCCCTCTCCTTTATGGCCGATCGACGCTCGCCCGACGAGCGATCTGGCGAGGACAAGGGCGCGTTCCGCGTGTTGGATACCCACGTCCTCGAGCCGCTCGCCGACGACGGCTATGTCACGATCGAGTCGGTGGGTCGCCGGCGCGTCGTCGAGCTGACCGAGCGGGGCGAAAACGCCTACCGGGCGTTCCGACACAAGCTCATCGACGACGCAGGCGAGGCGCGGTAGAGGAAGGCGGCGACGGGGGACGGCGGCTCAGTCCCCGTCGTGGACCAGGGCGTACAGTTTCGTGCCCAGCCGGGCGAACTCGAGGTCGGTCTCGAGTCGCTCGACGTGGTCGCGAAGCGCCGCCGGTTCGAGCCCCCGGAACTCGCGATCGGTGCGGGAATCGAGGTGGCTGCTCGCGCGAGCGAGCAGGAAGGGCGCAGCGTCAGCGAGGTGCGAACCCGGGAGCTCGGGGCCAGCGTTGCGGCCGCGCTCGACTGCGGCCAGGACTTCCCGGGCCACGATGAGCGTGCGTCGCAGCGAGCGGATCTCGTCGACGGTCGCGGGCGGCGTCAGGTAGCGAGCCTGAAGTTCGTGGGCCGCGACGACGCGATCCGGATCGACGTCGAACGCGTCCGCGAGCCGCTCGCGTTCCAGGTCGCCGACGTCGGCGCGGCGACACGCGAGCCGGACGGCGCCCAGCACGGCCGCCGATCGGCCGTACTGGACCGTCGCGAGCTCGCCCGCGTGGTCGAACACCGCTCGAGCGATCTCGGCCACGGAGTCCACCTCGAGTCGGTGGGCGGCGCAGTCGATCGTCAGTTCGGCGTCCATTTCGAGGTGGCGCTGACCCATACTCGAACAGTCGGCCGAACGGATATTATCAATTTCTGAGAAGGTGTTCGAACTATCGTCACTATCGTGAGTGTTGTTACTATTTTATCTACGGTGACGATTGCGGCGATCGTCGCATCGGCGGATCGGCGATGGTGATCGGACGGGAGGCGGGCGGCGAGGATCGTTCGGGATCGACGATCGGGTCGTCGTTCCTGCGTGATTCGCCACGTTCAAGCCGATTCCCTTCGACCGTGGAAATATGACGAGAACTGTCTGGATCAAAGCCGACGACGCCGTCGGCGACTGGGACGACCGCCGGGCGCGGATCACCGCCGCGCTCGAAGCGGGTGCAGACTGGATACTGGTCGACGAGGGGGACGTTGAGCGCGTCCGCGAACTCGGCGACATCAACGTCGCGGCGTTTCGCACCGACGGGGACGTCACGCTGGTCGACGACGCCGAGGGCGACGGCGCCGACCCGGCCACGGCGGCGGATGCGATCGTCGTCGGCAAGGAGGGCGAAGGCGACGGGACGGTCGACCTCCCGGAGGATTTCTCCGGCTCCGCGGATCTCTCGACGCTCCGTCGCGACGGTGACCTCGACCGGGGCGCGTACGTGCGCATCCTCGGCAGGGAGTACGAGACGTTCGCCGAGACGGCCGCCGAGGAGGCGGACCACACGATCGTCGTCGGCGAGGACTGGACGATCATCCCGCTCGAGAACCTGATCGCGCGGATCGGCGAGGAGACCGATCTCGTTGCAGGCGTAACGAGCGCCGCCGAGGCGAAAACCGCGTTCGAGACCCTCGAGATCGGCGCCGACGCCGTCCTGCTCGACGCCGACGATCCCGACGAGATCCGGGGGACCGTCGAGGTGCGAGACGAGGCCGAGCGCGAATCGCTCGACCTCGAGTACGCCGAGGTGCTGGCCGTCGAGCAGGTCGGCAGCGCCGATCGGGTCTGCGTCGATACGGGCACTCTGCTCGAACACGACGAGGGGATGCTCGTCGGCTCGATGGCCCGCGGCCTCGTCTTCGTCCACGCGGAGACCGCCGAATCGCCGTACGTCGCCTCGCGTCCGTTCCGGGTCAACGCGGGCGCCGTTCACGCCTACGTCCGCACGCCCGACGGCGGCACGAAGTACCTCTCGGAACTGCAAAGCGGCGACGAGGTCCAGGTCGTCGACACCGCCGGTAACACCCGCGAGGCGATCGTCGGCCGGGTCAAGATCGAGAAGCGACCGATGTTCCGGGTCGCCTTAGAGGCCGAGGACGGCGATCGGGTCGAGACGCTGCTCCAGAACGCCGAGACGATCAAGGTCGCCACGAGCGAGGGTCGCACCGCCGTGACCGACCTCGAAGCCGGCGACGAACTCCTGTTGTTCTACGAGGACACGGCCCGCCACTTCGGCGAGGCCGTCGAGGAGAGCATCATCGAAAAGTAGCCGCCGATCGCGCGGCGGATCGACTGTCGTCTCCGAACCGGGCTCGTCACGGCCCTGTCGGACGCTCGGCTTCCGAGTCGGATCCCGGTTCGAATTCCTCGTCGGCGGGCGGTTCGAGCCGGGTCGTACACCAGTGACAGAACGCCAGTTCCTCGTCGAGTTCCTTTCCGCACTCGGGACAGGTCGGGCCGTCGGCGGACTGATTCGCCGAACCAGGCGGAAATCCGACCGCGCGAAGGGCGGCGTCGATCGCCGCGAACAGCGCGATAAACGAGAGGACGAACTGGCTCGTCGTACTGGTCTCCTCGGCCACGACGTCCATCCCGTTGGCGATCGTATCGGCCGCCGCGACCTGTTCTGCGGCCTCGGGCATGAAGATCGCGACCGCGGTGAAGAATACGCCGGCGAACAGCAGGGCGCGAAGCCACTCCCGGATGAGCGCGTGGCCTGCGCCGGGCATGATCACGGAGAGGATTGCGGCGGCGATCGCGCGGAGCCACGTCATTGTCGGATGGTCGGTTACCTCCGCCCTTAACATTCCGATTTCTCTTTTTGTTCAATCCGCCGATCGGAACGACGCGCCGATGCGTAACCGTCGCTCAAGAGTGGCCGGGTTCACAGGTGCAGCTTTTTTATAGACCGTCGTCGGCCGGCGGCAAGGGTTGAACCCGATATGTTGACGCGAAAACCCGACGACGAGCCGGAACTCGATCGATACACCTGGCGGACCCGTCCGGACTCGGGACTCAGCGGAGGCGGGCGACCAGCTCGGAGAGCGTCGCCAGATCGTACTGCCCCGGAGCGGTCGCCGTTCCGGGATCGACGGGTGCGTAGCCGATCTTCGAGCCGTACACCGGCGCGACCGCGCGGGTGTGGCTCCCGACCTCGCCCATCGCCATCGTCGCGACGGCGTCGCCGTGGTGGGTCAACTGTTCCGTCGCCGAGAGCAGCGCGAGGGTATCTGCCGTCGACTCCGCGGTGACGGCTACCTTCGCGACGTCGCCGTACTTGCTCGCTTCCGTTAGCGTTCGGACGAGTTCCCGACGTGGCGGCGTCCCTTCGAAGTCGTGGGCCGAGACGACGATCGAGACGTCTCGATCCCGGGCGGTTTCGAGGAGGTCGTCCGTGTCGATCCCGTCGTCGAGGATCGCCTCGAGTTCGACGTCGATCGCGTCGACGGCGTCGATCGCGGTCGCGTCGATCAGCGCGGCGAGTCGCGCCTCGTCGTCGCCGTCGTACTCGCCGCCCTCCCAGTCGGGGCGGTTCGTCGCCAGGATCGGCAGGTCGCCGTCGTACGCGTGGAGTTCGGCGATCGGATCGCCGGCGAGGTCCATTCGGTACTCGACGGCGTCGGCGTGCTCGCGGGCGACCGGATCGTCGGCGTCCGCGAGATCGGCGGTCGAGGCGGCGAGAACGAACGAGTCGAAGTCCAGCGGCATCGTTGTGCGATACTGCGCGCGGCGGCGGAAAAACGGTGTCGTTTCGGCGAATTCCGCGATCGGTAGCGGCGGCGATTACGCGACGCCCAGCGTCTCCTCGGCTTCGAGGAGTTCGTGGTAGCGGTTTCGGATCGTCACTTCGGAGATGTCGGCGACGTCGCTGACGGCGGCCTGGGTGGTCTTCTCGTTGGTCAGCAACGCGGCGGCGTAGACCGCGGCGGCGGCGAGGCCGACCGGCGACTTGCCGCTGTGGACGCCCTTCTCCTTTGCGTTCTGGAGCAGCGATCGGGCGCGGTGTTCGGCTTCGTCGGAGAGTTCGAGTCCGGAGGCGAACCGCGGCACGTAGCTCTCGGGATCGGCCGGCTGGACTTCGAGGCCGAGTTCCCGGACCACGTAGCGGTACGTGCGGGCGATCTCGTTTTTCTCGACGCGCGATACGTCCGCGATCTCGTCGAGGCTGCGCGGGACGCCGGCCTGGCGCGCGGCCGCGTAGACGCAGGACGTCGAGACGCCCTCGATCGATCGGCCGGGCAGAAGATCCTCCTCGAGCGCGCGGCGGTAGATCACCGAAGCGGTCTCGCGGACGTTCGTCGGCAGGCCGAGCGCGCTCGCCATCCGATCGATCTCGCCCAGTGCCTGTTTGAGGTTGCGCTCCTTGGAGTCTCGGGTGCGAAAGCGCTCGTTCCACTTGCGCAGGCGCTGCATCTTCTCGCGCTGGCGCGATCCGAGGGAGTTACCGTAGGCGTCCTTGTTCCGCCAGTCGATGTTGGTCGAGAGTCCCTTGTCGTGCATCGTGTTCGTCGTGGGCGCGCCCACGCGGGACTTCTCGTTCTTCTCGGCGGCGTCGAACGCGCGCCACTCCGGCCCGCGGTCGACGGAGTCTTCCTCGACGACGAGGCCGCAGTCCTCACAGACGGTTTCGCCGTGCTCGTCGTCGACGATGAGGTTACCCGTACACTCCGGACAGGCGAGGCTGTCGGCTTCCTGTTCGGCGGTTTCGTCGGTCGTTTCTCGTTCGGTACGTCGTACTCTGGTGTTCGATCGTGTGCTTGTCATGCGATGGCGAGTGCTGCCCGGCCGAACCAATCGCAAAAGCCGGACGGAGTCGTTACCTACCTCGTTCTGACACCCAAGGTTTAATGCTTTCGAAATCTCGATCCGACACCGCTCGAAAACGGGTAATTCGTCGGGTCTGGCATTAAAAATCAAAACATTAAAGTGAGGTTCCGTCGGGCGCGATCGCGAACCCTGAAGTTCGCCGGCGCTAACGGCGGGTATGGACGTCGCAGTCGGCAGTACGAACCCCGTCAAGATCGAGGCGGTCGAACGGACGCTCGATCGGTTCGACCCGACCGTCACGCCGGTCGCGGTCGATCCGGGAATTCCGGAACAGCCGTGGTCGATCGAAGAGACGGTGACGGGCGCGGAGAACCGCGCTCGTCGATCCCTGACCGCGACCGACGCGACCTACGGCGTCGGACTCGAGGGCGGCGTCGCTCGACTCGACGGCGCGCCGGGGCTCTCGTTGATCATGTGGGCCGCCGTCACCGACGGCGACCGAGTCGAACGCGGGGGCGGCCCGACCCTCCGGCTCCCCGATCGCGTCGCCGATCGACTCGACGCGGGCGCGGAACTCGGGCCGGTAATGGACGACTTCCTCGACACCGACGGCGTCGCCGAATCCGAAGGGGCGGCGGGCGCGCTCACCGACGGGCTGACCGATCGGACGCGCGCGCTCGGCGAGGCGGTCGCGTGCGCGTTCGGTCCCTTCCGGACGACGGCGTACGATCGGTAGCCGGCAATCGCGAGGCTAGCCGCTCGTTTCCCCCGAAACAGTCAGTCGATCGGTACAGTCCCCGAACGGAATGAATTAACCGGGCGTACCAACGCTACCTTTCCAGCCGAGTATCGATCGATTACCCGACGCAAAAACCGCATGACGGCGGCGGGTTAACCGGACGTACCAAACCCCCTAAGGGCGATCCGGCCATCCGAACGACTATGAGCACTGCAATGGCCCCCGAACTCACGAGCAAACAGCGGCAGATTCTTCAGTACCTCCGCGAGAACGCGGCGACGAAGACGTACTTCAAATCGCGGCTGATCGGGAAAGAACTCGGGATGACGGCCAAAGAAGTCGGTGCGAACATCACGGCGCTCCAGGAAGGCGAGTACGACGTCGACATCGAAAAGTGGGGTTACTCCTCCAGTACCACTTGGAAAGTCGACGTTTAACCGCGCGTTAGCGGGGTCCCTCCACGCGGTTCGATATTTGTTTCGACGCTACTCGGTCCCGGCGAGCGCCCCGTCTCGCCGTCTTCGGCAGCAACCGTGAAAACCACGGCGTCCGGCGTGCCGATTGCGACCGGTCTCACCCGCTGTATTCGAGATACCCGTCGGCGTTTCCGGCGAGCGTCATCGCTCGCTGGCCGAACGAGTCTGCGTGGCGGACGATCAGAAGCAACACCGTCTCGGGCCGTTCGACCGCGTAGCCGTCCTCGCGCGAGAGGAGCCCCGCGTCTTCGAGTTCGCCCGCGTACTTGCTGACGGTGGGCGGGGAGACGTCGAGGGCGTCAGCGAGGTCGCCGGCGGTGGCCTCGGGATCGAGGAGGAGTTCGATCAACATCCCGCGCGGGGTCGATCGACGGAGGTAGCCGAGCGCGTCCTTCTCGAACTCGTCGAACCGGTTCGCGAGCACGAACCGCTTGTAGTCGCCATCCCGGTAGCGCTCGATCGCGCCGACATCCTCGAGCTGGCGGAGGTGATGTTGGGTTTCGCCCGTCCCGAGCTGGAGGTCGTCCCGAATCTTCGAGAAGTGCGCGCCGGGCGTCGTCGAGAGGTAGCCGGCGATCGCGTCCCGAGCGTCGCTTTCGCCGGTCTCGGCCGCGCCCGTCTCGGAGAATCGAGCGAGTGGCGCAGTGGCACCGAGCGCGGCGAATCGGCGGAGGGTCGCCCGTTTGCTATCGTCGACCCCGTCGGGAGCAGTCATCGTGCGTCTACAGTTGCCCATGGGGCGCGTCGTAAAACCGGTTTCGCTCCGTTTCGTTACTCGTACCGAGACTCTCTGGCGGTTTTGAACGTCCCCTCGGTGGGGACAATCGTCGATTGCCCGCGTCCGATCGTCGACGATCGATCGTTCGGGTCGCGGTCAGTTACGCTCGTTCGATTCGTCAGTGTCGCCGACCACCGCGTCGGAGCCGCCGTCCGTCTGCCCCTGGAAGTCCTGGTCCATCTCCTCGATTACTTCGTTCGGGTCGGCGATATCCGCCGGCTCCTTTCCTTCCTTGATGGCCTGGGCCTCCTGTTCCATCGCCTCGACGTCCATGTCGGCCTCCTGGTCGATCTCGCCGATGATCTCGGCGATATCGTCGAGGCCGATCAGTTCGCGGGTCTCCTCGTCGAACTCGAGGCTCTCGAGTTGGTCGTCGCCGTCCGCGACGTCGCTGCCGGTCAGGTGTTTGCCGTACCGCCCGACCATCGAGGACAGTTCCTGCGGGAGCACGAACGTCGTCGACTCGCTCTGGCCGATCTCGGTCAGCGCGTCCATCCCTTTGTCGATGATCGCCCGCTCGCCCATCGACTCGGCGGATCGCGCGCGAAGCACGGTCGAAATGGCGTCACCCTGGGCTTCGAGGATCTGACTCTGTTTCTCACCCTGGGCGCGGATGATCTGGCTCTGCTTGTCACCCTCGGCCTTCTCGACGGCGCTGCGGCGTTCACCCTGCGCTTCGAGGATCATCGCCCGCCGTCTGCGCTCGGCGGAGGTCTGTTGCTCCATCGCGCGCTGGACGTCCTTCGAGGGATTCACTTCGCGCACTTCGACGCTCTCGACGCGGATCCCCCACTCGTCGGTGGGTTCGTCGAGTTCCTGGCGGATGCGCGCGTTGATTTCCTGGCGCTTGTTGAGGGTGTCGTCGAGTTCCATGTCACCCAGCACGGCCCGCAGGGTCGTCTGAGCGAGATTCGAGACGGCGGTCTTGTAGTTGTCGACCTCGAGGAACGCCTTCTTCGCGTCCATCACTTTGATGTAGACGACGGCGTCGGCCGTGACGGGCGAGTTGTCCCGCGTGATCGCCTCCTGTCGGGGGACGTCCAGCGTCTGCGTTCGCATGTCGAACCGATAGGTGTTCGAGACGAACGGCGGGACGATGTTGATCCCCGGCTCGAGGAGTTTCCGGTACTCGCCGAAGACGGTCAGGGCGCGTTTCTCGTACGCGTCGACGATCTCGATCGCGCTGAGGAGCGCGGCGATGACGACGACGAGTACGAGGGCACCGATGATCAGCACCGCAGCACCGGTAGTCTGCATGGGGAGTAGTTCCATGTTTCGCCCTTACGCCGGTGGGATAAAAAGCGTTCCCTTACTGATCAGACATGTTTTCGCGGAGCCGACCGTCAGTCGATGGTCCCCGACTCGGTTTCGGACGGTTCGGTCGAGTGGTCATCGTCGACCTCGGTCGACGCCCGGTCGACCGCCGCCTCGCGAGCGAGCGCGCGATCGATCTCGTCCTCGCCGATCGCCGACATGGATTCGACGGTGAGCACGTTCCCGCCGCCGGGATCGAGGACGATGATCTCCTCGCCCTCTTCGATCGTGTCGCCGGTCGATCGCGCGCTGTAGTAGGGGGAAAAGCCGCCGCTTTCGAGTTTGACCTCGCCGCCGCGGTTCGTGACGGTCTCGGTGACGTAGCCCGTCGCCCCGGCCAGTGAGTTCGAGTCCGACGTTTGGGCGGTTCCCTTCCCGCCGTAGAAGTCGAACTCGCGGTAGACGTAGGTCGCGGCGATTCCGATCGCCAGCGTGAGCGCGGCCAGTACGAGCACGTGGGCTGCGGGCGGGAAGAGTAACCCGACGAGCCCCGCGCCGGCCAGCGCGACCCCGATGACGATGAAGTGCGCGCCGGGCGAGAGGGCCTCGAGTCCCATCAGGACGAGTCCCACCGCCAGCAGCAACAGGGGGACGTTCTCGAAGAGGGGTTCGACCATACTGGTGGCTAAGGTCTCGGCCCGATTAAAGGTTTATTGCACGGACGGCCGCGCTTTATCAGACCGGGAGCGCGAGCAGCCGAACGATCACGGCGACGGTCACGAGTGCGCCGAGAACGACGAACACCGCGTGTTCGAGTTCCGGATTGCCGGGTTCGATCGGTTCAGAGTTCGGTTCCGGCGCGTAGGGGTCCTCCTCGTCCGCTCCGTCGGACCGGGCCGCGTTCGAGCCGGAGAGATCGATCGGGATCCGATCGCCGTGGTCGTCTCGGTCGTCCGCTCGCGTTCGATCGTCCGTTTCGTCCGGGCTCGTCCGCGACGGGGCGACGGCGTCGTCGCGCTCGCCGGCACCGTTTCCGGACGCCTCGTCTGCCATGCGACGCAGTATGCGCGCCGCCGCCAAAAACCCGCGGTCCGCCGGCGATCGTACCGGGTTAGTCGCGGGATGTCACTACTGACGCGAGCGAGGGCGATTCACCACCGAAAACACGGACTCCGAACGAGACCGCCGCTAGCCGAAGGCTTTCAGGCGCGATCCGCCCGGTGTCGGGTATTCCCGCCGTAGACGACGCCCCGTTCGGCGTCGAGGGTCACGACGGTTCCCGCCTCGGTCTCGGAGAGGTCCGCTCCGCTGATCATCGGGATGTCCATCTCCCTGGCGACCAGCGAAGGGTAGCCCGTCATGCCGCGCTGGGCGTCGACGATCCCGGCGATCTTCGTCAGATCGCCCTCGAACTCCGCGTCGAACTCCGCGGAGAGCGCGACGATCGCGCCGTCGGGAACGTCCGCGAGATCGCCGTCGGGGACGTGGGCGATCGGTCCGGAGGTCCGGCCCTCGACGACGACGCGGCCGGTCGTCAGCGCCTCGGCGGCGACGTGGACCTTGAGCATGTTCGTCGTGTTCGCCCCCTCGAGTTCGGTCATCATCCCGCAGAGGACGACGACGGTGTCGCCGCTGTCGGCGACGCCCGCGTCGAGGGCCGACTGGACGGCCTTCTCGACGACCGCGCCGGCCCCCTGGTCGGAGACGTGGGCGTACAGCGGCGTCACGCCCCACGAGAGCGCGAGGCGGCGGCGCACGCCGTGGTTCGGCGTCGACGCGACGACGGGGACGCCGGGGCGGTACTTCGCGGTCTTCAGCGCCGTGTAGCCGGACTCGGTCGCGGCCACCACCGCGTCCGCGTCGATGTCGCGCGCGAGGTAGCGCGCCGATCGGGCCAGCGCGTCCGTCCGCGCGTCGCCGGATGGCGGCACGCGCTGTTCGAGCGTCTCGGCGTACTCGGTGGAGTTCTCGACCTGGCGGACGATGCGGTCCATGGCGTCGACGACGGCGACGGGGTGATCGCCGATCGCGGTCTCGGCCGAGAGCATCACGGCGTCGGTGCCGTCGAGGACGGCGTTGGCGACGTCCGACGCTTCAGCGCGCGTGGGCCTGCGCGCGTGGACCATCGAGTCGAGCATCTCCGTGGCCGTGATGACCGGCTTACCGGCCGCCTGGCACTTCCGGATGATCCGCTTTTGGATCATCGGCACGTCCTCCATCGGGCACTCGACGCCGAGGTCGCCGCGGGCGACCATGATCCCGTAGGAGGCGTCGGTGATCTCGTCTAGGTTCTCGACCGCGCCAGCCCGCTCGATCTTCGCGATGATCGGGATCTCGACGCCCAATTCCTCCAAGACTCCGCTGACCTCGTAGACGTCTTCGGCGTCGCGGACGAAACTCGCCGCGACGAAGTCGACTTCCTTCTCGGCGGCGAGTTCCAGGTCCTTGCGATCGGACTCGGTGACGATGTCCAGATCGAGGTCGACGCCCGGGACGTTGACGCCCTTGCGGCCCGCGAGGTCGCCGCCGGTGTCGACCCGCGCCCGGATCCGATCGTCCGTCCCCTCCAGCACGGTCGTCTCGATCAGGCCGTCGTCGAGCAGGATGCGATCGCCCGCCTCGACGGCGTCGATCGGCAAGGAGAGGCCGACTCGATCGGGCGTCGCCTCGTCGCCGACGGTGAACTCGATCTCGGATCCGGTCTCCAGCGGAACCGTTTCGCCGTCCGGGAGCGGCGCGGTTCGGATCTCGGGCCCCTGCATGTCGAGCATGACGGCGACGGGTTCCTCGCGCCCGCCGTCGACGTCGCGAACTCGATCGACGAGCTCGGCCCGATCCTCGCGACTGCCGTGGCTCGCGTTCAACCGGGCCACGGACATCCCGGCGTCGGCGAGATCCCGAATCACTGCCCCGCTGCTCGAGGCGGGGCCCAGCGTACAGACGATCTTCGCGTTTCTCATGGCGAGATCTACCGTCGGCACCGGCAAAAAGATGCGTGATTCACTCGATACTGAGTTTCTTTTGAACGGTGCGCTCGCGTCCCGTCCTGTGCCACGACAACCGTTTTCCATCGCCTCGCCCACGCCTGACGTATGCCCACCTACGCTTCGCTCATCGAACTGGCCGATCGAGACGTCCAAAACGCTCAAGAGATGGCGTCGGTGTGGGGAGAAATCCGGACGGAGTTCGAGCAGCACAACGCCGAGCTACTCGATTCCTACGCGGTTCTCGGCGAGCACGACTTTCTCGTCACCTTCGAGGCTAGGGACAACGAGGCGGCGTTCAAGTGCGCGCTGACGTTTCGCCGGCACGGCCTCGACGGTCAAACGATGGAGATCGTCGACACGGACGACTTCTCGCAGTTGGTCGACGAGATCTAACGGGTCGACGGGGTATTTCGGTCGCCGCGTTACCGGACCTTCTCGCCGATCGCGGCGTCGCCGTGGGTCGTCAGCAGGTCAGCCTCGTCGCCGGCGGCGAGGATCATTCCGTTCGATTCGACGCCGAACAGCTCCGCGGGCTCCATGTTCGCCAGCAGGACGCATTTCTCGCCGGAGAGTTCGTCGAGGTCGTGAAGCTGCTTGATCCCGGCGACCACCTGTCGCGTCTCGAACCCGATGTCGACCTCGAGGCGCGCGAGGTCGTCCGCGCCCTCGATCCCCTCGGCCGACTCGATCCGGCCGACGCGAATGTCCAGATTCTGGAAGTCCTCGAAGCTGATGCGGTCCTCGAGCAGCGGTTCGAGGTCCTCGGTGTCCGTCATGGCCTCGGATTCGTCCGCGGGGGTGTCGTCGCTTTCGGTTTCTTCGCCTTCGTCCTCGGCCGCGGCGGCCTCCTCGATCCGGGCGTCCAGTTTCTCCTCCAGTTCGGCCACGCGATCGTCTTCGATCTTCGCGAACAGTTCGTCGGGTTCGTCGAAGTTCCGCGGGGGCGCCTCGAGCGCGTCCTCGAGGTGGGCGTCCGCGACCGCGCCGTCTTCCCCTACCTGCTCCCACAGCCGCTGGGCCTTGTCGGGCGCGATCGGTTCGAGGAGGACGCCGACGGCCTTGGCGATCTGGACGCAGTCGCGAATGACCTGTTCGGCGCGATCGGGGTCGTCGTCGGTCAGCTTCCAGGGCTCGTTGCGCTGGATGTACTCGTTGCCGAACTGGGCGAGCGCCGTGGCGGCCTGCCCGACCCCGCGCAGCGAGTAGTCGTTGACGCTCTCGCGGACCTCGCCGATCGCGCCCTCGATCCGCTCGCGGACCTCCTCGGAGACGTCGGCGTCGGGGGTTCCCTCGTAGTTCCGGTAGGCGAACAGTAGCGATCGGTACCAGAAGTTGCCGATCGTCCCCACCAGTTCGCCGTTGACCTTCTCCCGGAAGGCGTCCCACGTGAAGTCGACGTCCTGCTGGAGGCCGCCCGTCGTCGTCAGGTAGTACCGCAGCAGATCGGGGTGAAAGCCCTCGTCGAGGTACTCGCGGGCCCAGATGGCGCGATTGCGACTCGTCGACAGCCCCTTCCCGCCGATCGTGATGAAGCCCGTGGCGGCGATCCCGCGCGGGGCGTTGTAGCCGGCCCCCTCGAGCATCGCGGGCCAGAAGATGGTGTGGTGCTGGATGATGTCGCGGCCGATGACGTGGACGATCTCGCCGTCGTCCTTCCAGACGCGCTCCCAGTCGTACTCGTCCTCGCCCACGCGTTCGCCGTACTGCTTCGTCGAGGCGATGTACTCGATCGGGGCGTCGACCCAGACGTAGAGGACGAGATCGTCGGCGCCGTCGTCGCCGTCGGCAGGATAGTCGATCCCCCAGTCCATGTCCCGCGTGATGCACCAGTCCTGGAGGCCGTCCTCGATCCACTGGCGGGGCTGGTTGCGCGCGTTCGAGGTGCCCTCGAGATCGTCGAGGAAGTCGGTCAGGTAGTCGGCGAACTCGGAGACGCGGAAGAACTTGTGCGTGCGTTCGCGGTACTCCGCGGGATTGCCGGTGATCGCGCTCTTCGGGTCCTCGACCTCGCCGGGTTCGAGGTGGCGCTGACAGCCCTCGTCGCACTCGTCGCCGCGGGCCTTCGCGCCGCAGTAGGGACAGGTCCCCTCGACGTAGCGATCGGGGAGGTACTGATCGGCGTCGGGGTCGTAGGCGACCTGGATCGCCTTCTCGTAGATATACCCCTCCTCGTCGAGCGTTCGAACGATCTCCTGGGTCAGTTCGGTGTTGGTCTCGTCGTGGGTGTGGCCGTAGTTGTCGAACTCGACGTTGAACTGCGGGAACGTCTCCTCGTACTGCTCGTGCCAGTCGAGAGCGAAGTCTTCGGGATCGACGCCCTGCTCCTCGGCGTTGACGGCGACCGGCGTGCCGTGCATGTCGGAGCCGGAGACGTAGGCCGATCGCTGGCCCAGCGTCCGGAGCGCGCGGTTGAACGCGTCTGCGCCGATGTATCCGCGGAGGTGACCGATGTGGAGGTCGCCGTTGGCGTAGGGCAACCCGCAGGTCACGACCGCGGGGCGGTCCGTCGGAAACTCGTCGGTGCTCATATCTGTGTGCTGTCGGTGGCGGGCGTAAAACCCGCCGGTTTTCGATCGGTTCGCGCGCGGTACCGTTGAAGATCGATCGGTCCGGGTTTCGCGTCGCGCGGAAACCGTATGACCGGTACAACGCGCGGCGGTCTACCCGTAGACGACGCTATCGCCGCATCCGCATAGAACGAGCGCCGGCCGCAGCGAGCGTCGTCATCACTCGGGTCAGTATTTCGGCGGCGTCACCAAAAGCATTGTTCTCGATCCGCGACCGCCGACGGGCAGCGACCGGCTCCAACGCACGGGATTTCGGAGGACTCGTACGGCCGGTCTCGCGACCCGTGCCACCGTACCCAAATTAATTCATCCATAGCCGATTTTGTGGAATTCTGTTCAGTAATATTCATCCAGTATCGTGATAGTGTCTGGGAATTTACGAAAATGTATCAGAAAAACCGTTGGCGCGGAATACTGGAGGGCGGCGTCGCAGATTCAGTAGGTATTTAATCCACTATCAGTCAAGCTAAGCCTATGGTACGTGATACCTGGGCAACGCGGGCAGGATTCATTCTTGCCGCCGTTGGCAGCGCAGTGGGGCTTGGAAACATCTGGCGGTTCCCGTTCTTGACGGCCGAATCGGGCGGAGCAGTGTTCGTGCTGGTCTACCTGTTCCTGGTCGCGCTCATCGGACTGCCGGTGATGCTCGTCGAGTTCGTCATCGGCAGACGATCGGAGCGCAACCCGATCGGCGCGTTCAGGCGTCTCGGGCATCCGTCCTGGAAGTTCGCCGGGGTGATCGGCGCGGTCGCCGGCTTCATCATCCTGTCGTACTACAGCGTCGTCGGCGGCTGGGTTCTCCAGTACATTATTGCCAGCTTCACCGGCGGTTACGGTGAAGACCCAGCGACCTTCTTCGGCCAGACCGCGTCCGGAACGAACGCGATCATCTACCACGCCGTCTTCATGGCGCTCGTTGCTGGCATCGTTTCCCTCGGCGTCCGCGACGGGCTGGAGCGGGCGGCCAAGCTGATGGTGCCGAGCGTCATCGTGCTCCTCGTGGGCCTCGCCGTGTACGCCGCGACGCTCCCGGGCACGGGCGCCGGCTACGAGTTCTACCTCTCCCCGAACGTGGATACGTTCGTCTCCGACGTGGTGGACATTCTGCCCGCCGCGGCCGGGCAGGCGTTCTTCACGCTCTCGCTCGGGATGGGCGTGATGATCACCTACTCCTCGTACCTCGGTGAGGATCGGAACTTGCTCAGCGATTCGCTCATCATCGTCGCCATCGATACGATCGTCGCGATCCTGGCGGGCCTCGTCGCCTTCCCGTTCCTCGCCTCCCAGGGGGTCAACCTCGTCCAAGACGGCGGCGGCGCCGGCGCGGTCTTCATCAGTCTCGCGACCGCGTTCGAGACCATGCCCGCGGGCACTATCGTGGGCGGCATCTTCTTCATCATGCTGGCGATCGCCGCGCTGACCAGCGCGTTCAGCATCCTCGAAGTCGTCGTCTCGTTCGTGACCGACACGTTCGACATCGATCGCATCCCGGCGACGCTCGGACTGGCGGGGATCATCTTCGTCGTGGGCCTTCCGACCGCGATGGACCTGACGTACCTCGACACCTACGACAAGTTCGCGAACAACATTCTGCTCATCCTTGGCGGGCTGGTGCTCTCGATCTTCATCGGCTGGGTGTACGCTCCCGACGCCCTCGACGAACTCGGACAGGGGCGGGGCGGAAACAACGGCTTCGACACGTACTGGATTACCGTCGTCCGGTGGATCGTTCCGCTCGTGCTGGCGTACACGGTGTACCTCGCGGTCGTGGAGTACGTCAATTTCCTGCAGGGAACGTTCTTCTGATTCGGTAGTTCAACCGAATCGAACCGTCACCTCCCGCCCGATCGGAACGAGGCGGGATCACCCCCGATTCTCGTCGGTCGCTGCGACGGAGCGAGCGGCGGCGACCGTCGGGGACGTCCGTCTCGGCGGAGTCGCTCGCTTTCGCACTCCGCCTCTCGAAACCGTTCTTACCGTCCGTCGGCGGGCTCTCGATCGGCGTCCCAGATCGGCGGCAGCAACTCGAACCGGCTGGCGAAGAGCAGCCCCGAGCCGATCGCCAGCGGCGCGAGAACCGTCGCGGCGAACGCCGGGCCGTCGGGAGCGAAGACGAGCCCGATGGCGGCGCCGACCCAGGCGAGCCAGGCCAGCGCTTCCCACGGCCGCCCCTCGTAGAGCCGCCGGACGGTGATCGAGAGGAGGAAACCGCCGAGTGCGGCCGATAGAACCGTCGGTTCGGCGAGAAGCGAGAGGGCGACGATCGCCGCGAAGCCGACGATCGCGACCCCGTCCTGTCGGTCGAGATTCACGGCGGGACCTGGGCGGGGCTGCCAAAAACGCGTATCGGTTTCGGCGCCGACGAGCGGCCGGTCGACGCTCGCCGATCCGCTCAGTCGTCGCCGGCGATCGGCACGCTCGCGCGCACCTCGAGGCGATCGAGGTCACCGATGAAGGAGGCGAGCATCTCGCGGCTGACGTGGGGCATGCAGACGATCCGAAGCTCGCCCGACCCCGTTCGCGAGATCCGCCACCCCCTCGCCCGGAGCGCGTCGAAGGTCGATCGCGGCACGTCGGCCGCAACGAGCGGCAGCGCCGGATCGACGACCTCGTAGCCGCGTTTCTCCAGGGCATCGGCCAGCCACTCGGCGTTATTCCGCGATCGGACGTACTGGCTGCGGTAGCCCGCGGGCCACAGCTCCTCCATCGCGGCGACGGCGCTGGCGACGCCCGCACCCGACCGCGTCCCGGTGAGCGTCGCCTGGGAGGTCGACTCGAGGTACGGCGTGGAAACCGCGAGTTCGTCGAGCAACCCGGCGGAGCGGACGAGCAGTCCGCCGGCCGGCACCGCGGCCTGTCCCATCTTGTGCGGATCGATCGCCATGGTGTCGACGGGCGCGTGCGCGAAGTTCCACTCGTAGTCCGTGAAGGGCAGGACGAACCCGCCCCAGGCGGCGTCGACGTGGAACATGGCGTCGACCTCCCGGGCGATCGATCCGAGTTCGGGAATCGGATCGACGCGGCCGTACTCGGTGGTGCCGGCGACGCCGATCACCAGCGCCGTCTCCTCGTCGACGCAGGCGCGGACGGCGTCGAGGTCGACCCGGTAGTCGTCGTCGGTCGGGACGATGCGGAGCTCGACGCCGAGTACGTCCGCGGCTTTCCGGAAGCTGAAGTGGCCCGACTCGGGCATGACGACGTTCGGGGTGTCCGCCTCGCACCGCTCGCGGGCGATGCGGACGGCCTGGATGTTCGCTTCCGTCCCGCCGCTGGCGACGTATCCCGCGGGTTCGTCGAGGTCCGCGATCTCGCCCAGCATCGCGATCGCGTCGTCCTCGAGGGCCGCAACGGCCGGATAGGTTCCCGGGTCGCCCGGATTCGTCGCGAGAAATCGTTCGGCCGCGTCGCGCGCTACCGGGTGTGGCTCCGTACACATCGACGAGAGCACCCGATCGAACGACTGCGGCTCCGCTTGCATATCGCGTACGTAGTTGGTCGACGGTTTAGTAGTTGCGTTTATCGGTCGCGAACCGCTCTCGCGGGGCTCGAGCGCCGAATCGACGATCGGATCCGGGTCGACGAGCCGGCCGTCCTCGATCGACGTCTCGATCGCTCGAAACAACACATATTGATAACCGGTGCGTTGAAATGGCCGTCCATGAACGGCCGTCTGCCGCGCGCGGTGGAGCACGCCGGAACCGCCGCCGGCGCCGCCGGACTGTTGCTCGTCGGACTCGTCCACGGGGCGGACGTGCAGCGGCTGACGATCGATCTATTCGTCGTCACGATTCGATTCGTCTTCCTCGAAGCCCTCTCGACCGTGGCCGTGTTCACGCTGTTCGTGACGCTCACCGGCGCGCTCCTCGTTCGCGAAGTGTGGACGTCTCGGGACGCCGTTCAACCGATCGCCGACGGCCCGCCGGTGACGGCGATCGTCCCGGTCTATCGCGATCATCGGGTGATGGACGCGAGCGTCGAGAGTCTCGTCGAGAGCGAGTACGACCCGCTCGAGATCGCGATCGTCGCCGAACCGAACGACGACGCGACCTGCGAGCGCGCCCGCGAGCTCGCGGACGCCCACGACGGGGTCGAGGTACTCATCAACGGCGAGTCCGGTTCGAAAGCGGGGGCGGTCAACTACGCCGTCAGGGAACTCGACGCCGAGAACGTAGCCGTCTTCGACGCCGACGAGTGGATCGCCCCGGAGTTTCTCTCCCAGGCGATGGGTGCCCTCTCCGACGGGGCGGACGTCTTCCAGGGCCGGCGCGTTCCGCGCCCGACCGGTCCCGTCGAGACGGTCGCCTACTGCGAGCGGATCGTCTTCCACGCGAGCTACAAGCTGGTCGAACTGTTCGACTTCACGAACTGCCGGAGTTCCTCGACGGTGATGACCCGCGAGGCGTTCGAACGCGTCGACGGCTACGACGACGTGCTCACCGAGGACCTCAACTTCGCCCACGCCTGCTATCGCGAGGGACTCGACGTCAGGCAGGCCCGCCAGTGCACCAACACGATGGAGGCACCCCACACGCTGTCCGACCTCTGGGGACAGCGAAAGCGCTGGCGCGTCGGCCAGATCGAGGTGTTACACGCGACGCTCGTCGAACTGCTCCGCGGACGGGTCCGCCGTCGCGGCCTCGTCTCGATCGGCCGGATGTGTTCGAGCCTGTTCGGGTGCCTGGTCACGCTCGCGCTCGCCTCGAAACTCCTCCTCTTGCTCGTTCTCGACGTCGAATCCGCGTTTCTGATGCCGTTTACCGTTCTTCTGGCGACGATCGGGCTCGTCGCGTGGCGCGACCGGAGAGACGGCCGAATCGACGGCCTCCACTGGTGCGTCGTCCTCGCGCCGCTGTTCTACCCCGCCTTCGGCATCCTCACGCTGAAGTCGCTGCTCGGGTACGGTCTGAGCTGGGACGGGGGCTGGTACCGGGTCGAAAAGACGGGAACGTGACCTCGGAAGCGGTTATCGAACCGACTCGAGCATCAGCTTCTGCTCGACCCGCTTCACTTCGTGCTGGACGTCGCGGACGGCGTCGATGTTCGCGGAGATCGAACTCACGCCCTCGTTGACGAGGAACTGAGCCATCTCCGGCTTGGAGCCGGCCTGGCCGCAGATGCTCGTGGCGACGTCGTGTTCGCGGCAGGTCGCGATCACGTCGCCGATCAGCCGGAGCACGGCGGGGTGGAGTTCGTCGAACCGATCGGCGACGTGCTCGTTGTTCCGATCGACCGCGAGCGTGTACTGGGTGAGGTCGTTCGTCCCGAAGGAGGCGAAGTCGATGCCCGCCTCGGCCATTCCCTCGATCGACAGCGCGGAGGCGGGTGTCTCGATCATCACGCCCCACTTGCGCTTTTCGGGGTCGATCCCGGCCTCCGTCAGCAGCTGTTTCGCGCGGTAGACGTCCTCGGCGTCGTTGACCAGCGGGAACATGATCTCGACGTTGTCGTAGCCCATCTCGTACAGCCGACGGAACGCCTCGAGTTCGTGGGCGAAGACGTCCGGTCGATCGAGCGAGCGCCGGATGCCGCGGTAGCCGAGCATGGGGTTGTGCTCGTCGGGCTCGTTCTCGCCGCCTTCGAGCTGGCGGAACTCGTCGGTCGGGGCGTCGAGTGTGCGCACGCGGACGGGGCGCGGGTAGAACTCGTCGGCGACGGTGCGGACGCCCTGAACGAGTTCCGAGACGTACGCGTCCTCGCCCTCGTCCTCGATGAACTTCGCGGGCGTCCGATTCAGCGAGAGGATCATGTGCTCCATGCGGAGCAGGCCGACGCCGTCGGCGCCGGTGGCGGCCGCTCGTTCGGCGGCCTCCGGAATGGAGACGTTCACCTTGACCTCCGTCGCGGTCATCGGCTTGACCGGCGACTGCGGACGGACCTCCTCGACGGGTTCGGTCTCCTCGTCGGGTTCGACCTCGCGTCCCTCGAGCACCCGGCCCTTCTCGCCGTCGAGCGTGACAACCTGGCCGTCCTGGAGGACCGTCGTGGCGTTGGTCGTGCCGACGATCGCGGGGACGCCCAGTTCCCGCGAGACGATCGCGGCGTGGCTGGTCATGCCGCCCTCGTCGGTGATGATCCCCGCGGCGCGTTTCATCGCGGGAACCATGTCAGGCATCGTCATCTCGGTGACGATGATGTCGCCCTCGCCGACCCTGTCGAGGTCGTCGAGTTTCTTGACGATCCGGGCGGCGCCGCTGACCGTTCCCGGACTCGAGCCGAGGCCGTCGACGACGACCTCGCTGGACGCGCCGGACGTCCCAGCCTCCGTCCCGGTGTCTTCGGCGGCCTGGACGCTACCGCTGCCGTCGGTCACCCCCTTCGCCGCCTCGATCTCGCTCTCGAGCGGATCGACGGCGCCCGCGTCCTGCTCGTCGATCGTCGTGATCGGCCGCGACTGGAGCATGTAGACGTCCCCATCGGCGATCGCCCATTCGACGTCCTGGGGCTGGTCGTAGTGGTCCTCGACGCGCTCGCCGAGATCGAGCAGTTCGTCGATCTCGTCGTCGGCGAGAACGCGCGCGTTGCGCTTTTCCTCGGCGACCTCGCGCTCGACCGTCTCGCCGGTTTCCTCGTCCTTGACGTGCATCACCTTCTTCTCGGCGACGGTCGCGTCGATCGATCGATCGTCGCGCTCGACGACGTAGTTGTCCGGCGAGACGGCGCCGGAGACGACCGCTTCGCCGAGGCCCCAGGCGGCTTCGATGATCATCGTCGGATCGCCGGTCGAGGGGTGGCTCGTGAACATCACGCCGGACTTCTCGGCGTCGACCATCTGCTGGACGACGACCGCGATGTTCACCGCCGAGTGGTCGAAGCCCTGCTCCTGGCGGTAGTAGATCGCCCGCTGGGTGAACAGCGAGGCCCAGCACTCGCGGACCCGATCGAGCAGGGCCTCCTCGGTGACGTTGAGGAACGTCTCCTGTTGGCCGGCGAAGGACGCGTCGGGCAGATCCTCGGCCGTCGCCGACGAGCGGACGGCGACGAAGGCGTCCCCGTCGCCGACCTCTCGGTAGGCGTCGAGGATCTCCTCGCGGCGGTCCTCGGGGAAGGGAGTTTCGAGGATGAGTTCTTGCGCGCGATCGGCCGCCTCGGCGAGCGCGTTCGACTCGTCGACGTCGACGTCGACGGCGGCGAACAACTCCTCGTCGATGTTCGCCTCTTCG
Organism: Halosolutus gelatinilyticus; assembly: GCF_023028105.1. Taxonomy (NCBI): domain Archaea; kingdom Methanobacteriati; phylum Methanobacteriota; class Halobacteria; order Halobacteriales; family Natrialbaceae; genus Halosolutus; species Halosolutus gelatinilyticus. The sequence continues at coordinate 2,559,771 of NZ_CP095491.1, forward strand.
ATGAACGAGCGGTACGTCCCCGCGGTGACGACGAATCCGGGCGGGACGGGCAGCCCGGCTCCCGTCAACTCGCCGAGGGACGCACCTTTTCCGCCGACCGTCTCGAGGTCGTCGGCGCTGATTTCTTCCAGCCAGAGTACAGCCATCTGTACCTGCGTGGTCACTCGACCGAATAAAGAAGGTTGCGAACAGCCCGCACGAATCGTAACTCGTGGGTGAATGACTTCTCTCGAGTCGGTGGCAATTTTTGGGCCCCCGACCGGCGGTGCGCCACCCGGACGGTCCGCCGACCCCGGCGGTCCGCAGTCGGCGTCGGACGCCCCGATCGCGCGGGCGAAGCCGGCGGACGGTTCGCTGATCCGATCGACTCAGGCTTCGAGGATCTCGTCGTCTTCGTCCGCGGGGACGGCGATCGTGCCGTCGAGGACCGTCACGCCGCGGCCGCCGACCCGAACGGTTCCCGCCACTCGAACGGAGACGACTCCGGGCCGGTCGACGTAGTGGCCCTGCTCCAGTCGCAGTTCGTCCGGAAAGTCGTCGTCGAACGCGCCGAACCGATCGAGGTACGCGCCGACGGCGCCGCTCGCGGTCCCCGTGACGGGATCCTCCGGAACGCCCGCGCCGGGGGCGAACATCCGCCCGTGGAGGGTCGATTCGGCGCCGAGGGCGTCGAACGTGAACACGTAGACCCCGGTCGCGTCGACGTCGTCGGCGAGCGCTTCGATCGCGCGCATGTCCGGCTCGGCGTTCCCGAGATCCGAGAGGTAGGTGATGGGAACGATCAGGAACGGGAGTCCGGTCGAGGATACCGCGAGCGGGAGGTCGGCGCTCGCACCCTCCAGCGCGGCTCGCTCGACGCCGAGCGCGTCGGCGATCCGATCGTAGTCGACGTCCACTTCGCGGATCGTCGGCGCGTCCTGGGTCATCCAGACCGTCCCGTCCGACTCGACCTCGATCTCGAGCACCCCAACGTTCGTTTCGAGCGTCGTCGTTCCCGCGTCGAGCCCCTCCTCGCGGAGGATTGCGAACGAGCCGATCGTCGCGTGTCCACAGAGGTCGACCTCCTGGGTCGGCGTGAAGTAGCGAATCCGCCGATCGGCGTCGTCGCTCCCGAGAACAAAGGCGGTCTCGCTCACGGAGAGTTCGTTCGCGATCGCCTGCATCTGTGCCGTCGAGAGGCCGTCGGCGTCGGGGACGACGCCAGCCGGGTTCCCCGCGAGCGGTTCGTCGGTGAACGCGTCGACGAGTCGCACTCCCACCGTCCGTGTGTCGTACATATTCCATCGAAGGTGTAGCCGGGACCAAAGTCGTGTCGACCCGCCGACGGTGATTCGTCGGTGGACGGTTTCGCCCGGGGTTCCGATCGACCTCTCGAATTACCTAACTACCATTCAACACGAACAGAAATCAGTAGAAAGTAATTGAGCGCTAGATATTTTCAATTTCATTCAGAAAACAATAATTATGAAAACGTCGTTCAGACGATCGCTAGATGAGTAATAATAATCAAATAAGAAGGCGAAACGTACTGCGAACGATCGGCGGATCGGCGGCCCTCGGACTCGCCGGAACCGTGGCGGCTTCCGAGGAACTGCTGGAGATCAACGTCGGGTTCGATGACGAGCGCGGCGCCGAGGTCGCGCGAGCGGAAGCGGCCGGCGGCGTGAAACGGGAGTTCGCGTTCGGCGCGGTGACGATCGACGTCCCCGAGACCGCGGCGAAGGGTCTGAAGAAGAACCCGCACGTCGAGTACGTCGAGAAGAACGGCGAGATGCGGGCCCTCGATGACTACCCGTGGGGGATCGAACGGGTCGAGGCCGACGTCGCCCACGACAGCGGCTACGGCGGAGCCGGCGCCAGCGTCTCGGTCATCGACACCGGTATCGACTCGTCGCACTCCGATCTCGAGGGGAACGTCGCCGGCGGAGCCTGTTTCTCCGGCTGTTCCGAGGGCTGCGAGACGTGCTGGGACGACGACAACGGGCACGGCACCCACGTCGCGGGCACCGCCGGGGCAGCCCTGAACGGCGACGGCGTCGTCGGCGTGGGTCCCGACGTCGACCTCTACGGCGTCAAGGTGCTCGACGGCAACGGAACCGGCACCTACTCGGACATCGCAGCCGGCATCGAGTGGACCGCCGACCAGGGGATCGACGTCGCGAACCTCAGCCTCGGCGGGCGCTACTCGGGCGTCATCCACGACGCCTGCCGATACGCCGCCGAGCGCGGCGTCCTGCTCGTCGCCGCGGCGGGCAACGGCGGTTGTGCCACCTGCATCAGTTATCCCGCGGCGTTCGAGGAGTGCATCGCCGTCAGCGCGACGGATCGGGACGACACACTCGCGAACTTCTCGGCCTCCGGCCCCGAGATCGAACTCGTGGCGCCCGGCGTGGACGTGCTGTCGACGTATCCCGACGACGACTACCAGCGCCTCTCCGGTACGTCGATGGCCGCTCCGCACGTCGCCGGCGCCGGCGCCCAGCTGATGGCCACCGGCCTGTCTCGCGCAGACGCGCGCCAGCGACTCCGCGACACGGCCGACGACATCGGACTCCCCGCCGAGCAGCAGGGGTACGGTCTGGTAAACGTTCGGCGGGCGCTCTGGCCGTAACGACCGCTTCGACGGTTTTCGAGTACGGTTCGCGATCGACCGATCAGTCGTCTCCGGACGGGACCTCTTCCGCGAGAGCGTCGCGTTCGTCGACCTCGTGCGTCCCGGTCGGCGGCAGGTTCACCTCCGCGGCGGGCGAGGAGTCGAGATCGGTCGTCGATTCGAGGCGGGCCATCTCGCCATCTTCCCTCGCATCCTGATCGATCCGCATCGAACAGAACTCGACGCCGCACATCGAGCAGAAGCGCGCCTCCTTGTAGTTGTCTCCGGGGAGCGTCTGGTCGTGGTAGTCGCGGGCCCGATCGGGATCGAGCGCGAGGCGGAACTGCTCGCGCCAGTCGAAGGCGTACCGGGCCTCCGAGAGGGCGTCGTCCCAGTCCCGGGTGCCCGGTCGTTCGTTGGCCACGTCGCCCGCGTGTGCGGCGATCCGGTACGCCGCGAGGCCCTCGCGGACGTCTTCCTCCTCGGGCAGCCCGAGGTGTTCCTTGGGCGTCACGTAACACAGCATCGCAGCACCGGCCTGCGCGGCCATCGCGGCGCCGATCGCGCTCGTGATGTGATCGTAGCCGGGCGCGATGTCGGTCACGAGCGGCCCGAGGACGTAGAACGGGGCGCCGTCGCAGACGGCCTGCTGGCGCTCGACGTTCTCGGCGACCTTGTGCATCGGGACGTGGCCCGGTCCCTCGACCATCACCTGGACGTCGTACTCCCGGGCGCGGCGGGTGAGTTCGCCGAGCGTATCGAGTTCGGCGTACTGGGCCTCGTCGCAGGCGTCGGCCAGACTGCCCGGCCGGAGACTGTCGCCGAGGCTGAACGTGACGTCGTGTGCGGCGAAGATCTCACAGATCTCGTCGTAGACCTGAAACAGCGGGTTCTGCTTCCCGTGAGACTCCATCCACGACGCCATAATCGAACCGCCGCGCGAGACGATTCCCGTCTTCCGCCCGTCGGTCAGCGGCAGATGCTCCAGCAGGATTCCGGCGTGGATCGTCATGTAGTCGACGCCCTGCTCGGCCTGCTTCTCGATGACCTCGAGAAGCAGGTCTTTCGTCAGGTCCTCCGGACTCCCCGCTCGCTTGACGGCCTCGTACAGCGGCACCGTCCCGATCGGCACGGGCGAGCGATCGACGTGCATCTCGCGAATCTCGTCTAAGTCGCTCCCCGTCCCCAGGTCCATCACCGTGTCCGCGCCGTAGTGGACCGCCGCGTGGAGTTTCTCGGCCTCTTCCGCGAGATCGCTGGTCGTCTCGCTGTTGCCGATGTTCGCGTTGACCTTCGTCGCGAACTCGCGGCCGATGATCATCGGATCGATCGCGTCGTGGTTCCGGTTCGCCGGGATCACGGCCCGTCCCGCGGCGACCTGCTCCCGAACGAACTCGGGATCGCGGTTCTCGCGCTCGGCGGCTCGTTCCATCTCCTCGGTGATCGTTCCCTCGCGGGCGGCTTCGATCTGGGTTCGCGCCATCGATAATCTAGTTGTATTACTCGATTATATAGCTCTGGCGCTGTCCTGTCCGGTCCCTGGCTGGCCGATCGAGCGGTGATCGACGGGATCGAGAGTCGATCGAGTTTCGGTTCCGCGGACCGTGTCGTGGAGTCGAAAATGTGACGTCCAGTTGCTATTTCGGAAGGTACCCCGTTTCAGCCCACTTATAGGCTCCCCGGACCTGGCACCGAGTAGGTGCAACCAGATGTCCGACTTACCGGACGACTTCGACTGTACGATCACGAACTGGGACTACATCTACGGCCTGTGTCGAGACGTGAGCGACGAGGTTCGACGCGACGAGTTCGAACCAGACGTCATCGTCGCGCTCGCCCGCGGCGGCTGGTTCGCGGGCCGGTGTCTCTGTGACTTTCTCGGACTCGACGATCTGACGAGCCTGAAGATGGAACATTACGTCGGCACCGCCGAGAAGAGCGGCGAACCGACCGTCCGGTACCCGATGCCCGAGGGCAGCGTCGAGGGCAAGGACGTCCTCATCATCGACGACATCGCCGACACCGGCGGCTCGATCGAACACGCCTACGAGTACGTCGACGAGCGGGACGCCGACGAAGTCCGCACGGCGACGCTCCAACTCCTCCAGACGAGCGTGTTCGAACCCGAGTACGTCGGCGAACGCCTCGAGGAGTGGACCTGGATCGTCTACCCGTGGAACTTCATCGAGGACATGACCGATCTGATCTCGGGCGTGATGGACCAGGCCGACCAGGAGACGTTCACGCGGGAGGAGATCCGTCACTTCCTCGCCGAGTTCCACGGCATCGATCGGATCGAGATGGAGATCGCACAGCCCGATCGGATTCCCGAGGTGCTGGCGGAGATGGAACGACGCGACGTCATCGAGTCGACGGGGCCGGACGAGTGGGCGCTCGCGACGGAGTGAACGCGATACCCTCGATTACTCGGCGAGTGTGCTATCCTCGGCTGGATCGGCTTGATCGGCCGAGTCGGCCGTCGATCCCGGTTCCTCCTCGACGATCGACTTCTTCCACGTCCCGCGCGTGAACCACGCGACGGCCGCGATCGCGCTGGCGACGTCGCCGAGCACGACGCCCGTCCAGATCCCGGTCGTTCCCCACTCCGCGATGAAGATGAGGTAGTAGGTGATCGGGACGCGGACGATCCAGAGTCCGAGCACGGCGAAGACGAGCGCCGTCTTCGTGTTGCCCGCGCCGCGGAACGCCCCCTGAATCACCTGCAGGACGCCCATGAAGACGAACGCGAACGCGGCGAACTGGAGGTACGTGACGCCGTAGGCGATCGTCTCGGCGCGCCCCGCTTCGTCGGCCGTGAGGAAGACCGAGACGAACGGCTCGGGGAAGAGGAAGGCGATCGCGCCAGCGAGGAGCATGATGCCGGCGATCACGCCGGACGCGATCCACGTCGCCTTCGCCGCGCGATCGGACCTGTCGGCACCCAGGTTCTGGCCGACGATCGAGTCCGTCGCCTGACCTAGCCCCATCGCCGGCAGGAACGCGAGCGAGATGAGTCGGTTGCCCAGGCCGTAGGCCGCGACCACCGCCGGCGGGAAGGTGACGACCATCGCCGTCATCACGACCAGCGCCAGGGCCGTCATCGACTGCTCGAGGGCCGTCGGCACCCCCAGCCGGACGATCTCGGTGACGTACTCGAGGCGCGGGCGGATGTGGTCGACGCCGATCTCCGGGCCGACGTCCGTGTAGTACAGCAGGTAGAAGCCGACGGCCGTCGCAATCGCTCTCGAGAGAACCGTCGCGACGGCGGCGCCGGCGACGCCGAGTTCGGGGAACACCCACCAGCCGAAGATCAACAGCGGATCGAGCAGGAGGTTGATCACGACGCTGATCGCCATCACGCGCATCGGCGCGCGCGTGTTGCCGTACCCCCGCATGAGCGAGGCGAAGACGAAGAAGCCGAAGACGAACGGAACGCCGAGGAAGAAGATCTCCAGGTACTCGGCGGCCAGCGGGAGGATCTCCGCTTTCGTGTCGCTATCGGCGGGCAGCGCCTCGAGCATCGGCTCCGTCGCGTAGTAGCCGACGATTCCGAGGCCGATCGCGACCAGCGAGATGAACGAGATCGTCTGTCCGGCGATCAACCCGCCCTTCCCGCTCTCCGCGCCGGTGTGCTGGGCGATGAGGATGGCGCCGGCCGCGGTGAACCCGCCGCCGACGGAGATCACTAGAAAGAGGAGCGGGAACGCGAGGCTGATCGCGCCGACGGCGTCGGGCGAGAGCGCGCCCAGCCAGAAGGTGTCGCCGACGTTGTACGCGACCTGTAACAACTGAATGACCACGAGGGGCCACGCCAGTCTGAACATCGGGCGAACGAGTTCGCCCTCCGTGAGACTGTCTTCGTTTACGTTCGGCCCGCTCGACATACCACTATCCAGACGGTCGGTCTATTTGTGCGCTCGGGAGATGTGATAACGCTGGACAATCCGTTCGTCCGAAATGCGGTGGCGTCCGATCGGCGACGGTCGTGCGCCGGGTTCCGATCGGCCGAGTCGGACGTCGCGCGGAACGCCTACTGGCGATCCCGATCGACGACCCGCTCTCTCGCCTCGTCGTCTCGGCGGTCGCTCGATGGCCGGGTCGCGGTCGCGGAATCCGACCGATCGTGGTCCCTCGTCGCGCAGTCGAGACAGTAGTGGTTACGCCCTTCCGACAGCGATCGGACGGGGACGCCGGCGATAACGAACTGCTCGCGGAATCGTCGGACGAGTCCGCGGGTCATCCGCGCCTCGCACGAAACGCAGCGCTCCGTGTGGTTCTCCTCCGGCCGAACCGTTCGGTGATCGACCGTTCGAACGCTTCCGAACTGCGTAATCGAGCGCCGCTCGTCCAGCCCGCCGCTCGGATCGGCCATTACTTTCGCGTTCGAACTACGATCACAAATATATTGCTCACGCGCTTCGAGCTGTGCTTTGTGCGTGCGATCGGGAACGGGGCTCAACACTCCCACTAGCCGCAGCGATCGACCTAGTCGGCGATCGCTTCCTCGGGCTCCGCGTCGAGGGTCACGCGCTGGATCCAGAGGTCGCCGAACAGTTCGTCCTGTTCGAGGGTGACGCGGCCGCGGTGGGCGAGAAAGAGGAGCGCGAGGTAGGTCATCACGCGCGTGCCCCCGACCTCGTCGATCTCGGCGTAGAGGACCTCGTCGCGGCCCTTCTCGTACTGCTCCTCGAGGACCGTTTCGACATCGTCGATGACGGCCTCGATGTCCTCCTCGTGGGTCGTGTGCGTGACGTCGTCACTCGTTGGCTCGTCGTCGACGCGAAACTCGTCTTCCGTGTGGTAGCTGAGTTCCTGAACGCCGCGGCCGTACCCCCGCGGCGAGTCGCTGGTGTCGTAGCTGCGAGATTCCTTCCACCAACTGCCGCGCTCGGCGTCCCGGAGTTCACGGACGAGCTCGTCCAGCGTCTCGGGCTTTCCACGGGCCTGTTTCCGCTCGAGCCGCCGTTCCATTTCCGCCTCGAGGTTCTCGACGGGGTCGAACCCGGGCGCCGGTCTGCCGCCGTCGCCGCCGTCGATCGGCCCCTCGTCGGCGAACGGTGCCTCCCACGGGGGCAGTTCCTCCTCCTCGGGTTCGTCCGGCGCGAACAGCTCGTCGCTTTTCATCCGCAACAGGACGCTCGCGTAGAACAGCGCCCGGCCCGACGTGCGGAGGTCGGCGTCGTCCAGCGCCGCCAGGAACTTGTCCGTGACGCGGACGACGTCGATGTCCCACGGATCGATTTCGCCGTCCTTGGCGAGTTGCACGAGGAGTTCGACGGGTTCGACCTCCTCGTCTTCGTCCTCGGCGTCCCGTTTCGCGCCCTCGATCTCGGGGTCGTCTCCGTCGTCCGCGAATTCGAGGACCGTCTCGTCGCCTGGCCGCTCTCGGTCCTCGTGGCCGGCGATGTTCAGCGGGATGTCCTCACCGCTCTCGTCGCTTTCTCGCGACCCGCTTCCCTCGCTGTCTCGTGGGTCGCCTCGCTCCCCGGTCGGCTTTTCGGAGTCGCTTCGCGACTCCCTGCTCGCGGCTTCGCCGCTCGCTTTTTCCGAAGAGCGTGGCTCCTCGCTAGTCATCCGCCGGCACCTCCCCGCTGCTCAGATCGATCCCCGTCACCGCGCTCACGTTGTCCTGTTGCATCGTCACCCCGATCGCGCGCTCGGAGCGATCGAGCATCGCCGTCCGGTGAGAGACGACGACGAACTGCGCCCGATCGGAGAGTTCGTCGACCATCTCGCCGATCCGCTCGGCATTGACGGCGTCGAGGAAGGCGTCGACTTCGTCGAGCGCGTAGAACGGCGCCGGATTGTGTCGCTGGATCGCGAAGATGAAGGCGAGCGCGGTCAGCGACTTCTCCCCGCCGGACATCGCGTCCAGCCGCTGGATCGGCTTGTCGCCGGGCTGGGCCTTCATCGTCAGCCCGCCGTCGAACGGGTCCGCCTCGTTCTCCAGGTGCAGGGTCCCGGTCCCCTCCGAGAGCTTCTCGAAGATCTCCGTGAAGTGCGAGGAGATCGCCTCGTAGGCCGTCATGAACGTCTCCTTCTTCTGGGTCTCGTACTGTTCGATCCGATCGCGGATACCGTCGGCCTCCTCAACGAGCGTGGCCTTCGCGTCCTCCAGTTCCTCGAGATCCCCGCGAACCTCGTCGTACTCGTCGATCGCGAGCATGTTCACCGGCTCCATCGCCTCCATGTCGGCGGCGAGGAGGTCGATCATCTCGAGGACGGTGTCGTGGTCGGGGACGTCCTCGGGGTCGTAGTCGCCGACCTCGGATTCGAGGGATTCGATCTCCCACTCGAGGTTCCCCGCCCGCTCGCGGCGGTCCTCAAGTTTGCTCTCGACGGCGTTGACGCGATCCTGCTGCTGGTCGCGCTCCGTCCGGGCCTCGGACAGCTCCTCCTTCAGGTCGCCGCGCTCGTCCTTCAGCTCGGCGAGTTCGTCCTCTAGCTCCGCGACGGCCTCGTGTTTCGCCTCGAGCGCCTCGCGCTTCTGTTCGATCGTCTCCTCGCAGTCGGCGATGCGCTCTTCGTGTTCGGCCTTCCGGTTCTGGGCGGCCTCGATGTCATCGTGGAGATCGTCGATCGCGTCCTCGGCGTACTCCTTCTCGAGGCTCAGCTCGTTCAGTTTGCCGTCGATTTCGCTGATTCGGTCCTCGCGCTCGTCGATCTCGGCCTCCAACTCCTCGATCTGGGCGGTCAGTTCGGGGATCTTCGAGTCCTCGAGTTCGGCTTCCAGCTCGGCGATGTCGGCCTCGATCGACTCCACGGTCGCGGTCTTTGTCTCGATCTCGTCGGCGATCTCGTTCATCCGCTCGTCGACCGACTCCCGTTCCTCGCGGAGTTCCTCGAGTTCGCCCTCGAGGCGCTCGACGTCGCCCTCGATCGTCTCGCGGCGGTCGTCGAGTTTCTCGATCTCGGTCTCGATCGAGCGGACCTCGTCGGCCGCGTCGGTCTTTCGATCGCGGGCGTCGTCGAGCCGTCCCTCGACGTCCCGCAGTTCTTCGCGGAGGGACTCGCGTTCGTCCTGCAGGTCGGTGATCTGCTTGGCGACGCGCTCGAGCTGGCCCTCGCCGCCGCCGGTGAAGGAGTAGCGCGACCCCTTCCGGGAGCCGCCGGTCATGGCGCCGCTCTTCTCGACCAGATCGCCGTCGAGCGTGACCATGCGGTAGTCGCCCATGTACGAGCGGGCGGTCTCTAAGTCCTGGACGACTAGCGTGTCGCCGAGCACGTACGAGAAGACGCTCGCGTACTGGCTGTCGAACTCCACGAGGTCGTACGCGAAGCCGACGACGCCGGGATCGGACGGGGCCTTCGGCAGCCCCCGTTTCCGCATGTCCGTCATCGGCAGGAACGTCGCCCGACCGGCGTTGCGGGACTTCAGGTGCTCGATACACTGCTGGCCGACGACGTCGTCGTCGACGACCACGTTCGCGAGGCGGCCGCCCGCGGCGGTCTCGCAGGCGACCGCGTACTCGCTCGACACGGAGCCGAGCTGGGCGACCGCACCGTGGACGCCGCCGATCCCCGAGTTCAGGATCGTCGTCACCGCCCGGCCAAACGAGGAGTCGCCGCTCTCGCCCGCGTTGGCCTCGAGTTCGGCGTACTCCTGCTGTTTGGCCTGCAACTTGTCGTCGAGGTCGTCGAGGTCTCCCTGCAGGCGCCGTTTTTCGGCCTTGAGGTCATCGACGACGCTCGCGATGTTCTCGCGGTTCGCCTCGGCCTTGCGCAACTCGCGTTCGAGGTCCGACCGCTTGCTCTCGATCTCCGGCAGCTCCTCGCGTTTCTCCTCGATCGCCGCTTCCTTCTCGCTGATCGCGTTCGATCGCCGGCGGGCCTCGTCGAGCAGGCGGTCCTGCTCGCGCTGGAGGTCGTTCTTTTCCGTTTTGGCTTCCTCTACGTCGTCCTTGCGCTCGGCGAGTTCCGTCTTGAGTTCGTCGAACTCGGTGTCGACCTCCTCGATCTCCGTCTCGAGCGCGTCGCGTTCCGTCTCGCGCTCCTGGATCTCCGTCTTGATCGACGCCTTCTCGAGTTTGTGCTCGCGAATCTCGTCCTCGAGGTCGGCGATCGTCTCCTGCTTGCGATCGATCTGGACGAACGCCTCGCGCCGCTTGGCCTCGGCGTCCTCGATCTGCTCCTCGCTGGCCTCGATCTTGTCCTCGAGTCGCGAAATCTCGCCTTTCAGCTCCTCGATCTCGCTTTTAATTCGGAGCTGTTCGTCCTCGCCCTTGCGCTCGATCTCGGCGTTTAGATCCTCGAGGTCCTCCTGCAGGCGGACGACCTTGCCCTGCCGTTCGTCGAGTTCGCGCTGGAGGTCCTCGAGGTCGCTTTCGAGGTCGTCGACGCGCGATTCGATCCGCTCGAGTTCCCCGCGTTTCTCCTCGAGTTCGCTGGCCTTCTTGTACCCCTCGTACTCCTCCTTCTCGCGGCGGAGGCGCCGATATCGGAGGGCCTGCTGGCGTTCGTCTTCTAATTGCGCGAGCCGATCGCGTTTCTCCTCGATCCGGAGTTCGGCCTCGTCGATCCGCTCCTGGACGACCTCGAGTTCCTCGAAGGCGTCTTCCTTCTTGGCGTCGAACTCCGCCACGCCCGCGATCTCGTCGATGATCTCGCGGCGGGCGTGGGGCGTCATGTTGATGATCTCGGTGACGTCGCCCTGCATGACGACGTTGTATCCCTCCGGCGTGACGCCCGCCTGCGCGAGCAGATCCTGGATGTCGGAGAGATTGACCGAGCGGTCGTTCAGGTAGTAGTAGGAGTAGTAGTTGTCCTCGGTCTCCTTGACGCGCCGGCGGATGCGGATCTCGTCGACGTCGCCGACGTCCTCGCTACCGGCGGCGTTGACGACCTGCGATCGGGTGAGGGTCCCGTCTTCGTTGTCGAGGATCACCTCGACGGTGGCCTCCCGCGGACCGGACCGGTTGCCGCTGCCGTCCTCGTGGCCGGGATTGTAGATGAGGTCGGTCAGTTTCTCGGCGCGGATGCCGCGGGTCCGGGCGAGTCCGAGCGCGAAGAGCACGGCGTCGATGATGTTCGACTTTCCGGAGCCGTTCGGGCCGGTAACCACGGTGAAATCCTGGTAGAACGGGATCTTGGTCTTACGGCCGAAGCTCTTGAAGTTGTCCAGAACGAGCGCCTTGATGTACATCCCTTCTCGAACCCTCCGTCTCCCTGAGTCGATCGCGTGCGCCGCGATCACCGAGATCCGTTCGCGACGTAGTCGTTCGGTTATGCGACTATAATGTCGTCGCTACCTGAGTCTTCCGCTTCGTCGCCGGTCGCATCGTCGGCCTCCGCCGCCGCCTCGGCGACGTCGTCGGGGTCCGCTTCCTCGGTGTCCGCCGACGGCGCGTCCTCGTCCGCATCGGACGCGCGTCGTTCGGGAACGCGCGTCGGCGTGTCGGCGTCGAGTTCGGCTTCGAGCACGCGGATCCGCTCTTTCGCTTCGATGAGCTCGTCCGTCAACCCATCCACCGTCGACTCGAGTTCTGCGACCGTCGATTCGAGCTGCTCGACGCGGTTTTTCGACATACCTCCTAGGGATCTGTCCGGACACATAAACGTACGTCAGACACAATTAACCGATCTGGCAAATGCCCGATCGACGTGGATCAGTCGATCGCTGGTCGACCGAGGTGGTTGCTATCGGAAAAATTAAAATTTTCCGCGGACAGAGCGAGGACGGATGGTAGAATTGCAACTACTATCAGTTGCGATATTGGCAGTTTTATCGATTAGTTCGCTTGTAGTAACCGTACAGAGTTTCGAATTGTTCTTCCCGAGTGGGCGGCCGCGTTCGCGTTCACCGTAGGCTACGTCGGCGCGGCAATGTTCTCGGACACTACAGGGACGCAACGAGCGGTGATGATCCTCTCCGGCGGGCTCTGTATCATCACCGGGCGGCTATGGCCGTACACGGACGGAACGACCGATCAGTGAACACGCCGGCGAGTCCCGAAACCGCGGCGGCCAGCGGTCAATTTGTCGTGTCTTCGGCGTCGGAAAGTTCGTCCAGCGCCGAGAGCGCTCCCGTCAGGAGCTTTCGCTCGCCGCGCCGGAGGTTCATCGAGACGGCAGTCTTCGAGACGTCGAAGTGATCTGCGAGTTCGTCGAGGGTCGTCTCGCGCGGCGTCTCGTAGTACCCCTTTCGGGAGGCGACCTCGAACGTCTCGCGTTCGGTCTCGGTCAGCGATCGACAGCTCTCGAGCAGCTGCATCGCGCCGTCGGCGTTCTCGAGCAGGTCGAACAGCGCCGTCGGCCCGAGTCGATCGCGGTTTTCGACGCGGTAGTCGTTGTGGCGTTCGAGTTCGGCCAGGGCGTGATCCTCGTCCCGGTCGTCGTCGAAGCCGACGTGCCAGTGCTCTCGGCCGCTCTCGATCTGGAACGGACCGGTGATGTAGCCGCCGTTCGCCCGGATCGTCTCCATGGCGTTCGTCTGTTCGATCTTCGTCCCGATCTGGGCGACGTTCTCCCGCTTCGAGAGGATATAACACTCCGTCATGTTGGGATGATCTCGAAGCGTGTGCAGGCCGTCGTCGAGCGCTCCCACCGAGTCGGCCTTCGCGATGAGCCGCGTCTCGAGTTTCTCGGCGTCCGTGTCGAGTTGCCACTGGACGGCCGAAAACGCGATGTCGACGTCGTCGGTCGTATCGATGAACGGACAATCGTACTGCCGCATATCGAGATCGAGGTCGATCATCGCTTGATGAAGAACGATCATGATAGACATTAACTGTTATTATCCCCCACATGGCAGCGTCCGGTCATCAGTCCATCACTTCTTCTACAGGAGTGCGGTTGTCCAGCGCCTGATTCGGCCGTTGTGTGTTGTACTAGTGGGCGAAGCCGGTAAGCCAGCGCGCTGCGCTGGCTCGCTCGCCCATCCACGTCTGATGGAGCCGATCGATCCGCATAACCACCGCCTGGCGTGATCGAGTGACGCCAACCGGTTCGAGACCTTCACGTAAACGGAAGAGGCGATTTTTAATGACACATTCGCGTAAGTGGTATAGTATCTACCGTGAACAAGGCTTTATTATCCCCTCTGTGGTCGTAAACCTGGCGGTGAGTACTATGAGTAGTAACCTACCCAACCCGGAAGACGTCCAGGTCGACGACCTCCAAAACCTAATCGAGAACCTCCCGGAAGAGAAACGTCAAAAGTTGTTATCCCGGCTTGAAGGAGATATGGGCGATGTCAGCGGCAAAGGCCTTGGGTTATGAGGTTCCCCGCCTAAAGAGCGAGATCCACGCTGATCTCGTGACCCCCCTGGTCGGTAAGACTGCACGATGATCGAGCGAACCGTGCCGATCCGGCCGTTCGTGGGCCGTCGAGGTGGATTTCGTCCGCGTCGAGGATCTCGAACGGCTCGCTCGCTCGACGCCGAGGATCTCGAACGGCTCGCTCGCTCGACGCCGAGGATACTCTGCCGGCTCGCCGATCGGGCTTGATATGTTAACGACCCAGTTTTAGCACGTCCCAGGGTGACGTATTTTGTAGGACCATGTCTCGAGAAGTGACGCCACCGACGGTGACGCGGGAGGACATCCACACGATCGACGACGATGCGTTCACGGGGCGCAACGTCTGTCTCGTGACGGGTGCCGGGTCGGGAATCGGACGGGCGACCGCGCTCGCGGCCGCCGGTAACGGGTTGACCGTCGCGGCGACGGACGTCGACGAGGAGGGGCTCGACGGGACGATCGAGCGGAGGTCGGAGCTCGATCTCGACGGATCGATCGAATCGATCCCCGGGGACCTCACGGACGACGACGACATCGAGCGAGTCGTCGACGAGGCGGCCGACCTGGGCGCTATCAAGTACCTCGCGAACATCGCCGGGATGCAACACATCGACTCGATCGAAGAGTTCCCGATGGAGACCTACGATCGGATGCACGACATCATGCTCCGGGCGCCGCTGTACCTCTCGAAGCGCTGCATTCCGCACTTTCGGGAGACCGATGATGGGCGGGGCTGCGTCGGCAACATGGGCTCGGTCCACGGCCACTACGTCACCAGCGACAAGGTCGCCTACAACGTCTCGAAGTTCGGTCTGCGCGGGCTCACCCAGTCGATCGCGGCGGAGGGCGACGGCGAGATCCGCGCGTTCTCGGTCAGCACGGGCTACGTGAAAACGCCGCTCGTGACGAACCAGCTCGAGGACACGGCCGAGCAGCGCGGAATCAGCGTCGACGAGGTGATTCAGGACGTGATGCTCGGCCAGTCCCGCGTGAAGGAGATGATGGAGCCGATCGACGTCGCCAACCTGTTCCTGATCGGCTTCTCCGATCTGGGCCGACACTTAGACGGCGGCGACCTGTTGTTTGATGGTGGAATGACCCTTACGTACGACTGACTATGTCCGGAACCACCGACCCGAGCCTCGAAGACGTCGACGAGATCGTCCACGAACCCGACGAGGCGTTCGTCGACTCGACGAACGTGTACGCCTTCATGGAGGCGTACGGGATCGACGGCTACGAGGAGTTGATCGAGCGCACGACGACGGAACTCGACGGGGTCGAGGAGTCGGGCGTCGACTGGTTCTGGGACGAACTGGTCGACTACCTCGGCGTCGAGTTCTACGAGGACTATGAGACGGTACGAGATGACAGCGAGGGGCCGCAATTCACCGACTGGTACCCCGGCGGCGAGCTCAACATCGCGCACAACGTCCTCGATCGGCACGCGGCCGTCGACGAGGAGCGCCGAAATAAAGTGGCGACCATCTGGGAGGGCGAGGACGGCGAGATCCGGGAGGTGACGTACCACGAACTCCGCCGACAGTCGAACATGGTCGCCAACGCGCTGGAAGAGCGCGGCATCGAAACCGGCGACACCGTGGGGCTGTACATGCCGATGGTGCCGGAGGTCGTCTCCATCCTCTACGGTTGTTTCAAGGTCGGCGCGATCGCCGTCCCCATCTTCTCCGGGTTCGGCGTCGACGCCGCCGCGACCCGAATCGCCGATTCGGAGTGTTCGGTCCTCTTTACGGGCGACGGCTTCTACCGCCGCGGGGATCCCGTCTTCCTCAAGTCGGCCGCCGACGAGGCGATCGAGGAAGCCGGCCACGTCGAGCACACGATCGTTTTCGATAGGCTGGGGAGCGAGGCGCAAAGCGCCTCGGAAATGCGAACGGGGAACGATGCGAGGTCTGAGCGGAGCGAAGACCTCGAAAACGCGAACGGGGAGCGCGAGCGACCCGTGAGCGAAGCGACCCGTGAGCAGAGCGCTCCGAAGAGCGAACACGAGATCTCCTGGAACGACGATCGCGACGAGTGGTGGATCGACGCCGTCGAGACGGCCGACGACGAGTACGAGACCAAGTCGCTCCCGTCGGACCAGGAGTCGATGCTCCTCTACTCCTCGGGCACGACGGGCAAGCCGAAGGGGATCGTCCACACCCACGCTGGCGTCCAGGTCCAGTGTGCGAAGGAGGTCCACTTCGGCATGGATCTCAAACCCGCCGATCGGTTCTTCTGGGTCTCGGACATCGGCTGGATGATGGGGCCGTGGACGCTCATCGGCACGCACACCTTCGGCGGCACCGTCTTCGTGTACGAGGGCGCGCCGGACTACCCTGACCCCGATCGCTTCTGGGAGATGATCGATCGCCACGAACTGACCCAGTTCGGCATCTCGCCGACGGCGATTCGCGCCCTGCGCAAGCACGGGGGCGGCTGGCTCTCCGGTCACGACCTCTCGTCGCTTCGACTGCTGGGCTCGACGGGCGAGCCCTGGGACCCCGAGTCCTGGCGCTGGTTCTACGAGAACGTCGGCGGCGGCGAGTGCCCGATCATCAATATCTCCGGCGGCACCGAGATCTGCGGCTGCTTCCTGATGCCGATGCCGACCGAACCGCTCAAACCCTGCACGCTGGGCGGCCCCGGCCTCGGCATGGATATCGACATCGTCGACGCCTCGGGCGAGTCCATCAAGGAGGACCACGAACGCGGCTTCCTCGTCGCCAGGGACTCCTGTCCGTCGATGACGAAGTCGCTCTGGTCGGGCGACGAGCGCTACTTGGAGGAGTACTGGTCGACGTTCGAGGATCCACCGATGTGGAACCACGGCGACTGGGCTCAGAAGGACGAGGACGGCTTCTGGTTCCTCCACGGCCGCGCCGACGACGCGCTCAACGTCGCCGGCCGAAAGGTCGGCCCCGCCGAGGTCGAGGGCGCGCTCATCGACCACGAGGCGGTCAACCAGGCCGCGGCCATCGGCGCCCCCGACGACACCACCGGGACGGCGGTCGTCGCCTACGTCATCCTCGAAGACGGACGCGAGGAGACCGACAGCCTGCGCGAGGAACTGCGCGCGCAGGTCGGCGAGGAGCTCGGCAAGCCGTTCCGTCCGCGCGAGGTGCTGTTCGTCGACGAGTTCCCCAAGACGCAGAGCGGGAAGATCATCCGGCGGGCGATCGAGGCCACCTACACGGGCGAGGACCTCGGCGACATGAGCAGCATCGAGAACCCCGAGGCGCTCGATCGGCTCGAGGAGGCCCGTTGAGGGACGCCCACTTCGAGCGGTATCGCGGATCCCGAATCGAAGTCCGGAACGACTATTTCGGGGACGTGGTAGAACGTGGCGATGAAACCGGTCACCCTGCGCCTTCTGGAGGACGAGGAGACACCAGCCGAACTCGACGCGGAATCGATCGCGGACAGATCTTCGGTTCTTCGTCGTCTCGTCCGCCGAGGGCTCGTCGACTAGCGTCGCGAGCGTACCCCCGGCAGACGCGGTCACCTCCCGTTTGCACGGCACTCTGGACGGCGGCGCGGCCGTCGATCGGCGAGCGAAGGGGCGAGGTGCGCCGGTTCACGACTCCGGCGCGAGCCCCTCGAAATATGCGGATCGAGGGCGGTTCCGGCGCCCGCTCCGAGTTCTCGTAGCGAGTTCTCGACTGTTAGCCTGCGTGAGCGCGCCGCAAGCGCTCGATCGTCGCAAGACGCGACGCCTCCGCGTGCGTTGCGGGGGAAAACGAGCAGTAGACTCTCGAAACCGATCGCTGGGTTGGTCACATTATGTGAACGATCGAAGATTATATATGATGATTTGATGGTTGCCACACCATGCCAGATCCGATCACACGCGGTGGCGGCACCGATCGCCCGTTACGAGCTTCCCCGACGGGGCGTCGAGGTGGTGGCCGTGGCTAGTCCGGTCGAAATCCTGCTCGCGGCGACGCCGCTCGTTCTCGCGGGCGTCCTACTCGTCGGACTGCTGTGGCCCGCGACGCGGGCGATGCCGATCGCCTATCTCGCCGCGGTGGCGGTCGGGCTCGGCGTCTGGGGTATGCCGGGGGAGTATGTCGCAGCGGCCTCGATCGCCGGCGCGATGACGGCGATCCAGATCCTTTGGATCGTCTTCGGCGCGCTGCTGTTGCTGTACACGCTGATGCAGGCGGGCGCGTTCGACAGGATCAACCAGGGCTTTGCGCAGATCAGCGACGATCGCCGCGTCCAGGTGATCCTGCTCGGGTTCTTCCTCGCGACGTTCATCGAGGGTGCGGCCGGATTCGGGACGCCGGCGGCGGTCGTCGCGCCGCTACTGCTGGCGCTCGGCTTCCCGGCGCTGGCCGCGGTGATCGCCGCGCTGATCGGCCACATCATCGCCGTGACCTACGGCGCCGTCGGGACGCCGATCATCATCGGGATCAAGGATCCGCTCTCGTCGACGGCCGCGACGGAGACGGCGATCACGGACGGTGGCTTTACCGTCGCCGACTACTCGCTCGAGGTTGCCGTCTGGGCGGCGACCTACCACACGCTGGTCGGGTTCCTCATGCCGCTGTTCGCCGTGGGAATGGTCGTCTACTTCTTCGGCGACCGGGAAGAGCGCAGCCTCGAACCGGCCTGGGAGGTCGCGCCGCTGTGTCTGTTCGCCGGGCTGGCGTTCGTGGTTCCGTACTGGCTCTCCGCCCAGGTAAGCGCGGAGTTCCCGTCGCTTCTGGGGTCGATGGTCGGCGGCGCGATCGTCGTCGGCGCCCTGAAAGCCGGCTACTTCGTGCCGGACGAGGAGTGGGACTTCCCGGACCGCGAGGAGTGGCCCGCCCACTGGGTCGGCACGATCGAGCCCGGAGAGTCGAGCAGCGGCGGCGTCGCTACCGGAACGGACGACGGCGCAGCGGTCGCCGACGGCGGCGCTGGTACGGCGTCTATCGGACGGACCGACATGTCCCTGCTTCGCGCCTGGACCCCGTACATCCTGCTCGTCGCGCTCCTGGTCGTCACGCGCGTTTGGGACCCGATCGCGGCGTTCCTGCAGGGCGAGCCGACGACTCTGCTCGGAGTGTCCCTCGAAATTCCGCCAGTCACCGTATCTCTGCCGGACGTCTGGCTGCTCGGCGGCAAGATCGAGATTCACCCGCTGTTGTTTTTCACTCGATGGACCGATATCGGCGGTGGAACCGGACTCGGCGGCGGGATCGACTGGATCTACGTCCCGGGCTTCTGGCTCGTCCTCTGTGCGCTGCTCGCGATCCCGCTGTACCGGATGGACGGCGACCAGGTGACGGCCGCCTGGGGTGAGGCCCTGCGGAAGCTCGTTGCACCGTTCATCGCGCTCGTGTTCGTCATCGCGATGGTGCAGGTGATGCTCCAGTCCGGCGCGCACGCCGAGGGCACCGAGAGCATGATCTTCGTCCTCGCGCAGGCGACCGCCGACGCCGTCGGTCCGGCGTATCCGTTCATCGCCGCGCTCATCGGCGCCCTCGGGGCCGCGATGGCCGGCTCGAACACCGTCTCGAACATCACCTTCGGCGGGTTCCAGTTCGAGGCCGCGAGCCAACTCGGCCTCCCCACGCAGCTCATCGTCGGCGCGCAGGCCGTCGGCGGCGCGATCGGCAATCTCGTGGCCGTCCACAACGTCGTCGCCGCGCTCGCGACCGTCGGCCTCGTCGGCCAGGAGGGCCGCGTGATGCGGCTGAACCTGATCCCGCTGGTGTACTACGCGATCGGGGTCGGTGTCGTCGCGACGGTGTTCAGCTACGTCCTCTTCCCGGGGCTCTTCTAAGGTCTTTTCCGGGAGGACGATTATCCCGTCGTCGATGAGGCCATTGGGTTCTTGGGGACGATGCCGACGATCACCTCGACGAAGTCGGGCGCCTCGGCTGGCTCAAACTCCACACCCTCTGCCAGGGTCAGCCCCGTTCCCGGGTTAACCGGGTTCGCCACGGCCAGCCCGGTGAACAGGTATCGAACGATACCTCCGCCAGTATGAAAACGAGGTGTTTGTTGGCGTGTAACACCCTTTCGACTAGCGCTTCCACGACCGCGGTCAAAAAGGCTCGACTGGAATAACGATCGGCGGAGACGGGCGTCGCGATCACACGCTCGGAACGCCGACCAGCAGCGTGAACGCGGCGGCGGCGAGCAGGACGACGCCCCAGGCGAGGGCGACGTCATCGCTCTCGGGCGCCACGCGTTCGAGCACGACGACGACCGTCAGGCCGATCATGACGGAGAGGTTCATCGACCCGAGCGCGACCATCACCGCGAACAGGGGCCAGGTGCAGCCGACGCAGTTGACGGCGTACTCGAGTCCCGTCCGGACCATGCGGGTGACGTCCGGATGGTGCGGGATCGATCGACAGCACGCACAGCGTTCGAGCAGATCGCGTTTCAGCGACGTGAACTGGTAGCCGCCGGCGAAGGCGAACAGGCCGGCGACCACCACCGATCCTGCGCTCCACCCGAGCGCGGATTCGGTCACCAGATCGTGAATCGGAACCACGTACTGGACCGCCAGCGGGACGGCCCCGACGAGCGTCCATACGAGCCCGTACGCGCCGAGGAAGGCGGCGATCGAGCGGATGAAGAGGGTCGAATCGTCACAAATCTCCTCACGATACCGTCGGACGGCGGGAACGAGCGACGGCAGCATCATCGCCAGCATCATCGTTCCCCATATGAGCAGGTACGCGGTGACGCCGGTGAGTCCGTTCGCCGTCGCCATCGCCTCGGGGACGCCGGGTGCGTCCATCGGCGCCTCGAGATCGGCCGGAGCGGGACCAAGGCCGGGAAGCCACCCTTCGAGCAGGACGAGCCACAGGAACGCGGCGAGCGAGAGCACGAACGTGTCCGCGAGCGGAGGGCTATCGAGATCGATACGACTAACGACGGTGCGAAGTGTATCGGAAACCATCAGCTACGGTCGGTGGAACGGCGAGGAACCGCTGAACGGTCGGAGATCGCTTCGACTCGACAACGTGGAACCGAGATCGGTCACGGCGATCGATCGCGTTCGAGGATGACGCCGCCGGCGCCGACGGCGACGTCGACGGGGCTGGTCGCGAGTCCGCCGTCGACGTCGTCGCTCGATCGGGCGAGCGCGAGACCCTGCAACGATTGTTCGGTGGGGGTGTCCAGTTCGGCCCAGCGGACGCTCTCCTCGCGGCGGTAGATCCGTCCGCCGGTCGCGACCGCGACGGCGCCGGTACCGCGCGCCTGGATCGCCTGGAGAGCGCCCTGGCCGACGTGCAGCGGCGTCCAGTTCTCGCAGTCGGGATCGTACCGGTAGGCGATGCCGTCGGCGCCGGCGATGTAGACGGCGCCGTCGCCGGCCCAGATATCCTGGAAGTCGACCTGCGCGTTCCGGACGCCGATCCGTTCCCACCGATCGGACGAGGTGCTCTCGGTATCGGAGGTCGATTCGCCGTTTTCGTCTCGATCCGCGGATTCTCGGTACGCGCCGCCGCTGGTGTCGACGGCGCAGAATCCGTCCGGCCCGGCCGTCAACCCGGGAACCGTCGACCCGCCGCCGGGTTCGACCACGTCGCCCCAGGTCGGGCAGCCGTCCTCGACGGTGCAATCGAGCACCTCGCCGGAGCCGTTCGCGATCCGGACGCGCTCCTCGCCGGTCGATCCGGTGACGGCGATCGCCTCCCAGGTGCTCGTCTTCTCCATCGGCGCCGAGTAGTCGCTGAGGCGCCCGTCGACCACGTCGTAGCAGCCGAGCGCGCCGCTGTCGCCGGCGAACCAGAGCCGACAGCCGTCGTCGGTCGCCGCGACGTCGCGGAGGGTGTTTTCCGACACACCCGGCCCGCGCTCGAGGACGACCTGCCAACCGTCATCACCCCGGTGGAGCAGGAGCCCGCCCTCGCCGCAGGCGTAGGGTCCGTCGTGGCCGTGGACGACGGCGTGGAGGGCGCGCGACGTGGGCGATTCGGCGGCGCCCCATCCGCCGGTGCCGTCGTTCGTCCCGGTATCCGCGTCGTCGCTCTCGTCTCCATCCCCGTCGCTCGACCGATCGTCAGCGGCGTCGACGACCGGCAGCCGGACTTCGTCCTCGTTCGCGCCGTCGCCGCTCGAGTCGTCGGACGCCACCCGGTCCGGCAAGCCGACATCCTGGAGCCAGTCGAGCGCGTCGGACAGCGAGTCGTCGACGCGATCGATCATCGAATCACCTCGTGGGCCGCCGCGACGCGGGAACAGCCGACGCTGTAGGCTGCCTCGCGCCAGCTCAGGTCGCACCGGTCGCGACGATCCCGGACATCGTCGACGGCGTCGGCGAGCGCGTACCGGAACTCGTTGCCCACGCGCGCGTCGCTCATTCGGTCGCGGCCGACGCTCTGGACCCACTCGAGGTGGGCCGCGATCATCCGACCGGCCGTCGCCAGCACCGCGGGGACGACGGTGACGCCTCGCTCTTCGAGGGTGCGCTGGCCGCCGGGCGTCACGCTGCCGACGGTGCCCTCGACGACGAGATCGGCTCGAATCCCGTCGGCATTCTCGGCGGTCACCGTCGTCGCGGGGTCGGCGAGGAGCAGGGCGTCGACGTCGTGCTCGAGGACGTTTCTCGTGCCGGTCACCGTCCCGCCGTCGAACTCCGCGAGCGTCCCCGGCCGCCGGAGGTAGCTGGGGGCGAGGTTCGTGTCGAGCCCCGTTTCGTCGGCGGCGGCGAGTCCCGCGCCGTCGCCGCACATCGCGACGATGGTCCCGCCGCGGAACTCGAGCAGTCGGGCGGCCGTCGAGCCGACGGTGCTGGTGCCGTAGACGGCGATCGTCGCGTCGGACAGCGGTCGAGCGCGGTCCGTCTCGAGGACGTCCTGGGCGACGGTCGCGACGCTGTGGGCTCCGGGCTCGGAGAGTTCGCGGAACCCGCCGATCGCCGGCGGTTTGCCGGCGACCGTCGCCCGAGCCGGAGCGTCGACGCGATCGGTGATGGCGTCGGCGATCCGCGCCATGGTTCGCCGATCGGTGCCGACGTCCGGCATGAAGACGTCGCCGTCGCTGTCGACGCCGGTGATTCGGGTCGCGTACGCTCGAGTGAGCCGCGCCCGTTCGTCCCGGGAGAGTTCCGCGGGATCGACCGCGATCCCGCCCGCGGCGCCGCCGAACGGCACGTCGGCGATCGCCGCGCTGACGGTCGCCGCGGCCGCGAGGCCGGCGCAGTCGTCGCCGTTCAGCGCGGGGAAGTACCGGTGCGGGCCCGCGGGCGGTCCGCGGACGGTCTCGTGGCGAACGCGGTACCCCTCGCAGACGTCGTACGCCCCGTCGTCGCGTTCGAACGGGACCGAAATCCGCTCGCGTTGACGCGGGTGGAGGAACCGCTGCTCGATGTCGTCGGGGAGGCCGAGACGGTGCGCGGCGGTTGTCGCGTACGTCCACGGCGCTTCGAGATCGGGTGCTGTTCGACTGGTGTCGTCCGAAGAACTGTATGCTGACATTACGAATCGATGGGTTCGGATCAGTTGCATCGGCGATCGCGACCGTCAGCCGGCTGTGTCGAGAACTGCGTCCGGCAGCTGGCGAGAGCTGCCTCGAACCGACCCTCCGCGATCGCCGCCAGGAGCGGCCGCAGAGCGCTTACTGATCGCAGCGGAGACAGCGCCGTTCCCACTCGTGGTGCTCCTCGAGTCGCTTGTTGGCTCGTGTACTGGGCCGATAGGCGTTGGTACGACCGTCGAGCGGGTACTTCTCAACGTACCCTTCTTCGACGAGTTCGCCGAGGTTCTGGTAGAGCCGTCCCTGGTTGATCTCCTCGTCGTAGTAACAGTCCAGTTTGTCCTTGATGACGAGGCCGTGTGGGTTTCGGGCCGCGAGCATCCGAATGACGAACAGTTGGTCGCGCTTGAAGCCCGTGAGGTCCGTCAGCGGACGCGCACAGCCGGTCTTTTTTGTGCTCGATTCTTCACCGTCGTAGGCGTTCGATTGCGTGCGATTGGACATCGGTACGTCATCGGCGGCTCGGCCGCCGAAGCTACGCGCGGGGGTCGAACCCGCACCCGGCCGGACCGGACGTAGCGGGCGGTCTCAGGGACCGTGTTCGAGCCGATGTTCCCGGTACAGAACGACGACGAACGCCCCGAGCGGGACGAGTCCGAGAACGACGAGCAATAGCGCTGCGTAGATCGCCGTCGACAACCCGACCGCCGTCACGAAGTAGGCCAGAACGCCGATCGCGGCCGCGATCAGCAACAGGACGCTCGAGAGCACGAGGGCGAAGCTCACCTTGCGGAGCTGCCACTCGAGGTTCTCGGATCGGCGGAGCTGTTCGATGAGGACGACTGTCGGCGGGATCGTCAGCGCGATCAGTTGCAAGAGCATCAGTGCGACGTCGGTGTTTGCGGTGGTTGACATGGGCGTATGCTAGCGTGGTGCGGCAGTGGGCGGGCCGCAGGCATCTGCGGTGGTTCGATGACGGTGCAGCCGCGTTCGACGGTGAGACAGCTGCGTTCGACAACGATGCAATCGCGACGGCGGCGGCTCGGCGTCGGTCCTACTCGGTCGACTCGGCCGCGGTATCCCACTCGCGAGCGTGCGATGGGCCGTCAGCGAGATCCCACGGGTCGGCGGGAGCGGACGCGGGCTCGCCGGCCCGCAGCGATCGGGCGAGGTTCCAGAGGAAGACGAGCTGGCCGCCGGCGATGACGTAGGCGCCGACGGTCGCGAGTTGCTGCAGCGGCGCGTACGTCGCCGGATACGTCGCGATGCGCCGCGGGAGCCCCGCGAGGCCGACGAGCAGGAGGGCGCCGAACGTGACGGCGACGCCGACGATCGTGAGCCGGACGTGCAGGCGGGCGAGCCCCGGCTCGAGGCGCCGTCCGGTCAGCAGGGGTGCCCAGTAGTATCCCCCGGCGACGAGCGCCAGTGCGACGAAGCCGGCGAGCAGCAGGTGAAAGTGCGCGACGACGTAGTAGGTGCCGTTGTACCGCACGTTGATCGGCACGACGGCGAGGAGGACGCCGGTGACGCCGCCGACGACGAAGAAGCCGACGGCGGCGAGACAGGCGAGCATCGGCGCAGTGTGCCGAATCGCGCCGCCCCACAGCGTCGCGAGCCACGTGCAACACTTCGCCGAACTCGGCAGGGCGATCGCCAGCGTGACGACCATGAAGACGACCCGAACGGACGGTCCCGTGGCGGCGACGAACAGGTGGTGTCCCCAGACGGTGAACGAGAGGACGCCGATCGCGAGCGTCGAGTAGACGGACGATCGCCACCCGAACAGCCGTCGACCGGCGAACCGCGGGAGGACGTGGCTGACGATACCCATCGGCGGTAACACCAGCACGTACACCAGCGGGTGGGCGAAGAACCAGAACACCTGCTGCCAGCTCGTTGGCCCGCCGCCGGCGACGAAGTACGTCGTTCCGATCGTCCGATCGGCGAGCAACAGCGTCGCCGCGAACGCCAGGACCGGAAACGCGACCACCGTCATCGCCGCGCTCGTCAGAACCGTCCAGGTGAACGTGTCCACGTCGCGCCACCGAACGTCGCGGCGCCACAGGATCGTCGCGGCGAGGTTCGCGGCGGTCGCCGCCGACCCAACGGCGACGAGCAGGAGTCCGACGAGTAGGGCGTCGACGGCGGGATTCCGCGACAGGGCGCTCAGCGGCGGGTACAGCGTCCACCCGGTCGCGACCGGCTCGAGGCCCGCCACACCGAGGATGCCGCCGAGGGTGCCCGCGCGGATCGCCAGCGCCGCCGGCACCTGCGACCAGAACGCCGCGGTGCCGAGCGCGGGGAACGCGGTCCCCTCGGCCTCGATCAGCGGCGGCACGGCGGCGTACGCGACGCCCCAGATCGCCGGCAGCGCGAACAGGAACAGCATCGTCAGCCCGTGGGTCGTGAAGAGGGCGTTGTAGGTCTCGGCCGAGACGAGATCCTGCCACGACGTGACCAGCGCCGTCCGGAGCAACAGGGCGTCGAACCCGCCCCACAGGCCGAACGCCAGCGCGAACCCGAGGTACCAGCGGGCGAGCCGCCGGTGATCGACCGCGACCCTCGTCGCGCCGGCCGACCCGATCGCGCGGGCCGCACTCTCGAGGGCGCGCCGCGGCGTGGACCGCGTCATCGGTCGCCGTCGCGGCCGAACGTGAACGCCCGCCCCAGCTCGCGAACGCCGAGCAGGCCGACCGTCGTCGCGGCGGTGAACGCGGCGAGGGGGTCGACCGCGTACAGGAGCCCGCCGATCAGCGGCGCGGGGACGACGGCGATCCGGACCGCCGTTCGAACCGTCTCAGGGAGTTCCGATCCCGGAATCGGCGCGGCTCGGGCGCTCGCCCCGACGGTCGGTCGCAGCGGCTCGATCGCAGTGCGACAGCCGAACAGCGCGAACAGCGCGGCGACGACGCCGGGGCCCTTCGGTGCCGCCACGAGCGCCATCGGGACCAGCGACGCGACCGCGAGCCCGACGGCGAGCAACGCCCGCCGATCGACTCGCGAGGCGAGCGGACCGGAGCCGAGGGCGCCGAGGATCGCACCGCCCGCCTCCGCGAGGAGGAACAGCCCGAAGACGGCCGCCGGAGCCAGCGAGAAGCCGCCGATCGAGAGGCCGATCGACTCGTACTCGACGACCAGGAGGACCAGAAACGGCGCGATCCCGGCGATCGCGACCCGGACGAGTCCGTCGCCGATGACGGCCCACCGTCTTCGGTCCGGCAGTCTCGAGACGCCGTTTCGAACGGTCTCGAGCGATCGATCGTCGCCGGCCGCGGTCTCGATCGCGCCGCCGGTCGCTCGATCGCCGGCGGTCGTCGCGCCGTCGACGACAGTGCTCAGCGCGACCGCCCCGACGAGCGCGACCGCGGCGCCGGCCGCGGCGACGAGCGCGATACCGGCGGAGACCGTATCGGCGCCCGCGACGGCGGCCGTCGCGATCACCGCGGCGACGGCGATTCCGAGCGCGCCGAGCACGACTGCGGTTCGCCGATCCGGTCGCACCCCGGTCGCGCCCGCGGCCTGGTCCGCGTCCGCGGTTCCGTCCGACCGATCGTCGTCTCCGACGGGGCTTCTCCAGAACGGCGACACGCGGGTGTCGATCGGCCAGAAGTGACGCGTCGGACCGCGGGCGTGCCACGCCTGGAGGAGCACGACGCCGATCGCGAGCCACCCCAGCGCCGAGAGGGGCGTTCCGAGCAGGCCGTCGAGCGTCGGCGCGCCGGTCCAGGTGAGCAGCCCGGCGGCGGCGAGTAGCGCCGAGAGGGCTGCGACCGCCCGCTCACGATCGCGTTCGTCGACGCCCGCGGTCGAGCGCTCCGCCGCGACGGCGGCGATACCGAGTCCGAGCGTCGCCAGCGCGCCGACGACGATCGGCCCGTAGCCGAGGGCGACCACGAACTCGGGAAGGTAGCGTTCGGTCACGCGGATCAGCCCGTGGCTCGCCGCGAGCGCGGCGAGGGTGACCAGTCGGGCCGGATCGGACTGTTCGCCGGCTGTCGCTATCGGTGGTGGCATCATGGATACTGGAACGGGGATTCTTCGGGGGTGGCGGACGCGTCGAAAGTCGCCGCTCGAATCCGGGCGCTCACTTCAGGCCGCGGTCCTCGAGCGCGTAGGCGATCCGCCGGAGGACGAGGTAGGATCGGATGAGAACGCCGGCGACGTGGGGAGCCAGCCGGTTTCCGAGCCGCCGCCGCTGGGCCGGCTCGAGGGCGGCGTACAGTTGGACCGCGAGGATCGGGAGGGTGACGACGTTGAGCAGGGCCGTGTACGTCCCGGGGACGGTGCCGCCGGCCTCGGACACGGGCGGAATCAGACCCAGACCGCCGAACAACAGCTGGACGGCGAGACCGGCGGTGACCGCCGCGAGGAAGAACCCGACGAAGATCACGCCGGCCATGCGGGTGCCGTAGTACCGGCGGTAGGTGCGGACCAGCGGCAGGATCAGCAGGTCGGCGAAGATGAACGAGAGGACGCCGCCGAAGGAGACGCCGTTCTGCCAGAGCACGACCGCAAAGGGGACGTTGCCGACGGAACAGAGGAACGTCAACACGCCGACGACGGCGCCAAGCACGACGTTCGAGACGAGCCGAACGGCGCTTCCCTCGGCGCCGACGCCGAAGACGGCGGTCCACCAGGCGGTGGGAACCAACGCGGCCAGCAGGCCGGCGATGAGGAACCCCAGCGCGATGTCCCGCCAGAGCATGTCCCACTCGCGAATCGTGTTCGCGGCCGCCGATCGCCAGCGATCGCCCGAGAAGAGTTCGGGGCCGGCGGTGACCGCCTCTCGGTCGGTCGTCGGATCGTACGCACCGCGACAGCCGTCACAGCAGAAGTACCGCCGTTCGCCGTCGAACTCCCGCACGACGGTGTCCTCGTCGGTCGGATCCGCGCGCATCCCACAGGTCGCACACTCGATCTCCTCGAGCGACCGCGCGCGAGACCGCGCGCGCTCGATCCACGACTCGGGAACGAACCGCCGGTAGACGATCGCGAGGACGACGATCGCGACGAGCCCGCCGACGATCTCGGCGGCCGCGAACTGCCAGCCCAGCAGGAGCAACACGACGAGGGCGAGTTCGAGGACGAGATCGGTGCTCGCGAACTGGAACGCGCCCAGGCTGGCCGCGGCCGACGCGCCCTTCGTGAACAACGACCGCGTCGTCGCGACCGCGGAGAACGAGCAACTCGAGGACGAAGCCCCGAAGAACGACCCGTAGGCGACCGCTCTCCAGTCGTCGTCACCGAGGTAGTCGGTGAGCCGGTCCGCGGAGACGAACTCCTGGACGGCGCCGGTGATCGTGAAGCCGAGCACGAGCGCCCACCACGTCTCCCAGGCCATCTCGAAGGCGATGATCGCCCCCTCGACGATACCCAGGAGAACGGCGCCGAGCAGGCCGACGAGCCGAGCTGCGAGCTCGAGGCTGCTTCCGGCCGCGTGCGGGCGAGCGAACCGGGCGCCGACTACCGAACCGTCGACGACCGGTTCGAAACCGAGCGGCCACTGATCGATCGCCAGGAGCGCTAGCGTGGGGACCAATCGTCCGTATACGTGTCCGACGGTGGACGCGTCGGTAAGCGTGTGTGTCGCCGAAAGCATGGTGAGGACTCGAAGGAATGGGGACGGCGCGGAACGAAGCGGCCTGTACGGACCGCTGTCGAGCGAACAGTAGCGGCTATGCTGTCGGGCCGGGAGGTCATCCGCGCCGAGCCGGCGCGTCGTCCGGGCCTTCCAACAGCGGTATCCAACGGTCGGAGACGTATAAGGGTGGACGGAACCTAGAGAAAGTAGAACGACGGTTCGCGGTCAGTTCGTCGTCGCAAGCGGTCGGTTCTCGAATCGGATCGGCCTCATCGCGTCAGCAACCCGATCGTTCGGTGGCGGTTGTACAGGTAGACGACGCAAACCGTTACCGTCGAGAGGAGAAACGCGACGATCGCGATCGCGAGGGCGACGCCGAATCCGGCCGCCAGTCCGGAGAGGACGGCGAGAAGCAGCGGGGCGGCGACGGCCGTACCGACGTAAATTTCGCGATCCGGCGTCCAGTCGTCGGTTTCAGTCGCGACGAACTCGACGTCGCGCCAGATCGCGGGGAGCGTGACGGCTCCAGCGGCGGTGATCACGATCAGAAGCGCGACGCCGCCGAGACTCGAGGCCAGCACCGAACCGCCGCCGGTGAGGCGAGCGAGCGAGACAATCCCGAGCAGGCTCAGCGCCGGGTAGCCGATCAGGACGTACCAGTACCACGGATATCGGTCGATCGAATCGATGGACGGAAGTTCACCACGTGACATGGTGCATCCGCCGTTCGCCTCGCCGACGGATAAGTCGTCCAAATTCCTAACTTTTCCGCACAAAATCACTGCATTCGGACAGTAAGTTTCCCTACGGGTCAGCAAATTTATTTCAGACCGTTTCAGTACTGTGTCATCTTATGACCCTGGCACCGCTATCCCGGCGTGCCCGGTCGGACCGCACCGACGGTTCGATCGACCACCCAAACACATGATTGGTGAACACGCATTCTGTCCGACCAGCGGTGCATCTCTCTCGCGAGAGATCCACTACGACGACTGCGGCCGCCCCGAGCGCGTCCCCCAGTCCGACGACCTCGCACCGAACGCGACCCTCGACGCCCCGCTGACGACCGGGAAACGCCGCTCTTCGAGGCGTGCGCTGCTCACGTACTTTCGGCGGTGTCACCGCCGACACGCCGACGCGGACGACGATCTCTACCGTCGCGTCGCGACCGCGCTCGGCCGCCTCAAGCGAACGGCGTCTGGCCGCGAGGAACGCGACATAATCGTCTGGTTCGCGCTGGGCGAACGGCTCACGTGCGACGGATTCGACGTGTCGTGGATGACAGCTCACGTCGAACCCCGGTGTCCGGATTGCGGCAGTCGGCTGGCGTACGTCGACGGGCCC
The DNA here is from genome assembly GCF_023028105.1 of Halosolutus gelatinilyticus. NCBI lineage: Archaea > Methanobacteriati > Methanobacteriota > Halobacteria > Halobacteriales > Natrialbaceae > Halosolutus > Halosolutus gelatinilyticus. The sequence goes on from NZ_CP095491.1 coordinate 2,589,953, forward strand.
GACGGCCTGGTCGGCCGCTGCGGTAGTTCGTGCCGGGACCGACGGGACGATCGCCTCGACGAGATTCGGACCGCCGTTCGATCGTTGTTCGCGCGAACGTATCCCAACGACGTGCCCCCTGAAACGGATGCGCTCGCACTACTGTGATCGACCGCGACGGCAGTCGTCGCGCTTCCATCGGAACGTCGACGTCCACCATGCGCCTGCTGACGGTGCTTACCGACTCGCAGTCCGCGACCGACGAGGTCATGGCCGTCCTCGAGCGCCACGACCTCACGTACAGCCTCGCCGACGACGCCGACGGCGAGGATCGAACGATCACGATTCCCGCCCCCGAGCACGCGGTCGAACCGCTGGAAGACGATCTGACGTCGGTCCCTTGCGACATTACGATCGTCGTCGAGGAACCGATGGCGGTCGTCGGCAGCGACTGGGAGGGGCCGTCCCCGCGGCAGGGAGAGTGGCTCTCGTTCGAACGCATCTCCAGGAGCGAGCTCCGGTCGAAAGCCCGATCCCAGTTGCCGTCGCTGGTCATCTTCGTCGCGATGACCGCGATCAGCGGCGTCGTCGCCACCACCGGCGTCCTCCTGAACTCGATTGCGGTGCTGGTCGGCGCGATGGTGATCGCGCCGCTGCTGGGACCGGCGATGGCCTCGAGCGTCGCGACCGTCCTCGACGAACGCCGGCTCTTCGCCCGCGGCGTCAAACTCCAGTTAACCGGAATCGGCGTCGCGACGACGAGCGCGCTCGTGTTCGCGATGTTCGCGCGGACCTCGACGGTCGTCGCGACCGCCGTCGATCTCGAGGCCAGCCTCGGGCTGGGCAGTCATGGCCTGCCGCCGTCACTGCTCGTGACCGTCGCGGTCTGCTCCGGCATCGCCGGCGGCCTCGGCATGGCGACGACCGGCATCACCGACCTCATCGGCGTGATGATCGCGGCCGCGATCATGCCACCGATCGGCGTCGTCGGCGTCGGCGTCGCCTGGGGCGAACCCGTGGTGGTCCTCGGCTCGCTCGTCGTCGTCGCGGTGAACCTCATCGCGATCAACGTCGGCGCGATCGCGACCCTCTGGACCGTCGGGTTCCACCCCACGGACCACTCGCGGATCAGAACGACCAGGGCCGCCATCCTCCGGCGCACCGCCCTGTTGACCGTCCTGCTGTTGATCGCGCTCCGACTGCTCGAGGTCGTCTCCAACGGCCTCTGAACCGAACCCACGCTCCCACCGCTCATGTCTGACGCCCCATCACCATCCGCACCCGATACCGATCGATCGAACGACGGCGACGAACACCCGGTTCGCGACGGTGCTGACCGCGATGCTGACAACGGCGACGACCGCGACGACGAACGGTCGATCGGCTTGTCGATCGTCGGCTATGCGCTTCGACTGGCCGTCGCGGCGGTGCTGATCGTCGGCCGGCTCCTGTGGACCGGCGTCCGCATCGGATCTCGGCTGCTCACCGACACGGCGTCGCGCCGCGAGTGGCGCCGCTGGCTCCTGCTCGAGGGCGACCGCCGCGCGATCGTCGGCGCCTTCGTCGTCGGCGTCTTCGCCCTGGCCCTGCTCCTCGGGGTCAGCGACGTCATCGGCGTCCGCGAGAGCCGGTTCGTCACGACGATGTTCAGTACGATGATCGCGGGGCTGTTCTCGTTCATCCCGATCGTCGTCTCGGTCAACCAGCTGATCATCTCGCGGCTGTTCGGCACGCCCGATCGGCTCACCGAGCGCATCGACGGCGTCCAGGAGTTTCGCAGCCGCGTCGAGACCCAGACCGAGGGCGACGGCGTCAGTCCGACCGATCCCGCGGCCTTCCTCGCTCGACTCGCGGGGACGCTCGGCAGCCGCGCCGACGAACTCGCGACCGTGTGCGGGGACGACGCGACCGATCGATCGGACGAGGGATTTCTCGGTGACGGTCGGCCCGGTGAGGGGGCGACACCGACCGCCGCCCTCGAGTCGATCTGTCGCTTCGCGGCCAACACGCGCGAGCACGCCCGCGATCTCTCTGCGCAGCTCACCGGCGAGACGGAGTCGGTGTTCGACGTCGTGTTGCCGACGATCAACCACGATTACGCCGGCGCCGCCAACGAGGCGCGGCGGCTCGGACGGCGGTTCGACGAGAACCTGTCAGACCGATCCGCGGCGCTGCTTGCGGAGCTCCGGGAACTGTTCGTCACCGCCGACGCGACGCGTCAGTACTTCACGACGATCTACCTGCAGCGCGAGCTCGCGCGGCTGTCGCGGCTGATCACCTACAGCGGCACCGCCGCGATCTTGCTCTCGTCGCTGGTCATCATGATCTACGCGAGCGGCTACCCGCCGGTCGCCTTCGAGGGGTGGCTGCTCGTCCTCGTGAGCCTCGCGCTCGCGGTCGCCTTCAGTCCCCTCGCGGTCCTCTTCGCGTACGTCGTTCGCGTTTCGGCCATCCTCAAGCGAACCTCCGCGCCGGGCGCGTTCACGCCGTCGGGCGAGTACCACCGCACGAACGAAGTCGACGTCGACGATCCGCACGCGACCGGGACCGACGCCGACGGCGATCGCTCCGCACGCTCGAGCGAGACCGAGGGCGAAGACGGAGACGAGACCGAAAGTGACGGCGAGGGGAACTAATGCCCGATCGTCGTTCGTGCACTCGTCGCGCCGTCCTCGCATCGATCGGCGCCGGGGTCGGCTCGCTGTCGATCGCCGGCTGCGTCGACGTCGATCCCGACAGCGAATGGGTCGCCGCCGACGTGCCCACCGACGCGGCGCTGTACGACGTCGTGACGACGGCCGGCGGGGTCTACGCCGTCGGCGAAGACGGCGTCGTCCTCGCGCGCGACGGTGACGACTGGACCGTCCGCCTCGAGAACGGGATCGGCGGTGCGGGAGACGGGCTCCGCACCGCGGCGGTGACGAGCAACGGGCGGGCGATGTGGGTCGCCGGCGACAGCGGCGCGCTCGGACTGTACGACGTCGTCGCCGACCACGTCGCGGACTTCTCGGCCCCGGAGGAGAAGACGACCTCCTGGACGGCGGTCGCGGCCGCCGGACTGGCCGGCGACGAGCGGCTGACGGTCATCAACAGCTCCGGGGAACTCCTCCGTGGGCGGCGCGACGACGCGACCGTCGAGTGGTTCGACGTCGTCGAACCCGGCTCCGGCTCGAGCGTCACCGACGTCTCGCTCACCCCGCTGGCGTACGGCTACGTCGTCGATACCGACGGCGGCGTCTTCGAGTCCCGAGACGGCGGCGTCTCCTGGAGCCGGATCGGAATCGCGGACGCGGCGATCGACTTCGAAACGGTCGCGGCCTCCGACTCGGGCCACGTTACGGTCGCGGGCGGGAACGGCACCGTCTACACCTACAACGGCGTCGACTGGTCCCGGACGACCCTCGGCGAGCAGCCGATCGCGGCGCTCGCGCGCGATCGCTACGACGCGATGGCCGTCTCGTCTTCGGGGACGATCTACGAGCGCGGGTTCGATGGCTGGAGCGAATCCGCGCGACTCGAACCCGGGAACGAACTGCACGCGGTCGCGCTCGGAACCGCCCGCACGCCGCAACTGGTCGTCGGCGAGTCCGGAACGGTGTTCGAGCGGCGGTACTAACGCCGTCGGCTCGGAACCGAACTCGACCACGAACTGCGCGCGAAACGAGCACGACTGCTGTCCCACGTCATGTCCATCCGTTCACGATTCGAAACGAACGCTTCCCGCGGTGCGCTCGGCCGACCGCGCTCGATGCGACGAGCGATCGAGGCGATTGGCCGCGCCGCGGCCGACAGCCCGAAGCGCTCGACGGCGCTCGCCCGGATCGCCGTATTCGGGAGTTGCTCGCTCGCGGCCGTCCCGTTCGCGACGGAATCAGCCGCTGCACAGTCGGTGAACAGGAACCTCATCGAATCGCTCCACGTTCGGTTGCTCGCGATCGCGGTTCCGCTGACGCTGGCCGTGCTGGCTTTTCTCGCGTACGCCGCCGTTCGCTTTCGGGAGCCGGCGGGCGCGAACGGCGCCGAACCGGAGCCCACGCCCGAGAAGCCGTCGCTCGAGATCGCGTGGGTCGCGGCGACGGCCGCCGTTCTGCTCGTCGTGGCCCTCTGGGCGTACCCGGTGCTCGCCACCCCCTATCTCTCGCCGGGAGGCCAGTCGGCGGGGACCGAAGCGACTCCGGGCGCGGAATCGAACGTCACCGAAATCGAGGTCGTCGCCTCGCAGTGGGCGTGGCAGTTCACGTACGACGAGGCGAACGTCACGACGCGGAACGAGCTGGTGGTGCCGGTCGACGAGGAGGTGCGCCTCGTCATGACCTCGCGGGACGTGATCCACGCGTTCTCGATCGCCGACCTCGGCGTCAAGCGGCAGGTATTTCCCGGCGAGAAGACGGTGATCCGGACTCGCGTTCACGAGCGCGGCGAGTACCGCGCTCGGTGCACCGCGTTCTGCGGCGCCCGCCACGCTCAGATGGAGGCGAACGTGACGGCCGTCGATCGCGAGACGTACGACGCGTGGCTCGCCGAGCACGAGGGGGAGACCGATCCCGACCCGCCGGATCCGCCCGCAGGGTGACGACTCCCGGTCGGATGGGCGACGCCGCCGACGGCCACGACCCGCGGGCCGCTCGCACCCCGATCGCCAGTCGTTACGCTTTACCGCCACCGGCCCGAATCGAGGCCCAATGACTGCCCAGACCGTCCAGCAGGGCGACCTCGTGACCGTCATCGGGCTCGAGGTGCACGTCCAGCTGGAGACCGACACGAAGATCTTCTGCGGCTGTTCGACCGATCGGACCGACGAGCCCAACGAGAACGTCTGCCCGGTCTGTCTCGGCCTGCCGGGTGCCCTGCCGGTGTTAAACGAGGCCGCCGTCGAGGCAGCGGTCAAGATCGGCAAGGCGATCGACGCCGACATCCCCGAGGAGACGCGGTTCCACCGGAAGAACTACTACTACCCCGACCTGCCGAAGAACTTCCAGATCACGCAGTACGACGAGCCGATCTGCCAGGACGGCGAACTCGAGATCAGCGTCGAGGGCGAGCGCCGCACGGTGACGATCGAGCGCGCCCACCTGGAGGAGGACCCGGGCAGCCTCCAGCACGTCGGCGGCGGCGGCGGCATCGACACCGCCGACTACACCCTCGTCGACTACAACCGCGCCGGGACGCCGCTGATGGAGATCGTCACGGCGCCGGACTTCCGCAGCCCGAGCGAGGTGCGGGCGTTCCTCGCCGAACTCGAGGAGGTACTCGAGTACCTGGGCGTCTTCGACGCCGAGCGCGACGGCAGTCTGCGCGTCGACGCCAACCTCTCGATCGTCCCCGCCGACGAGATCGAGGGGGGCGACCACTCGACGGCCGAGATCGGCGAGGAGACCCTCGCGGCCGCGAACCGCACCGAGGTCAAGAACATCTCGAGCCACAAGGGCGCCGAGAAGGCCTTAGCCTACGAGGAGACCCGCCAGAAGAACGCCATCCAGCGCGGACGCGCGGTCGCACAGGAGACCCGCCACTGGGACGAATCCCGCGGCATCACGGTCTCGATGCGATCGAAGGAGGAGGAAAAGGACTACCGCTACTTCGAGGAGGCCGACCTGCCGCCGCTTCGCGTCTCGGGCTGGAAGGAGGAAATCGCCATTCCGGAGCTGCCGACGGCTCGCCGCGAGCGCTTTCAGGACGAGTACGGCCTGAGCGAGGAGGCCGCCTCGAAGCTGACCTCGACGAAGCAGGTCGCCGACTTCTACGAGAACGTGGCCCGGGAATTCGACCCCGACCTCGCGGCGACGTGGGTCGCCGACGAACTGCTCGGCGAACTCAACTACCGCGACATGGCGATCACGGACATCGCCGATCGCCTCGACGAGGTCTCCCGGCTCGTCGAACTCGTCGCCGAGGACGAGATCACGGCCAAGAACGCCCGCGAGACCGTCCTCCGATCGATGCTCGACGACGGCGCCGACCCCGAGACGATCGTCGAGGAGGAGGGGCTGGGCAAGACCGGCGAGGACGAGGTCCAGCGGGCGGTCGTCGAGGCGATCGACGAGAACCCTGACGCCGTTTCCGACTACGAGACCGGCGAGGACGGCGCGATCAACTTCCTCGTCGGACAGGTGATGCAAAAAACCGGCGGCAGCGCCGATCCGGGCGACGTGAATCAGTTGCTCCGGGCGGAACTCGAGAGCTGAGCGCTCCCATTCCTACTCCTGTTCGACTATTCGGAACTCGAGTTACCAACGTTTTCGTTTCGCGCTCCAGAAGCTACTATTGGATAGAAGGCGTGCGGAGGGTATGGACCGCATTTCGCTGGGCAACGACGAATTCGAGGGGCGAAACAACGCGTACGTCCTCGCCGACGACGATCGAGACGAACTCGCGCTCGTCGACACGGGCATCGCGACCGACGACGTGCTGGCGGACCTCCGCGACGGGTTGGCCGATCGCGGCTACGCGTTCGCCGACGTCGACGCCGTCGTTCTGACGCACTTCCACGTCGATCACGCGGGGCTGGCCGGGGAGATCCAGGCTGAAGGCGGCGCGACGGTCTACGTCCACGAGGCCGATCTGTCCCTCGTCGAGGGACGTCCGGATGCGATCGCCGCCCGCGACGAGCGCCGTCGATCGCTGCTCGAGGAGTGGGGCGTCCCCGCTGACGCGCGGGAGGAGTTGTTCTCGTTCCTCGAACTGACGAGTCGCATCGAGGGCCCGCCGCCGGAAGCGACGGCAATCGAGGACGGGACGGTTCTCGAGGTCGGCGGGACGACGCTCGAGACGGTCCACGCGCCGGGTCACGCGGCGGGGCTCTGTTGTTTCGAATTCGAGACGGCCGACGGCGCCGAGGCGTTCGTCGGCGACGCGGTCCTGCCGGTGTACACGCCGAACGTCGGCGGCGCCGACGTCCGGGTCCAGCGACCGCTGGAGAACTATCTCACCACGCTGCGCGGGATCGCCGATCGGGGCTACGACCGCGTCTGGCCCGGTCACCGGGAGCCGATCGACGAGCCGGCCGATCGCGCGCTGGCGATCGTCGACCACCATCGGGACCGCTCCGCGGCGGTGCTCGAGATCCTCCGCGAGCACGGGCCGGCGGACGCGTGGACGGTCAGCGCCCGCCTGTTCGGCGACCTCGACGGGATCCACATCGTGCACGGCCCCGGCGAGGCGTACGCCCACCTCGACCACCTCCGCCGCGAGGGCGTTCTCGACGTCGACGGCGGGCGATATCGCTTCGCCGACGACGGCGTCGACCCCGATTCGATCGAACTCCTCGCCGATTGACCGTTCTTCCGCCCTGGTCGCCGGAGCGCGCCCTCGTCGCGTCCGATTTCCAGAACGTGTCGTTCCCGGTACCGATTGCCGATTGTGATGTGCTACACTCCCTCATCTTTAATATGGATGGTTGAAAAGGGGTGCATAGGAGGCGCTAAACTAGTGGTCCAAAATGGTTAACAAAGGTAATGAAACTCCCAATTCGGGAAAAGATGGAAGGAGAGCTATCGGGCGACGGACGTTTCTCGGGGTCGCCGGGACCGGAGCAGTGGGGGCGACGCTCGCCGGGTGTCTCGGCGGCGAGGACGACGGGGCGATCACGATCGGACACCTCGCCCCGCTGGAGAACACGCAGGGGCTGGGGTCCGATCGGAGCGCTCAGCTGGCCGTCGAGCAGATAAACGACGACGGCGGGATCCGCGACGAGACCGTCGAACTCGTCAGCGCGGATACGAGGGCCGATCCGTCCACGGCCCAGGACGAAGCGTCGCGGCTGCTCAACCAGGAGAACGTCGACGTGCTCATCGGGACGTTCTCCAGCGAGGTGTCGCTCGGCATCACGGACATGATCGCGGAAAACGGCGTCCCCTACATCGTCACGGGGTCGGCGTCGCCCCAGATCATCGAGAACTCGGTCGGGTCGGACTACGACGCGTACAAGAACATCTTCCGATCCGGCCCGATCAACTCGTTCTTCCAGGCCGAGGCGATGGGCGGGTACGCCGATTACCTCTCCGACCTGCACGGCTGGAACACGTTCGCGTACCTCGCCGACGACGCCGCGTGGACCGATCCGTTCACGAACAACCTACCGGGCGAACTGGAGGACCGGGGGTACGAGGTCGTCTACGAGGATGAACTCTCGACCGAGATCGACGACTTCACGCCGGTGATGAACACCCTCGACGAGGAGGACCCCGACGCGGTCTTCCGCTTTTTCGCGCACATCATCGGCGCCGAGATGCTCGGCGAGTGGCACCAGCGCGAACTCGACTTCGGCGTCGAGGGGATCCACGTCGCCTCGATGACGCCGGACTTCTACGAACTGTCCGAGGGCGCCGCGACCTACGAGACGACCTCCCAGTCGGGCGCCGCCGGGACGACAGACATCACGGAGAAGACCCTCGACTTCGTCGACGAGTACCGGGCGTTCGTCGAGGACGACGAGGACGCGCCGGATCTCCCGATGTACATGGGGTTCAACACCTACGATGCGATCTACGCGTACCGGGAGGCGGTCGAGGAGGCCGGGACGACGGATTACGAGGGCGACCTCGACGCGATCGTCGACGCGATGCTCGGACTGGAGTTCACCGGCACCGCGGGAATCGTCTCCTTCTACGGCGAGGGCGAGACGTACCCACACGACGTCCAGGAGGAGCGCGACGGCGAGGGCGTGATCACCAACTTCCCGATCACTCAGTGGCTGCCCGAGGGCGGCCTCGAGTGCGTCTACCCCGAACAGCACCGCACCGCGGACCACACCGCGCCGCACTGGATGGAGTAGGATGCTCGAGTCGATCCTCTCGATACTGATCACCGGGGCGATGATCAGCGCGCTCTACGCGCTGATCGCGATCGGATTCACGATGATCTTCGGCGTCGGCGGCGTGTTGAACCTCGCCCACGGCGCCCTGATCATGGCCGGCGCGTACGTGTTCATGGCCCTCAACCGGGAGATCGTCGCGAGTTCGATCGCGTTACCGCAAGTCGTCGTCTTCCCGCTCGCGGTCGCGATCGTCGCGGGCCTCTCGTACGGACTGTACGTCGGGCTCGTTCGCTACGTCGAGGACAACCCCGTCATCACGTTCCTCGCGACGGTCGTGCTGGCGACCGCGGTGACGGAGATCGCGATCGGCATCTTCGGCGATCAGCCGTACTCGTACACCGTCATCTCCGGGAACGTCGAAGTGGCCGGCACGGCCGTTTCGTCCAACGACCTTGCCGGGTTCGTCCTCTCCTGGATCGCGATCGGCCTGCTGTGGTACTACGTCACCGAGACCGACGGCGGGCGATCGATCCTGGCCGCGTCCATGAGCGAGCGCGGCGCCCGCCTCACCGGCGTGGATCTGCGCGCGGTGCAGACTCGGACGTGGCTCATCGCCGGCGCGCTCGCGGGCGTCGCGGGAATCTTCCTCGGCGGCGGACAGGCCGCGACGCCGCTGATGTGGCTGAACCCGCTCGCGCTGGCGTTCATCATCGTGGTGATCGGCGGCATCGGCTCGATCAAGGGGTCGATCGTTGCCGCCTACCTGATCGGCTACACCGAGACGCTCACCGTCACCACGCTCGGGCAGGGCTTTCGCGGCATCCTCTCGCTGCTGATCCTGCTCGTCGTCCTGTTCCTGTTACCGCAGGGGCTCTACGGGAGGGAGTTCGTCCATGACTGAGGAACTACCGCCGCTGGGTCGGCTTCGCAGCACGGTTCAGCGATCGATACTCGCGCCGAGCGGGCAGGCCGTCGCTCGCGCGCTCGCACCGATCGATCGGGCGCTCCAGCCCGCTGCGAACGGGTTCAATCGCCTTCTGGGATCGTACGTCGGCGAGGTGACCGGCCTGCAATTGGGGCTGCTCGTCGCGTCGCTGCTCGCGCTCGTGGCCGCCCCGGCCTGGGCGCCGCTGCTCGCGGGCAACTACATGCGAACGCTCACGCTCGCCTGCATCTGGGCGATCTTCGCGATGGGGTGGGACGTACAGAGCGGCTACACCGGCTACATCAGCTTCGGTCACTCGGCGCTGTCGGCCGCCGCCGGCTACGCGACCGCGCTGCTGGTCGTCCGCGTCAGCCCGGAGCTGGGCTTTGCGGTCACCATCCCGCTCTCGATTCTCGCGGCGCTGGCGTTCGGACTGCTCATCGGGCTCCCCTCGCTCCGACTCTCCGGCCCGTACTTCTCGCTGGTCACGTTCGTCGCCGTGTTGCTGTTCTATCGGCTGACGATAGGCTTCAGCGAGACGCTCGGCGGTGAAAACGGGTTCCAGGCGGTCGAGGTCTTCACCTGGGACTTCACGATGCGGTACTACTACATGCTCGTCCCGATGCTGGGCGTCGCCGCCGCGCTGACGGTCGTGGCGCGATCGAACGTCGGCATGGTGCTCGTCGCGATTCGCGAGAACGAGTCCGCCGTCTCGGCTGCCGGGCTCGACCCGACCAAGTTCAAACTCTGGTCGTTCGCCCTCAGTTCGATCACCATGGGGATCGGCGGCGTCCTGCTCGCCCACTTCGGCGGGACCGTCGATCCGTCGACCTTCGTCGTCGTCGATCGGAGCATCGAGATGATCGCGATGGCGGTCGTCGGCGGGATGAGTTCCGTCCTCGGCCCGATCGGCGGCGCGTTCCTGTTCGTGTTGCTGCGCGACGAGGTGTTGCGCCTCTGGTTCGGCCACTCGACGCGGTGGATCGTGCTCTGGGTCCTCGTCCTGCTGGTGCTCGTGTTCGCCCGCGATGGTTTGTTCCGCTGGGGCTGGCACGCGCTCGGCTCGGTCGGGGGTGATCGCGAGTGAGCCTCCTCGACGTGAGCGGACTGACGAAGACGTTCGGCGGTCTCGTCGCCGTCGACGACGTCTCGCTGTCGGTCGATCGCGGCGAGATCGTCGGGCTCATCGGCCCGAACGGCTCGGGGAAGTCGACGGTATTCAACTGCATCATGGGCGTCCACGACGTCACCGACGGGACGATCGCGTTCGACGGCGAGGACATCACCCGCGACGCGACCCACGAGGTCGTCAACACGGGGATCGCGCGGGTCTCCCAGGAGTCGAACCCGATCGACCTGTACCCCGTCGCCGGGAATATCAAGCTGTTCACCCTGCCGAACAGCGTGCGCTCGCTCTACGGCGGCGCGAGCGACGCGGAGATCTACGAGTACGCCGCGCGGGTCGATCTCGAGGACAAACTCGAGGAGATGCCCGACGAATTGCCCCACGCCGACGTCCGCCGGCTCGAGATCGCCAAGGCGCTGGCGACGGAGCCGGACCTGCTGTTGCTCGACGAACCGTTCGCCGGCATGAACCGACAGGAGATCGCCGACCTCGCCACCCGGATCGAGCGCTTCCGCGAGGGGGGGATGACGATCGTCGTCGTCGACCACAACATGGGCGGGCTGATGGATCTCGTCGATCGGATCGTCGTCCTCAACAACGGCGAGCGACTGGCGGCGGGCACCCCGGACGCGATCGCGAACGACGAGGCGGTCCAGGAAGCCTACCTGGCCGGCACGGAGGTGGTCTAGATGGCGACGCTCGACGTTCGGGATCTGCACGTCTACTACGGGAAGTCCCACGCCCTGAAGGGCGTCTCGCTGTCGATCGATCGCGGCGAGATCTACGGCGTGATCGGTCCGAACGGGGCCGGCAAGACGACCATGCTCAACGCGATCGCCGGCTTCGTCGACTACGAGGGGACGATCCGGTACGACGGGACGGACCTCGCCGCGGCGCGGTCCCAGGAGATCGTCAGGGACGGGTTGGTCTACTGCACCGAGGACCGGGACCTGTTCCCGTTCTTCTCGGTCCACGAGAACCTGCTGATGGGCGCGCAGTTCCGGGAGAATCGCAACGCCGTCGAGGCGGACCTCGAGATGGTCTACGACCTGTTCCCCCGACTCGACGAACGCCGCGAGCAGGAGGCGGAGACGATGAGCGGCGGCGAACAGCAGATGCTCGCGATCGGCCGGGCGCTGATGAGCGACCCCGACCTGCTGATGCTGGACGAGCCGACGCTCGGTCTCGCGCCGGTCATCATCCAGGACATCAGCGAGGCGATCGAGCGGCTGAACGACGAGGGGCTGACGATCCTGCTCGCCGAGCAGAACGCGACGTTCGCGCTGCGCCACGCCGAACGGCTCTCGCTGATCGAAACCGGCGAGATCGAACTCTCGGGATCGTCAGCGGAGTTCCACGACAACGAGTACGTCCGTGAGGCGTACGTCGGCGTCCACTGATCGCCCGATCGATCAGCTCCGACTCGTTCCAACTCGTTCGTTCTCGATCGTCGCGCCGAACGATCCCTGCGCTCCGATCAGCGCCCGCCCTGGAACTCGGTGACCGCCTCCCGGAACCCGTCGGGGACGGGAATCGTCTCCTCGGTTTCGAGATCGACGGCGACGTGCGTGACAGTCCCGTCGGCGAGGAGGGCCTCGTCCTCCTTGCGGCGGGCGCGGTACTCGGAGGTGAAGCTGGCCGTTCCGAACTCGACGACGCGCAGTTCGTTGACGACGACGTCGCCGAACGCGGCCGCCTCGCGGAAGTTCAGTTCGGCGTTCGCGACGTGGGTCTGCCAGCCGCGGTCGACCATGTCCGCGAAGCCGTAGCCGATCCGGCGAAAGAACTCGGAGACGGTCTCGTCCTGGAAGGTGAAGTACTCCCCGTAGAAGACGATCCCTTGCTGGTCCGTCTCGGCGAACCGGACGCGGTTCTCGAAGACGGCCCGGAATTCGGGTCCATCGGCGTCGTCCGTCGATTCCATACCGACACCGATCGGTCGACGCGCAAAGTCGTGTCGGCCCCGGCAAACCGCCTGTTCGCCGATCGGCCGTCCGCTCGAAGGTCCGCCGCTGTCGGCGTGCTACGGAAGGTACACCGCTGTCGGCCTACAACCCCGATCGCAGCGCGTCGAGGTCGTCGCCGTCGTGGCCGCAGACGATACGGGCGTCGTGCCGGCGCTCCTCGTCCTTGAGCAGTCGCAGGCTCTCGTACCACGCCCGTTTGCTCCACAGGAGGCTGCCGCCCATCGGGTGTTCTTCGTCGTAGTTCGCCCGGACGTACGCCTGATCGCCCGCGAGGATCACGGTGCCCGCGTCGTCGAGGTCGAGTCGAACGCCGAGGAGGCCGGGAGTGTGGCCCGGCAGGCGGACGAACTCCAGCTCCTCGAAGCGCCGTTCCCGATCGCGGTGGACGACCGTCCAGTTCAGGTCGCGATCGAAGTCACCCGCCACGTAGGCGTCGCCGCCGGCGTCGGTTTTGGCGCTGTAGTAGGCGTACTTGAGTTCCGCCTCGTGGACGAAGATCGGTGTCTCCGTCCCCTCGAACGCGTAGAGGCCGCCGGCGTGGTCGAGGTGCAGGTGCGTCTGGATCACGTAGTCGATATCGGCCACGTCGTAGCCGGCGTCGTCGAGGTCGTCCTCGATCGGCCGCAGTCCGGTGTGTTCGAACGCCGCGTACAGTTCGGCAGGCCAGTGGCCCGAGTCGGCGTCGGGGTGGGAGCCGGTATCCCAGAGGATCGTCCCCTCCGGGTGGTCGATCACCAGGTTGTAGACCGGACCGTCGACCATCGCGGTGTCCGGGTTCGGATCCGCGGCGGTCCCTATCGTGTGGCCCTCGATTATGTTGTTGACGTCCGCGGTGATCGTTCCGCGATCGATCGCCGTGATGGATGCGTCGACCATGAGTCGACCACGACGGGCGCACCAATAGATCGTGGTGGTTGCTGACGTGTCACCCCTCCTGTGAATGCTGGCCCCAGGTCTACCCCGGTGCCCCTCGAACGAACCGTATGGTCAGACTGTCGACGATCGTGATCCTAATCGGCATCGGCCTGCTGCTCGTCCCAATTCCGCCGGTTGCAACGATCCTCGGCGCGCTCGTCATCCTCGGCGGGCTCGCGCTGCGGATCTTCCGCGATACGTGACGGCGCCGGGTCGGTGAGGGGAAAACTCGATCGCGGGAGGTCCGTGGCGGTTCCGGCCGAGCACCCGGTCAGCCGAGCGACCGATCGGCTCGATCGAGTCCGCGCCGCCGGCGCCGCGGGTTCGTCTCTCGTCCGAGCGATCGCCGGCGACCTCGCCGGACGTGCTTTCGCAGATCGCGCTCTCGACTTCGGTCGGGCGCGGGAGGGTCGCCGGGGGAACCGGCCGACCGATCGGTGCGTCCCGGGATTCGCTTCCGGCCGTCACCTCGAGTCGGACGAATCGACACCCCGCTCGCGATCGAAGATAGCGATCGTTCCGTCGCTTTCGATCGAAATTTCGTACTCTTCGACCCTGACGCGGAGCGTCACGTCCTGGTTCGAGTCGCGAGCGATCGTCATCAGTCGATTCATCGAGTCAGGGTCGACGTAGCGATAGAGCGGCGGGAGTTCGTCGACCGGTCGCCCGTCGATATCGGAGATCGCGGTAACGATCGCCTGGATCGGGGGCTCATCGTGAAAGTCGGTACTGAACGACGCACCGCCGTCGGTGATGGCCATCTCGGGCCGATCAGCCAATACCATGCACGTGGCTACCATCGTCCAGCTACAAATAAAATCGTTGTTCGGAATGCTACTACTCCTCTCGGGAGCGGAGTCGAAACCGGACGGCGATCGGTTCGATGTCCATCCCTCGTAGTCGGTCCAGCGCGCCGGGGTCGAGCTCCCTGATGACGCCGTCGATCGAGAACTCGAGCGGGAGGCCGTCCGAATCCACTTCGATCGCACAGAGTTCTAACTCCGCTCCGTCGTCGAGGGAGACCTCTATTTCGCCCGGTGGCCCCTCCGAAGGGTCGTGGTTATCCATTGTTCACAATTGTTTGTGTATAATACGTCGCGGCGAAGCGCCAAAAGTTATTCGCGTCGTCGAGCGGCTCTCGTTGACAATCACTACCGTTCGTTGACATCCGTTGCAGCGTCGTACAATTCTTCCCGGATTCGATCGTCGACGAGCAGCGATAACCGGCGGCGACTCGCGGCAGATCGGCGCCTCACAGCAGCCGGCGACACTCCCCCAGCGGCGGAAACCACAGCGCCTCCTCGAACGAGCCCCCCCGGATCGCCGGGTAGAACGCGTCGGCGTCGGCGACGAGCGGTGTCTGGAAATCCCGCCCGCGCATGCCGTTGACGGTCGACCCGGGCGCCAGGCGGGTAAACGCCGGCACAACGAGGACGTCCGCCCCATCGTACTCGCCGGGTCCGTACAGGAAACACGGCAGTTTGCGCCCGTCGACCGACAGCGCCGGATGGTCGTGACCGATCACGTACCGATCGGCGTCGGCCGCCGGCCGTTCGTGACCGTGACAGACGACGGTCTCGCCGTCGGCCAGTCGGTACTCGTCGATCGACGTCCCGTCGAACGCCGACTCCAGCATGGTGTCGTGGTTGCCGGGCGTGACGACCAGCGACGCGCCCGCCCGATCGACGGTCGCGCCG
Organism: Halosolutus gelatinilyticus; assembly: GCF_023028105.1. Taxonomy (NCBI): domain Archaea; kingdom Methanobacteriati; phylum Methanobacteriota; class Halobacteria; order Halobacteriales; family Natrialbaceae; genus Halosolutus; species Halosolutus gelatinilyticus. The sequence continues at coordinate 2,605,317 of NZ_CP095491.1, forward strand.
AGGTCCAAGAGGTCGTCCTCGACGCCCCGCGGGAGGGTGGAAAACGAGTGGAGGAGATCGCCGGCGATCACGACGGTGTCGGGGCTCGTCTCCGCGAGAAGTCGATCGAGGCGATCCACCGCGTCGGTGCCGTCGCCGAGCGGTGCGTCGACGTTCGAGGCGGCCCCGCGGCCGAGGTGGAGGTCGGCGAGTACGAGCGCATCGGCTGCCGGAAGGAAGGCCGCCCGATCGTACAGGGTAAAGGGGACGTCGACCTCGACGCCGGCGTCGCTCATCGCTCGGACTTCGAGTCCGAGGTAGAAGCTTCTTCGGTCGTCGACCGGCCGCCGTCGGCCCGAACGTCGGCGTCGAGCGCCGAGTAGAGGTCGTACTCGTTGCCGGTCAGGATGAAGAGGACGTCCTCGAGCGGTTCGAGCACCTCGGGGAGGATCTTGACCACGAGATAGGTGATCCCGATGAGCGCGACGATCGACAGCGTCTGGGCGATGTAGTTGTGCGCGACGAGGAAGGAGACGCGGCCCTCTTCGGCACCCATGTAGGTCGTCATGAACGAGACTAGCCAGGGCTGCTGGAACCAGCCCCACGGCGACGCGAGACCGATGAACACGTTCCGGACGAGGTTGAGAAACCAGATGACGCCGATCGCCAGCGCGAACGCGGAGAGCTTTCGGCGCAGCGGCGCCTTCACCGCGGCGATCAGGCCGCCGAAGATGGCCATGCTCCCGATGCCCGTGCAGGCGAGGATGATGTACGTCGTCCGTCCGGTCACCGTCTCGTTCGGATCGAAGTCGAACTTGCTCTTGTAGCCGTACGACCCCTCCGCCAGGCCGGGACTGTATCCGAACAGTTCCATCCCGTAGTGCGTCTGGGCAGCCGTCGTCTCGATCAGCCACGTCTTGACGACCGGGATCGTCTCGACGGGGAGGTAGATCAGCCCCATGAACATCACGGCCTTCGAGAGGAGCATGATCGAATCCCGGCCCCCGTAGAGGAGGTAGCCGGTGTACGCACACAGCGGGAGGGCAGCGATCGCGAGGATCGTCTGCAGCGGGCTCTGAACCTCGTAGTAGTAGTACGGGACCATCGTCAGCCAGAACACGCCGAAGACGATCCAGGCGCCCGTGGCGACGTACCGCGCGGGATCGGCGGCCCCGAGCCACTGGAGGCACAGCGCGACGATGAAGGCGCCGATCGCGACCCACGCCAGCCCGTCGGTCAGCCCGGACTCGAGCAGCGCCGACAGGGAGACCGCCGGAACGAGTCCCGTCTCGAGGCCGACGCCCGCCGATCCGGCGGCCGTCGCTGAGAAGGCAGACATATTCATCTCTACCCGAAGGACTCTCTCGCTATCAACTTGACGCCTCGTTCCGATCGCTGAATCGGCGATCGATCGTACGTTGGCTACCGGTTAAAGAGGTCGATGACGTCGGAGAGGCGACTTTGAACACCACGAAAGCCCCCGTCGCGTTCGACTCCCAGAACTCGCTGTCGTTCGAGAGAGCTTCGCTCTCTGTGGTTCTTGTGTCATCCGGGTTCGTCGAGCGGGCGGTCGGCTTTGCCGACCGCCTATAACGTGGCGGCTTCGCCACCACGCTCGCGCCAGCCCTTTTCGCGGGTTCCGAACTAGCGTGGTTTCGATCGAATACGTCCAGACGTTTCGAGCACGATCGGACGTGGGACCGGGTAGTTTTTTGCCGCGCCGGTGAAACACGGACATATACGTATGGTCGACGTCCTCGACAACAAGCGCGCGGCGACGCGGTTTCGGATCCTCGTTCAGATCGCCGAACGCCAACCCGCCGTCAGCCAGGGCGAGATCGCCGAGGAGGTCGGCGTTACGAGTCAGGCCGTCAGCGAGTACATCCGCGAACTCGTCGACGACGGCCTCGTCGAGAAGGAGGGTCGATCGCGGTATCGCGTCACGAACGAAGGCGTCGACTGGCTCTTCCGGGCCGCCGACGACGTTCGCCGGTTCGCCAACCACGTCACGGGGGACGTCCTCGGCGCGATGAACGAGGCCGCCTACATCGCGACCGACGACATCGAGGAGGGCGAGACGGTCTCGCTGTTCGTCGAGGACGGCCTGCTACACGCGAAATCGGGCGACGAGGGGCCCGCGACCGGCGTGGCGACCACGGACGCCGAAGCCGGCACCGACGTCGGCGTCACCAGCTTCGAGGGTGTGATGGACCTCGAACCCGGCTCCGTGACCGTCGTCCAGGTGCCGACGGTCCGCTCGGGCGGCAGCCGAGCGATCGATCCCGAGTTCGTCTCCGAGCACTGCGAAAACGCCGATCTCGTCGTCGCGACGGGCGTCGAGGCCGTCATCGCCTGCCGCCGAGCCGAGATCGAACCGGTCGTCACGTTCGCGGCGGGCGACGTCGCCGCCGATGGGGCCGAACGCGGTCTCCACGTGACCGCCCTCGCGACGACCGACGAGGTCGGCCGCGTAACCGATACGCTCCGGGACGCGAACGTCTCCTACGAAGTGCTCGAAGGGTAAGCATCGTCGCGTTCGCAGAACGGATCCGATCGGCTCGGTACTCAACCGATCGAGCGAGGGTTATCCGATGTACCGAAGATCGTCGTCGGTCGGAACGTCCATTCCTTGTTGTTGTTGTTCCATCTCCTGGATCTTGCCGACGACCTCCTCCATCTCATCGGCGCGCTCGTCTAAGGTCTCGTAGTCGAGGTCGAACTCGAGGACCGTCTCGAGCACCTCGAGGACCGCCCGGGCACTCTTCGGATCGACGAGGTAGCCGCTCGTCTCACCCATCAGACAGGCGGCATCGAACCCGCGGCGCTCCCCCAGCCCGAGCAAGAGCCCCGAAACGCCGACGATGCCGCCCGCGGGTTCGTCCTCGCGGAACTCGACGCCGGCCTCCTCGAGCGGATCGAGCAGGGATTCGTCGTTGACCGCGCCGACGACGGCGTACTCCTCGATGAGTTCGCCCGTCGGGACGCCGCCCAGGGCGTACACCTCGCTCGCGCCGAACGCCTCGGCGACGTCGAGGAAGGCGTCGGTCAGCACGTAGTGGCCCGCGTTGGTCTGCGCCTGGTGGTCGCCGGTCAGCAGGAGCACGTCGCGACCGTCGGGAACCGAGACGGCGTGAATCTCGGCGCACGTGAGCTCCGTGATTCCGTCCTCGACGCTCACCTGCGGCGGAAACTCCCGCGAGTAGATGCGGCGCACGAGCGCGCTCTCGGCCTCGAGTTCTTCGAGCAGGTGCTCGACGGCGAGGCTTCCGACGTGGCCGACGCCTGGCAACCCCTCGACGAAGACGGGGTCGACCAGATCGACCTCGGCAACTGCGTCGATCTCGAGTTCGTCCATACCGTATCAGCGGCGGCGACGTTTAAGAGACCGTCGGTACTCGCCGTACGGGTCGTCGGGATCGATCGGCGCCGGCGCGCTGTTTTCGGCGTCGGCGCCGCAGTCGGGACAGCGAGCAAAAAGCGTATACACCGGGCGATCGTGGGCCTCGGGCCACGCAGAACAGACCCGGATGTCGGACTTCATTACTCGTCGTCGGTTCGGCGCTCCCGATGGTACTCGCCCTCGCCGCCGTGGGATTCGATCGCGGCGATCGCGCGCTCGGCGGACGACTCGAGCTGGGATTCGGCGGTCTTGTAGTTGGGTGCCTGGACCGTGATGCGGTACTCCGGCGCGCCGACGTAGCTGACTTCGAGGTCGACCTCCTCGGGAACTTCGCCGTTCCCTTCGGCCGCCTGGAGCGCCTCCCGGATGCCGTCGACGCCGCTGGGCGAGGGATTCTCGATGTCGATGTAGCCGGTGACGTTGACGTACGGCACCGAGACGTTCTCGCGGGCGGTTTCGACGAGCGCGTCGATCTCGTCGTCGTCGAGGTCGGTCTCGTCGAGGGCTTCCTCGCCGTGGATCGCCGCCTGCTTGAACCCGTCGTAGAGGCTGCCGTGGGCGCCGATCAGTTCGTTGGCGATCGCCGTGTACTCCTCGTCGTCGATCTCCTCGCCGAAGGCGAGTTCCATCCAGTTGTCGGCCTTCTGCTCGTTTTTCCACTCCTGGATCTTGTCGGAGCGCTGGTGATCGTTAACGTCCTTCAGCGAGAGGTCGATCTGCTGGGACCCTTCGTCGACGTCGAGGACCTTGCAGACGACGATCTGGCCCTCGCGGACGTGGTCGCGGACGTTCTTGATCCAGCCGCTTGCGACCTCGGAGATGTGGATCAGGCCGCGCTTGTCCCGGTACTCCTCGAGATCGACGAAGACGCCGAAGTCCTCGATCTCGTCGATCTTCCCGACGACGAGTTCGCCGGGATCGGGCCAGCCGCTGTACTTCATCGTGACTCGACTGTCTCGACGATCTCGTGGTCGATCTCGGCTTTGCCGCCGGTCGGTCGGGCCAGCGTCGTGCCGCAGACGGCACACGAGACCTCGGTGGCGGCCTTGCCGAAGACGATCTGTTCGTTCTCGCAGTCACTGCACCGGACGCTGTAGAAGTTTCCTGCCATGGTAATCACTCCTGGAACTCGAGCCGGCCGACGCGCCATCCCTCGCGGAGGTGGGCCTTACCGCACTCGGCGCAGCGGTACTTGAGGTCAGCCTTCTTCGTGGGCTTCTCGCCGCTGGGTACCTTCGAGAACTTCCCCGAATTACCGATCGTGCTCGTCTGGCGGCGTCGCTGTCGGTCGGCGACCTTCTTCATCCCGGTCGACCGTCCGGTACGGACCTTCTCAACTTCGACTTCGTGGTGTTCGTTACAGTGCGGACAGTAGGTATTGAACCGGCGTGGCATCTGCATGGTTATCTCACTTGGCGTGAGGTATGGCAGCGCTGTTTAAAACCCGTTTGGTTCGTCGCCGTCGATCGATCGCGACCGGCTACTGCTTCGAATCGTCGACTCGACCACGCCGGAGCGTCGCCTCGAGGCCGGGAGTCCGAAACGCTTACTCCCTTCTCACGAGAATTCGCTGCCATGAAGCGGCTCATCATCCACGGGGACCCCGGAATCCGGAAGGGCGCGATCATCGACTACGACGGGGAGGAGGTGATCTGTTTCGGCATCAACCGAAACGGCGAGTACCACGGCCCCAAGGAGGTCCAGCTCTGGTGTACCGTCGGCACCGAAGACGAGTTCGAGGACTTCGAGAAGCGCAACTACATGCCCCACTTCCTCGACGTCGATCGCGTCGACGCGGACGCGGTCGAGGTCGTTCGGCCGCGGGGCGACCTCGCGATCTGAACCGCCGATCGAACCGTCGATCCACCCCTGGAATCGATGTCGATGCTCCCGGAGCGGACGGACGAATGACCCGACGAACTGCTCGCGTGCGGACGGTGCTCGCCGGACGACCGCCCGACCGTCGGTCCACGGCGAGATCGGTCTTCGATCGCGGGCGCCGATCGCACGCCGCAACGGAGCGCTGCCGGCGGTGACAGGGACGCCGAAGCGGACCGTCAGTACCGATCGAACTCGACGCCGATCGAGGGTCGACGATGGCTGATTCGCTGGGAGACGTCCTTCGAACGCGCGTGCGTGCGTTGCTCTCGACGGCCCGGATCGGCCAGTTCGCGGGCGTGGGATTCGTCGGGGCGACCGTCGACACCCTCGCGCTGTTCCTGCTCGTCGAGGCGGCGGGGCTCGGACCCGTGGTCGCCAAGACGATCGCGTGGGAGATCGGAATCGTCGTCATCTTCGCGATCAACGAACGGTGGACGTTCGCGGACTACGGCACCGTGGGACTGCGGCCGCTCGGCAGGCGCTTTCTGCGATCGAATCTGGTGCGATTCGCCGGATTTCTGGTGACGCTGTCGGCGCTTGCAGGATTGGTCTACGGGTTCGACGTCTGGTACCTGGCGGCGAACGTCGTCGGGATCGGCGTCGGATTCTTCGTCAATTACACCTGTGAGAGCCTCTACACGTGGAAGGTCCATCGGGACTAACGATAGAAACCCACACACGGCGCCCGAATCACAACCCTTAACTAGCAACCTCGGTTACGAAGAAGTAGCGGGATGGGATAGCCAGGAGATTCCGGCGGGCTCATAACCCGCAGATCGGTAGTTCAAATCTACCTCCCGCTACTTTTCACGGATCCGGGGACTCACTCCTCGTCAGATTCGCCGTTCGTTGTTGAATCCGTGAGCTTCGACGAATAGACGTGAAGTAGACGACGAGGGAGCGAAGCGACAGAAGCCGATGTCGTTCACAGCTACGTTCGCTCTCGGTCGCTGCGATCGCTCGTCACACCGTCCGACGCGCCGCCCGTCACCGGTCATCGTGGGGCCGTTGCGCGTCGTCGGTGCCGATCGGTGCGCTCGTCGGATCGCCAACCGGTCGGCGACACGTCGATCGAAGCGCCGTCGAGAACGGACGATCACCTCGGGTCGCTAACATATAAACCCATGTAAATTTACAGGTGTCGTAACTAACGCATTAAATACTAGATTCGGTGGTATAGTTTAGGCGCAGAAATGGTTGTCCGATAAATATAAATGGTGAAGAACATGATGGAGTATCATGTCAAACCGTTCCACGGCAAACAGTCCCAGAAAACTGAAAGCGACGAGTTCCCGTCGACGAGTCATCCAGGCGGTGGGTGTCGGTGCTGCTGTCGGTCTCGCCGGCTGCTCCGGGTCCGAGACGGGTGACGATGTGGACCTGCCGGAGGTCGAACTGTACGGCCCGGACGGCGATCGCGTCGAACCGACGATTTACTTCGATCAGGGCGACAACACCCACCAGGATATCGCGTCCCAAATCCAGAGCGATCTCGAACTCATCGGGGTCGATCTGCAACTCGAGGGGAAGACGCAACTGATCGGCGACCACTTCAATTCAGAGCCGTTGCCAGACGAGAACCCGGAGGACTTCGAGTACAGCCCGGGGCTGTTCAACGCCGGGCCGCCGGATCGAACGCGGACGGTCTCCGACTGGGACATGCTCTACGGCATCGCCGCGAACTCGTACCCGCGGACGCCGGGGAACACCGACACGTTCTGGCTGAAGGATTCGGGCACGAACGCCTACGGCTACGTTCCGGAGGTCGATATGAACGGGCTGTACGAGGAGTTCCGGAACGCGGAGACGGAAGCCGAACAACAGGATGCGCTGAACCGGATCATGGGCGCGCTCACCGAGGAACTCCCGGCGAACTTCATGGCGGAGTCGAAGAACTTCTGGGGGTTCGAAGAGCGGATCAACACGGCTGACGACTTCAATCTGTACGGATTCACGCCCAGTGCGCTCCACCGGTACCGCGACGAACAGACGATCGGGGGCGACTACGTTCGACTAACGGGAAACCAGTTCAACGAGGCGTACCTGCCCGAACAGGAGGACAACAACTCGAGTTTCCGCACGGCGCTCATCTCGGACTACTCGTACGCGGTCGATACGAACGACGAGGTATTTCCGTTGTTCATGGACGTCGAGGACGCAGGCGACGGGCAGGTGTTCGTCTGTACCCTCCGGGACAACCTCGAGTTCGGAACCGACGCGGACGGCAACCCGTACGGGCAGATGACGGCCGAGGACTGGGTCTACCAGATCGAGTACATTCACGGCCTGGCCGACGACGCCGCGGACGTCTGGAACGAGGAACTACCCCCGGGACAACCCCAGGACTGGGCCGACGTCGAACACGTCGAGCAGACGGGAACGCTCGAGTTCCAACTCGAACTCGTCGAACCGGACTCGCTGTTCCCGCTTCGGCCGATCCTTTGGGGGGAGTACTGCTATCCGCGGGCGCTCTACGAGCAGTACGCGCCCGACGCCCAGGCGCTCCGCCAATCGGACGAAGTCCAGGAGTTCACCTGGACCGGGAACCTCGGCGCGTACACGTTCGAGGATCGAACGTCCGGGCAGACGGGATCGTTCACCGTCGTTCGCAACGACGACTACTACATGCGCGAGCACACCGACGACAGCAACGTCCGGGCCATGGACGGCGCCTGGGCCGACGCGCCGTACTTCGATCAGTACCAGTTCGACACCGAATCCGAGCAGTCGACCCGGGTCGAGCGGTTCCGGAACCTGGAAGCCGATCGGATGGAACTGCCGAGCGAGCACGTCCAGGAGTTCGAGGAGACCGTCGACGAGATTCGCGTCGAAGAGGAGCAGGACCCGTACATCAGCTTCCTCTTTTTCAACCAGCGATCGAACGGGAGCGTCCTGACGCGGGACCGGGACGGCCGGGAGGCCATCGCCCGCGTGGTCGACAAGGAGACGATCACCCAGAAGATCCAGCGCGGGAACGCGGACCCCGCGGTCACGTTCCAGCCGACGTGGTCCGACTGGTACGACGAGTCCGCGGTCAACGTCTACGGTATCGACGTCACCGAGGACGATATCGCCGCGGCGCGTGACCTCCTGCGCGAGAACGACAATTTCACCCTCGAAGAAGTCTGAGGTCGCGAAAAGCGAGATCAACCACGAAGTGATTCATCCCTCTCTATGAAATGGTATATTATTCGCCGGACGCTCTGGGCGGGATTCGCCTCGTTCCTCATCCTCACGATCACGTTCGTGTTGATGGATCAGGTCCCGAACCAGCAGATAATGGAGGCGGAGTTCCGGGCGGCGGTGGACGGCGTCGACGTCGAAACCGCCGTCCAGGCAGAGAAGGAGCGTCTCGGACTGAATCGGCCGTTCCACGAGCGCTACATCGACTTCATGACGAACGTCTTCCAGGGCAACTGGGGCTGGTCCTACGAGTACGACCAGCCGGTCGTGGACGTCGTCCGCGAGACCGTGCCGTATTCGCTGCTGTACGGGGTCCCCGCGGTCGTCCTCTCGACGATCATCGGGACGGCGATCGGGCTCTACTCGGCGGTCAACCAGTACACCAAGAAAGACTACGCGGCGACGTTCGCCGCGTTCTTCGGCATCAGCGTTCCGAACTTCTGGTTCGGCATCGTGTTACTGGTCGTCTTCGGATCCTGGCTCGGCTGGGTCGACATCGGCTGGAACGCCGCGCTTCCGAAGGCGGCCGACGGCAGCTGGACGCTGCTAGAGACGGTCGACGACAGCCATCCGGCGTTCGTTCGCCAGGAGTTCAGCGGCGAGCGGTACGTCGGGATTCTCAGCCCAGCGAACCTCAAACAGCTCGTCCTGCCGACGTTCGTATTGATGACGGGTGCGATCGCCTCGGTCATGCGGTACGCGCGGGCGGAAGCGCTGGAGTACGTCGACGCAGATTTCGTCAAGACCGCAAAATCGAAAGGCGTCAGCAATTGGGCGATCGTCGTCAAACACATCTTCCGCCCGGCATCGATTCCGCTGCTGACGATCCTGGTCGGAAAGATTCTCGGGCTGGTCCTCGCCGGCTCGTACCTGATCGAAGTGGTGTTCGGGATCCCGGGGATCGGCCTGGCGTCGTTCGAGGCGATCATCAGACAGGATACGGATCTGGTCGCGATTACGATCCTCCTGCCGACGTTCGTGGCGATCGTCGGCAACCTCGTCGAGGACATCATGTACGCGATTCTCGATCCGCGAATCGACTACGGTGATCGATGATGTGCGAGGAGACGGCCGAAGCGGACGGCGGCGTTCGGCGCGACGAAGCCACGTTCGAAACGGTCGACTGGGACGAGATCGACGCCGAAAGCGGGCGTCGGTCGAAAAAACACGTCGTCTGGATGGGGGTCGTGAGCCTGTGGACGCTCGGCGTCGCTTACGATCTCTACGCCCGGTACGTCGCCGAGATCGGACAGGCCGAGTTCCCCGTTCTCGGGCCGATTTCGCCGGTCGACTGGCTGTGGTCGATCACGCTACTCGTCCTCTTCTACTACGGGATCGTTCCGCTTTACGAGAACCGGCGGATGACGCGGTACTACTGGACGGAGTTCAAAAAGAACACGGCAGCGGTTATCAGCGCCCTGTTCCTGGTCGCGATCTTCGCGATCGGAATCGTCGGCGCTCGCGTCCTCCCTGAGCCGGAACCGACGCCGGGGCTGGAGAACCAACCGCCAGCGTGGGGGTCCGTTGAAGCATACGTCGCTGGCACCGAGTGTCCCGGCGGGACGGCGATGGTTGACGGCGTATTGATGTGCCAGGGAAGCTGGCAGCACCCGCTCGGAACGACGTCCTCGGGCGAGGACATCCTCCTGGCGAGCGTCTACGGGATGGAGGTGAGCATGCAGGTCGGACTCATCGCGACGTTGATGAGCATCTCGGTCGCGGCGGCGGTCGGGCTGACGGCCGCCTACCACGGCGGACTCGTCGACGAGGCGCTGATGCGGTACGTCGACATCCAGATGACGTTCCCGACGTTCTTCATGTTCTTGCTGCTCGCGTACACGGTCGGCGGTAGCCTGTTCGTCCTCATTCTCATCTTCGGACTGTTCGGATGGGGGTCGTCCGCGCGGATCATGCGATCGGAGGCGCTCCAGCGGCGCGAGGAGCCGTACATGAAAGCCGCGAAAAACGCCGGCGCCTCGAGTCGGTGGACGATCCGGCGACACCTCCTGCCGAACATCTCCAACAGCCTCATCACCGCCGCGACGCTCACGATCCCGACGATCATCCTTTCGGAGGCCGCGATCGCGTTCCTCGGACTCGGCGATCCCACGGTCCCGTCGTGGGGGCGACTGATCGCGGACGGCCGCGACCAGCTCAGCACGGCGTGGTGGATCTCGACGATTCCCGGTATCTTCCTGTTTTTCACCATCCTCGCGTTCAATTTCCTCGGCGACGCGCTCCGGGACGCGCTCGACCCGAGACACGGAGGGAGCGGAAAATGAGCACACGAAACGACGACACGATCGACGCGGAGCTCGAATTGGAGAATGAACAGCCGCTACTGGAGGTTCGAAACCTCCACGCGTACTTCAGGACGGACGGCGAGGACGTGAAGGCGGTCGACGGAATTTCGCTGACCGTCGACCCCGGTGAAACCGTCGCGATCGTCGGCGAAAGCGGGTCGGGGAAGACGGTCACGAGCGAAGCGATCACGCGGCTGTTCGCGTCCCCGCCGGGCTACATCCCGTCGGGATCGATCGAGATCAACGGCCGGGAGATCACGGAGCTATCCGCCGAGGAACTCCGGCGCGTCCGGGGCGGCGAAGTGAGCCACGTCTTCCAGAACCCGCAGGGGGCGTTGAACCCCGTGTATACGGTCGGCTGGCAGATCCGGGAAGCGATTCGGCTCCACGCCGACGTCTCCGGGGACGAGGCTCGCGAACGCGCCGTCGAGTTGCTCACCCGAGTGGGGATTCCCGAGGCGAGTTCGCGACTCGACGATTACCCCCACGAGTTCTCCGGCGGCATGAAACAGCGAGTGCTCATCGCGATCGCGCTGGCCTGCGAACCGGACCTGTTGATCGCCGACGAGCCGACGACGGCCCTCGACGTGACGATCCAAGCCCAGATCCTGAAGCTGCTCAGGGAGCTACAGGACGAGCGGGACATGGGACTGCTGTTTATCACGCACGATCTGGGCGTCGTCGCCGAGATCGCCGATCGCGTGGCCGTGATGTACGCCGGCAAGATCATGGAGCGGGGATCGGTGACCGACATCTTCGAAACGCCGGCACACCCCTACACCCGGGCCCTCCTCGAGTGCCTTCCGGGCAGGGGGGAGCTGGGTGGAATCCCCGGCGACCTTCCGGATCCCCGGTCCCCGCCGCCCGGCTGCCGGTTCGCGGACCGATGTCCGCACGCCGTCGAGGCCTGCCGCGACGGCGGTCAACCGCCGATGTACCGGGTCGGAGACGCGCCGGATCACACGACCTCCTGCGTTCACTTCGGTCCCGGGAGGGACTCCGCCACCGTACTGGGGACGGACGCGGGCCAACAGACGGATCCCGACCCGAACCCGGACCCGGACCCGGACCCGGAGTCTGCCCCGTCCGCGGGACCATCCGACGACGAGGAACGGAGTGATCGACGGTGAGCCGAGACGACGACCCGCTGCTCCGAGTCGAGGGGCTGCAAAAACACTATCCGATCACCCAAGGGGCCCTGAACACCGAGGTCGGCCGGGCCCGCGCGGTCGACGGGATCGACTTCGAACTCGAACGGGGCGAGACGTTCGGTATCGTCGGCGAATCCGGCTGCGGCAAGTCCACCGCCGCGTCGTCGATCGTCCGCCTCGAAGAGCCGACCGACGGGACGGTCGTCTTCGACGGCGAAAACGTCCTGGAGTACGACGCGGAAGCGCTCCGGCGGTTTCGCAGGGACGTCCAGTTGATTTTCCAAGACCCGGATTCGAGCTTCGACCCTCGGATGAACATCGGCGACGCCGTCGCCGAACCCCTCGTCGTCCAGGGGATGACGGATCGCGAGCGGCGTCGAACGATCGTCGCCGACCTCCTGGAGCGCGTCGGCCTCTCGGCTGCGGATATGAAACGGTATCCCCACGAGTTCTCCGGGGGGCAAAAACAGCGGATCGGGCTGGCCCGCGCGCTCGCGGTGAATCCGAAGCTCATCGTCGCCGACGAACCCGTGTCCGCACTCGACGTCTCCGTCAAGTCGGAGATCCTCCGGCTCATCGACGAGTTCCAGGAGGCGCTGGATCTGACGGTCCTCGTCATCAGCCACGATCTGGGCGTCGTCCGGGAAGTGTGCGACCGGGTCGCGGTGATGTATCTGGGAGAGTTCGTCGAGGTCGGCCCGACCGAAGACCTGTTCGAGAATCCACAGCACCCGTACACCCGGGCGCTCCTGTCCGCCATCCCCACGCCCGACCCGCGGGATCGGGGACTGGGCGTCGAACTCAGGGGCGACGTCCCGGACCCGTCGGCGCCGCCGAGCGGCTGTCGGTTCCACACGCGCTGTCCCGAGGTCATCCCCCCGGACGAGGTGGAGCTGACGCAGGACGTCTGGCGATCCCTGCTCCAGTTTCGCAAACAGGTCGATCGCGAGGCGATCGATCTCGACGGGATCGTCGAGGTGGGCCTGCTGGGGGCCGAGAAGTACGCTGCGCTCGAAGACGGGACGCCGGCGGACGTCGCCGACGAGGACCTCAAACGGTGGATTCGAACCGAGTACGAACTCCCCCATCGTCTGGACGATCCGCGCGCCGAAGCGGCGGTCGAGGACGCGCTCGATGCGATCGTCGACGGCGAGTACGAACGAGCGAGCGCACGACTCGCCGCGGAGTTTACGACGGTCTGCGAACGCGAGCGACCGACACTGGAGGAGCGGGCTGGCGACCGGAAGGCGGCCTGTCACCTCCTCGATGGCGCGGGACGGCCGCGACGGGATCCCGTCGACGGAGTGATCGGCGGCGGCTCGCCCGGATCGTCACGTTGATTTTCGGTTCGCGATCGAACCGAACGCGGACGGCTGAAGCGGTGCCGACCGTATGACGAGACGGGCGGGACGGCGGGACGAGATCGAAGAGGACAGGAATAAACGACGGCAGAACACCGCTGGCCCGGATACATCCTGGCTGGTCGGGACGCCAGACCGGTCGGAATCATCTTCGCCACCGATACGATCGCACTTGCCGCTGCGGGTCTCGTGATCGCAGTGGGAGGGCACCGCTCGATCGCCGCCACGCTCTGTGGCTCGTTGGTTCAGATTTCGATCACGATAGCGCTCGAAGCGGCCTCGCGGGCGCCCGTCGGCTCCCTGCCGAGTGAATCCGTCGAGCGGCGATCTCCGACGGTACGGCGCGATCCCGAAACAAGGATTACGTGTCCGGTCTGGTGATCAGCGGCTCGTACTCCTCGTGTTCGAACGTTCCGAGGATCGTCCCGTCGATCTTCTTGAGGTGGGTGTAGAGGACGCCTTCGTCTTCGACAGACGCGATCATGCCGCCGGCCAGCATCATGTCGTACCGGCTCGCGATCAGGATCGATCGCTCGTTTTCGGGATCGATGAGCTCGGTCACCACGTACATAAAGCCCTCGACGTCGGTGCCGTAGGCGAGGTACTCGGTGAACTCGTCGCTGTCGTAGACGTCCGTAAATCGGTCGGCGTAGTTGCCCGGGACGACGTGGACCAGGCCGAACTTGTCGTCCTCGCCCATGTCGCGGCTCACGGTGTCGGTGTGTGCGGCGACGATAGTCACGACCTCCCAGCCGTCGTCGCGACGATCTTCGGCGATTACCTCCATGTCTTCGAGCGTCCGTTTCCAGGCTTCCGTCTTTACACCCTCCGGATCTCGCCGTCGCAGGGCCCTCGGATCGGGGGCTTCGTTCTCGTCTTCCATGTATCAGACTCATCCGAGACGATGGTTAACTGTTTTCCGGAACCGCACGTCCATGACGGCATCAGGTGACGCCCAAGGCGGTTTCCATCAGGAACGACACCAGCAACACCAGCAGGCTGCCGACCAGCAGCTTTCCCGGCGTCGTCATCCGGTCTTCCGGCGGCGGCGGTTGAATCCACCGGCCGGGCGGGAGCACGCTGACGAGCGTCTGGAACCGCGTCGTCTCGCCAGTTCCGGGAAGCGATTCGCCGGTTCGATCCGTCGAGGCGGGGCTCGCGTCGTCGATGGAGGTCGGCCACAGGCGGACCGTCGCGTAGCTCAGAAGCGCCCAACCGCCGATGAACAACAACAACTTCGCTCGAACGACGCCGCCGCCCGTCGCGATACCGAGTGCCAGGGCGCCGACGATAGTTAGCGCCGCGACGACGAGCGCGTACGCCAGGGCGTCAGCCCAGGTTCGGGCGATCTTCCCCAACTGTTCGCCGAACGGATCGGTCGGCGGCATCGTCACAGGTGACGACGTTCGAGGACGGTATCGGGTTCCGGATACTCGCCGTCGTGGCGGTGACAGTAGCTTTGCCGACCGCTTTCGGACACGTCGTGGTACGACGGTGACGTGCTCTCACAGACGCTTCCGAATTCCTCGGCCAACACCTCGAGCGCCTTCTCTTCCTCGTAATCGCTGGCGTACCCCTCGATTTCGTCCAGGACGGACTGGACGTGCGACGGCACGTCCACGTCGCCGAACAGCTCGTCATAGGTTTCTTCGACCGTCGCGAAGCGCGTCTTCTTCCCCATTTTCGTCCGGATGCGCTCCCGAACCGAGCGATCTGCCCGTTCCCGCTCGCGGAGCACCTCCCGGAGGGTGTTTAACCGGGCCCAGAGCTCGTCGTCAAGGCCCTGGTACTTCTGGGGACGGATTCGCGCCGGACAGCGCGTGCTAAACGGACAGCCCGACGGCGGATACCGCGGATTCGGGGGCGTTCCGTGGAGCGTGATTCGGTCTCGGTCGCTCGTCGGGTCCGGGTCGGGAATCGCTGACAGTAGCGCGTGCGTGTACGGGTTCGCCGGGTCAGTGAACAGCTCTTCGGTCGGACCGACCTCCATAATGTGGCCGAGATACATCACCGCAACCCGGTCGCAGATGTGGCGGACGACGGACAGGTCGTGGGCGATGAAGAGGTAGGTGAGCCCGAATTCCGCCTGAAGGTCCTCTAAGAGATTGATGATTTCGGCCTGTACGGAGACGTCAAGCGCCGACACCGGCTCGTCAAGCACGATGAAATCCGGCTCGAGCGCCAGCGTGCGGGCGATGCCGATCCGCTGGCGCTGCCCCCCGGAGAATTGGTGGGGATACCGGTAGTAGTGTTCGCGCTGCAGTCCGACGGTGTCGAGCAGTTCACGGACCCGTTTGCGGCGCTCCCGAGGGGTCTTCCACTCCTGTGCGTCGAGCGGTTCGCGGATAATCTCCCCGATGGTCATCCGATCGTTGAGGCTCGAATCAGGATCCTGGAACACCATCTGTGCGTTTCGTCGCCACTCGTAGAGGTCGTCGCCCGAAAGTTCCGTGATGTCGGCGCCATCGAACTGAACTTCCCCGCCGGTGGCCTCCTCCAGATGGAGGAGCGTCCGGCCCAGCGTCGTCTTCCCGCAGCCGGATTCCCCGACCAGTCCGAGCGTCTCCCCGCGGTAAATGTCGAAGGAAACGCCGTCGACCGCCTTGACCGGCGTTTCACCGAACAGTCCGTTGCCGCCATAGTAGGTCTTGAGGTCGCGGACTTCGACCATCACCTCTCCGGTCTCGTCGGGCGTCGTCTCGACGTCGGACGAAATGGCGTCCTGACTCATCGCTCGGCACCTCCACTACGATCGTCCGCACGGTTTTCGTGTAACTCGACTGCGTTTTCCATCGGCAGGTTCTCCGGATAGAGTAGACAGGCCGCGGTGTGATCCTCGTCCGCCCCGTCGACGGACATCGAGACGGGATGGACCGCCTCGCAGGCGTCGAAGGCCTTCGGACACCGCGGGGCGAACCGACAGTAAGTCGCGGGCTCGTTCGGCGTCGGCACGCTGCCTTCTATCGTCTCCAGGCGCTCGCCGGACTGGCGCCCTGGAATCGACCGGAGCAGCCCCCGTGTGTACGGGTGTTTGGGGTTTGCGAACAGTTCCTCGACATTGGCCGTTTCGACGACTTCACCCGCGTACATGACGTTTACTCTGTCCGAAATCTCTGCGATGACGCCCATATCGTGGGTGATAAACATGATCGCAAGATCGCGCTCCCGCTGCAACTCCGCCAGCAGGTCCAGAATCTGTGCCTGAATGGTCGCGTCCAGCGCCGTCGTCGGCTCGTCGCAGATCAACACCTCGGGGTCGCAGGCCAGCGCCATCGCGATGACGGCCCGCTGGCGCATCCCACCGGAGAACTGGTGGGGGTACTCGCTCACGCGTCGACGAGCGTCGGGGATTCCGACGGCCTCGAGCAAGTTCGCCGCTTCCCGGGTTGCCTCTTCGCCTTTCAACCCCTGGTGCAGTTGGAGTGCTTCCTTGATCTGGTTCCCGACGGTGTATACGGGGTTGAGACTCGTCATCGGGTCCTGGAACACCATTGCGATTCGTCTGCCTCGCATGAGTCGCTGGGGTTCACCGCTGAGCCGAGCCATCTCGACGAATCCGCTGGCGATATCCTTGGGGGAGTCAGGGCTTCCCTCGGTGACGAACACGCAGTCGCCCTCGTCGACGAGCCCGAGTTTCTCGCCGTAGCCGCCCACGATGAAGTCGTCGAGCGTTGCCTCCCGTTTGTCGTCGTATCCGAACGCACTCGGCGTCGCGTCGACCTTGTCGAACAACTGCACCGGGTCGTACTGCTCCCCGAGCGCACCCAGATCGACGGTGCGACCAGGGAACTGCTCGGCGAAGTCTCGGACCGTCTCGATGTGGTGGAACCGGATGCTGCTTCCGTCGAGCACCCGACCGGGCGATTCGACGAGCCCCATCAGCGATCGAGCGGTGACGCTTTTCCCGGACCCGCTCTCGCCGACGATGCCGACCGTCTCGCCGGGGACAATGTCGAAGGAGACGCCGTCGACCGCCCGAACCGTCTCCCGATCGGTGAAGAACGCGGTCCGGAGGTTCCGGACCTCGATGATCGGCTCGCTCCGGTTGGTCGTGGATTCGACCGTCGATTCGACGGCCATTATCCACCACCTCCGGCGCCGGCACCTTCGTTACCGATGTCCGCTTCCGGATCGACGGCGTCTCTGACGGCGTCTCCGAGGGCGTTGAACGCGAGGACGACCAGCGCGATCAGTATCCCGGAGATCGTCGAAACGTGCCACGACGACGTCGGAATGAACGGCCGGCCGTCGCTGATGAGTCTGCCCCACTCCGGCGTCGGGGACTGGATGCCGAGCCCGAGGAACGACAGCGCAGCAACGCTGATGATGACGCCACCGATCAGCAACGATGCGTAGATGATGATGTAGCTTGCGATATATGGAGCCATGTGTTTGCGCATGATGTTGTTCGGCGTCTGGCCGTAGCTCTTCGCCGCGTCGACCCACTCCTCTTCCGAGACCTGTAACGAGGGGCCGCGGATCGCCCGCCACATCGCCGGCCAGTAAGCCAATGCGAGGACGAGCGACAGTAATAGTCCACCGTCCATCGGTTCTCGGAGCGGGTGGTTCTGGAAGACCACGAGGATCATCAACACCAGGACGAGAACGGGGATCGAGATGATGGTGTCGCTCACCACGATGGTCACGATGTCGAGTGCTCCCTTGTAGTAGGCGGTCATCAGTGACAACCCGACGGCGATGAGCCCACCCAGCGCCACCGACGAAAGCGAGATAACCAGCGACGTTCGGGCACCGAACGCGAGATGGGTGAGCATGTCCTGCCCGTCCGGTGTCGTCCCCAGCGGCGCGAACCGATCGTAATCGTCGTATTCCCAGAGTCCGACGGTGTTCTGACCGTTGGAGCGGCTGTCGAGGTTGGCGGTCCCGTGGAGGATCTGGTCGACCTCGCCCTCGTCGTTGAGGTACGAGAACTCGTGGTTGTACGGCTCGTAGATGTTGTGTTCGGCCGGAACCGGACTGATCGCGGGAGCGAACACTCCGAGCGTGACGAATCCGATGACGATGATCAGCCCGAAGATGCCCCAGGTGTGGTTTCGGAACCGACGAATCGTATCGTCCCGAGGCGTCCAGTCGGCTTCCCGGTAGTGCTCCCGATAGACGTTAAAGCCCTTCCACACCCACACGAGACAGGTGATCATGTACACCCACACGAGCGCGAACCTGATCGCCCATGCGTACTTGGGGGAGAGCCCGAGGAACGTCCCCTCCCACCCACCTTCGGGCGTTCTGTGACCCATGTTGGGAATCGTTTCACGGCTGGTGAGCGTCGGGAGCGACGACAGCGAGTCGAGCACACTGCCCCACAGGCTGACCTCTGCTTTGACGAGGCCCCCAATCGGCGTGAACGCCATCAGAACCGCGATGACGGCGAGAATCGCAGTCAGCACGAGTCGTTCGAGCCACGCCTTGGACTTGGGACTCCTGTCGACGTCCACGAAGTCGTCGATTCTCCAGGGCAGGTAGCTCTGGAGTACGATCGCCGCGATGAACAGGATACTGAGCGATACCACGTCGGAGACGACGGCGCCGATGACGGTTCCGAGAGCGTCGCCGACGTTGCCTCCGATCCAGCCCGGGATGGATGCGATACCCTCGAGCACGAATCGGCCGGCCTTGCCGAGCGCGAGCAGTCCGCCAAGTACCCTGCCGAACTCCAGTACGAACAGGACGGCGGCGCCGGCCAGCCAGAGCAGCGCCGGTCGCGGGTTGCGTTCGATGCGGTCCCGCAGCGTCCGTACCTCTGCGTCCGCACTCGCCGATTCAGCGGTCGTTTCGTTGGAGAGTGTGTTAGTCATCTGTCGTATCCTACCCGTGGATCGATGATCGTGTACAGGAAGTCCTGTAGAAGGTTCAGGGAGATTATCAGTAGCGTGAACATGAACAAGAGCGCGCCTGCGAGCGGAATATCAGCGGCTACGAGCGCTCGGAAGTAAAGCGAGCCCAGCCCGTTGATGTTGAAGATGTACTCGATGATGACCGACCCGCCGATCAGGATGAACGCCTCGTTCGTGATGACGGGAACCAGGGGGATGAGTGCGTTCCGGAAGATATGCTTCCAGACGATCGCGCGGCTTTTGAGCCCCTTGGCCTTCGCCGTCTCGACGTAGTTCGAGTTGACCGTCTCCAGCACCGCCGTCCGACCGATGCGCATCTCGGTCGCCATCGACGCGGAGCCGAGGATGAGCGACGCCGGCAGTATCAACTTGAAGTCGGTCAGGAACGCCATCCAGTCCATAGCAGTTGGAAGCGGAACTCCGAACACGTTCGTGAGCGTGAGAAAGTCGAGCCCGGGCGTCCCGGTGATACCACTGATGTCAGGACCGAGCGCGTACCAGTCGAAGCCCAGCACTCCGCCGCCTTTGGTCTTTCTGAGGAAGGCGAGCGCCATGACTGCCAGCCAGAAGTTCGGCATCGACAGCCAGAGGATGCTGCTCACCGAAGCGACGTAATCGCTCTTCGAGTTCGGATTAAGCCCGGCGTAGAACCCCAACGGAATGCCGATGAACAGCGGAAGGAGGATCGCCCAGAACCCGAGCCAGATCGTCGTCGGCGCAACCTGGGCGACGATGTCCGTGATGGGCCGGTTCGCCTGGACGACCCACGACTCCCCGGAGAACGTAAGGAGGTCCCGCATGAAATCGAGATACTGTTTCCAGAGCGGATCGTTGAGCCCCATTTGTTCTCGTAGCCGGGTGACGTCGGCGCCGCTCGCCTGTTCCCCGAGCCGCGCGGAGACCGGGTCCAGCGGCCCCAGCCGAAGCATCAGAAAGAGGAACGTAATCGCCGAAAACAGGACCGGGATCGAGAGCGCGATCCGCTTCACGAGATAGCCCCATCGGCTCACGCCACATCACCCGCAGGTAGACTTCGCCGTAACGGGCCGCAAACGCGTCCCCCAATCCTGGCGTTCATCCGTACGTCTGATTCCCTCGTCGTGTGCATAGTGATTTTCAAATCGCGGGTTTACAGCAAATAATTCAGCGGAGTGTCTGGCGTTACTCGTCGTTCTCCGACAGTTCGACGTGCCAGTCGAGGTAGTAGCCGTTGTTATCTCCCGGCATGCCGGAGGTGTCGGTGTTCTTCGGCTCGAAGCCGAAGTGCCCGTAGGCGACGCTCTCCCAGCTCCAGCCCCAGCCGAGGGAGTACATCTCGAGGTCGCCGTCGTAGCCGCGCTGTTGGAGCGTCGCGAACTGCGCCTGGTCGAGTTCGATCTCGACGCCGTTACCCGAGAGCTTGTCGCGCAGCAGGCCGGCGGCTTCCTGATAAACCACGCTCTCATAGGTCGTACAGGTCAGTTCGTACGGGTCGTCCGAGGTGTAGCCGGCCTCTTCGAGCACCTGTTTGGCGCCCTCGATGTCGGTCTCGTTGGCGCTGTAGGGGTATTCCTCGACGAACTTCTCGTAGCCGTCCTGGCCGGTGGGCCAGATGCCCGGCGGCGTGAAGCTGTACGCCGGGACGCCGCGTCCCGCGAAGACTTGGTTTACGATCTCCTCCTGATCGGTCACGTACGCGATCGCCTGCCGGACCGGTTTGGGGACGTTTCGCGCGTTGAAGCCGAAGTAGCGGGTAACCAGCTCGGGAAGGCCGAGGTAGTTCACCGTCTCGCCGTTCTCCAGTTCGCCGTAGGTACCCGACTCTCGACCCATGTCGTCGGTCTCGGCGTCGATCTTGTTCGGGTCGTAGTACTGGGTCGGGATGGGGAAGATATCGGCGTTCTTCTCCATCGCGTAGGTGTACCGCGCCTCGTCGTCCTCGACGATTTCGAAGTGGACCGACTCGACAGATGCGGTGTCGCGGTGGTAGTCGTCGAACCGCGTCAGCCGCAGTTCCTCGTCGATGGCGAACTCGTCGAGCTCGAAGGGACCGGTGCCGGCCGACATCGACGTCCGGAACTCCTGGCGGCCGACCTCGCCGTCGTATCCCTCGATGTCGCCGACGAGACCCTCCGGAATGACCGAGAACGCGGTGTAGGTCAGCACGTCCATCACCGCGGGGTTCGGGTCTCGAACCTCCATCTCGAGCGTGTAGTCGTCGATCACTTCCAGCGCGGCCGAGTCTGGGACGGGGTTCCCTTCGTCGTCCTCCTCGTGGACGATCCCGACGCCGTCGGGGCTGTCGAGCATGAAGTTCGCGCGGACGCTGTTTTCCGATTCGATGACGCGGCGCCACGAGTACTTGACGTCGTGGGCCGTCATCTCTCCACCAGTGTGGAACGGCACGCCCTCCTTGAGGTGGAACGTGTAGGTCAGGTTGTCATCGGACAGTTCGAAATCATCGAGCAGCTGATTCTGGATCTCGGGGACGCCGTTGGGATACTCAACCAAGCGTTCGTACACTTGGGTGATGATGGTCGACGACGCCTCGTCGTCGGACTCGACGGGGTCGATGTGGTTGTGCGTGCTGTTGATCCGGTTCAGTTCGGTTTCACCCTCCAATTCGACCGTGTGGAGTTGCTGGTGCGCCTGGCCGAGGGGGCCGATTTTGGGGACGTCAACGTAGTCGTACCAGAAGCGCTCGGAGAAGTCATGCAGGAAATTCAGCATGATCATGTCGTCTCGGACCGCTTCCTCGATCTCTACGTAGGCCTCGTTGCGCAGGTCCTGTGCGTCCGGTCCAGGGTTGCTCTGGATACGTTCCCAGGCCGCTTGCGCCTTGTCGGCGTAACTCTCTCCGTCGGTCCCATCCCCGCCGTCGCCGCCGTCGTCTTCGTCGCCGTCATCGCTGAGGAGGGCCGAACAGCCGGCCAGACTGACTGACGCGGTCCCACCGAGGGCCGCAAGCATTCGTCTGCGTGACTGTTTCACACCCTTCCGATCGGAACTATCGGACATAGCCGTGGAGTAATCATACATAATCCATAAACTTTCCGGAGGGAGTTCGTTCCAATCCCAGTGACTATTTATCCCTATTCGAGTGGTTTTCTACGAAATTAACCTATCTGGCCGTTCATTAAAAAATAGACCCCGTCCGCGTTAAAATGGGTAATATTTGCGCGCATCTCTTTAAAACCAGGATAACGTTGATTGTTTATGCGAGCATCGTCGCTCGTATTAATGGGATAAAGTTGTCACAATACCCCGCTGTACCGATCGTAACGCGCCGTTACTTCGCACGACGGTCCGTCGTCCGTCGGAAGGTGCAGTTACTCGTCGCCGTGTTCGTCGACCACGACGACTTCGCCGTCGACGACGTCGACGTTGATCAGCGTCTTGACCTCGTACCCTGCGTCGTCGACCTTGTTCTCACCGCCGACCTTCTTGATGACGGCGACGGTGTCGATGACATCGGCGCCGATTTCGTCGAGCGCCTCGAGCACCGACGCGAGCGTTCCGCCGGTCGAGAGCACGTCGTCCAGGACGAGCACCCGCTCCCCCTCGCGGACGTCGTTGATGTACATCTCGTTCTCGGAGTAGCCGGTCTGCTGGGAGATCGCGACTTCGTCCTCGAGACCGTACTGGCGCTTTCGGATGACGGTCAAGGGGAGGTCGGTCATCAGCGAGACCGCCGTCGAGATGTGAATGCCCATCGCCGCCGGCGTGACGATCCGATCGACGTTCTCGAGTTCGGCCTTGCGGATGATTCGAATGACGATCTCGCGCAACAGCGTGGGATCGAGCTTGGGGACGCCGTCGCTGATCGGGTGGACGAAGTAGTGATACCCGTTTTTCTCGATGATCGGGGCCTCGAGAAGCGATCGCTTTAACTGATCCATGCCGTGGCTCGGTCGGTATCGGAGTAAAAGTTGACGATACGTTCGCACCGTGGCACGCTAGTCGTCGGCCCCATAGCTGAGTTCGGGCGGCTGTTCGCCGCGGCCGACGCGCATATTTCGCTCGTGATAGATGTGCGCGATCGCGGTGAGGGTAACCGTCGCGGCGATGATCCCGGCCCACGTCAGGTCCGAGAGCACCGTGAGGGGGTAGATCCCGAGCCACAGCGCGGCGACCAGCGAACAGCTGATCGCGCCGAGCGAGAGGTATAACTCCCGCCAGGCGAACTCCCTGCCGGGAACGATCTCCAGGTAGATGCTGATGTCCCGCGTCCGATCGGTCGGTTCGATGATCCCGTTGTCGGAGTCGAACGTGAGGATTCCCACCTCGTCCATCTTGGGGAGGTGGGTCTGCTGGAGAGTGGTGTAGACGCGCTTTCGCTGTTCGGCGGTGACGCCGTCGAGCGTGGTCTCGTACTCCCAGGCGGCGATCTGCTGGGCCAGATCGCCGAGTTCGACCGGACGGCCGTCCTGTTTCAGGAACTGGAGGACGTAGCGCCGTCGCTGGTTCCGAAGAACTTCGAAGACGTCGCCTTTCGAGAGCGGCTCGTCGAGGTCGTTGCGTTGTTGCTGTGCCACCATAGATCTCCTTCCCACGCCGGTCGAAATCCGGCCGCGTACCCGTTGTTCCGTCGCAGGAACGCCACCTATATAATTCCCGTGACTGGTTCGTTTTCGTGAACGAAACCGGTCAGTCGGCGGTCGATCCGTCGCCGAGCACTGCCGCGATCGAGGCGGCGATTTCGTCTCCCAGTCCGGCCTTCGTTCCCTCGTAGCGCGCGGCGT
Organism: Halosolutus gelatinilyticus; assembly: GCF_023028105.1. Classification (NCBI taxonomy): domain Archaea; kingdom Methanobacteriati; phylum Methanobacteriota; class Halobacteria; order Halobacteriales; family Natrialbaceae; genus Halosolutus; species Halosolutus gelatinilyticus. The sequence goes on from NZ_CP095491.1 coordinate 2,629,151, forward strand.
CGGCCGCGTGGACCAGGAGAGCGCGGGTCCGATCGGCGCCCATCACGCTCGCGTCGTTGGCGACGACGAACGCGAGATCGGTCCGTTCGAGCGTCTCCCGCGCGGCGTCGATCATCGCCGCGTCGTCCCCCGACGTCTCGGTCTTGAACCCGACGATCGGCAACTCCGGATACCGATCGCGCACCTCGTCGATCACCTTGGGCGTCGGGTCGAGGTCGAGCGAGAGGTCCTGTCCGGAGCGGATCTTCTCCTCGCTCGGCTCGACGGTGTAGTCGCCGACCGCCGCCACGGAGACCAGCGCGTCGGCGTCGGCGCAGGCGTCGATCGTCGCCTCGAGCAGGTCGGCGGCGCGCTCGACCTCGCGCAACTCGGCGTAGGGCACCCCGGAATCGTCGAGCGCCGATTCGGCGCGCGAGATCGGGTGCGGACCGACGACGCCGTGGACGAGGGTCACGTCGGCCCCGCGAGCGTAACAGGCCCGCGCGATCGCTCGTCCCATCCGCCCCGACGATCGGTTCGTCAGCACGCGAACGGGGTCGATTTCCTCGCTCGTCGCGCCGCCGGTGACGACGACGTGCTCGCCCCCGAGGGGTCGATCGCCGGTAGCGCGAGCGACCTCGCAGACGATCGCCTCTTCGCTCGCGATCTTGGCCTTGCCCTCCTCGATGCGCGGCTCGACGAAGTCGACGCCCCATCCCTCGACGGTCTCTATCGCCTCGAGGACGCCGGGATGATCGTACATCGGTTCGTGCATCGCGGGCGCGACGACGACCGGCGTCCCGGCGCCGAGGGCCGTCGTCGCGCAGGTCGTCACCGGCGTGTCGTCGACGGCGCCCGCGATCTTGCCGACCGTGTTCGCCGTCGCCGGGGCGATCAAGAGGACGTCCGCCCAGCCGTCGTACCCGCAGAGCTCGACGTGTTCGACGCTCCCGGTGATCTCGGTGACGACGTCGTTCTCCGTGGCGAACTCGACGGCCCACGGGTGGACGATCCCCCGGGCGCTGCCGGTCATCACGCCCCGCACCGCGGCGCCCTGTCGTCGCAACTCGTGGGCCAGTTCGACCGTCTTCACGGCCGCGATCGATCCCGTGACCCCGAGCGCGACGTTGACTCCATCGAGCATTTGTTCGATGTTCTCACGGGGACGTGTTAAGGGTAGCGAGCGATCCGGTGGTTACGGATCGGGCGACACGTCGTCCACCGCGACCCGCATTCGGCGGCGGGCCGGTTCGAACCCGAGTTTGCGGTAGAACGCGACGGCGCGCTCGTTGTCCGCGTCGACGTCGAGCGCCAGTTCCGCACAGCCCGCGTCCCGCGCTCGATCCGCCGCGCGGTCGATCAGGTCGCGGGCGAGCCCCGTCCCGCGGTACGGCTCGCGGACGTAGATGTCGCCCACGACGACCCGATCCGGACGATCGAAGACCGATGGCGACTCGTCGACCTCGGTCGTGACGAAACCGGCGAGGACGCCGCCGTCGAGGTTGCTGTCGTCGCTCGCGTTCCGCTCTCCGTCTTCGTCTCCCGCTTCGTCGACGGCGATCCACGCGCGGTAGCCCGCCGACTCGAGCCGGTCGAGCCGAAACGGGATCTCCTCGGCGACCAGGTCGACGTCGTCGGCCAGCGCGTGAGCGTCGACGATCGCCTCGAGTTCGCGGTGATAGGGCAGCCACAGGCCTTCGACAAAGCGGCGGACGGCTCCGTCTTCGGCGGAAAGTCGTCGGATTTCCATCGTCTTCCGTTCGTCGCGAACGACCACGTGGGTTACGAGAGTTCCGCTTTCCGAACTCGTTGCGGCCGGAACCCGCGATCGCGGGTCGCTGCTCAATCGCCCGCTTGATCGACGCTGGGGTGCATCGTCGGCGTCTCGTCGAGGGGGTCGGCGAACGCGTCCAGAATCGTCTCTCGCGCCGTCTCGTCGCGTCGCCGTCGCTCCGCCTTGTCAATCTCCTCGCAGCCCGGGGGTACCTCGCGGTCCCGGCCGGTGAAGTAGCCCTCGGGGACGACCCAGTCGTTGTAGAAGTTGACCTCGGAGTCGTGGATCACCGCGAGGGCGACCTTCGCGCCGTGACCGGCGGCGACGATCGCCTGGTGGGGCTCCGCCGCGATTCGGCCCGCGGCGTAGACGCCATCGACGGCCGTTCGCCCGGCCTCGTCGACCGCGACGAAGTGTTTGTTACCGCGCTGCGTCCGCCCGACATCGAGCGGGACGAGGTAGTCGCTGTCCGACCAGGAGGCGGCGATCACGCGACGGGCCTCGATCGGGTCGCCGCCCTCGGTTTCGAGGACGAATCCCTTCTCGAGGTCCGCGTCGTCGGCCGGTTCGGCGCGGGTGACGCGCCCGAGTTCGAACGTCGCGCCCGCGTTCCCGGCCTGCTCGCGGACCAGTCGCAGGTAGCGCCGGGCGTCGACGCCGTCCGGGAAGCCAGGGTAGTTTTCGAGGCTAGCGTTGCGCGCGAGGATCGACTCCCCGCCGTCGACGACGAGGGTATCGAGCCCGGCGCGGGCGGTGAAGATCGAGGCGGCGAGTCCGGCGACGCCGCCACCAACGATGCAGACGTCTCGCATGGAGGACCGTTGCCGCCCTCGAGTATAGAAGGTTGCCAACTTCGTCGCCGGCCTGGTCAGCGATCGGAGCGCCGTCGCTCGTCGTCGTCACCTCGATCGTCGCACCGTCTTTCCGATGCCGATCGCGGCGCGGTCTCGGTCGCGGACCTAGAGCCGTCGAAATCGAGAGTAATCCTTACTATCGAACCGTTCGAACGGGACCCGTGGACAGAATTCTCCTCAGCACGCTCGCCTATCGCTCGCCGGAGGAGGTCTTCCCCTACGTCCGGTCGTTCACCGACTATCCGCGGTACACGGACCACCTGAAGGAGGTCCGCGTCCACGGGAACGGCGGCGTCGGCTCCGTCTACGATCTCGTGCTCGCCTGGTGGAAACTGAGCTACACCGCCCGATCGAAGGTGACGGCGATCTCCGAGCCGCACTCGCTGCAGTGGGAGTTGACCAACGAGATCGACGCCCGCGGCGAGTGGCGGGTCGAGGCGGAACCCGAGTCCGCCCCCGACGGCGAGGAGACGGCCAGCAGGATCTACTTCGAGGCGATCTACGATCCCCATTCGGCGAACGAGGACGCGCTCTCACTGCCGCGGTTCGTCTCGCTGGACTGGGTCGTCCGGAAGGTCAAACCGCGGCTGCTCGGCGAGGCCCGGACCGTCGTCGAACGGCTCGTCAGAGACATCGAAGGCCAGCGCCGGGAGGTGGAGCTGACGGTTCACGAAATGCCGTAGGGGAGGCGGGTCCGACGATCGCGGCGCCCGCGCCGAAACCGGCTGGCGCGCCGATCTACCCGGCGTTCCGGTTTCGATCGTCGCTCTCGGATCGGCCCTGCTCGTCCCACGGCAACCGACTTGTCGCTCGAATCCGTACTCGGAATCGATGCAAGCGATCGATCCGCATCCGGAGGGACGTGCGATCGGGCCGGCGTCGATTACCGGCGGACCAGTTCCGACTCAGGCCGCGCCAGCAGGGGTGCACGACGTGTGCGCGTGATCGTCATCGGCGCCGGCGAAGTCGGGACCAACATCGCCGAGAGCCTCGCGACCGACCACCACGTCGTCGTCGTCGACACGGACGAGGATCGGATCGATGCGATCACCTACTCCCACGACGTCCTCACGATCGAGGGCGACGGCACGTCGATCGAGACGCTCGACGAAGCCGGGATTCAGAGCGCGGATATGGTCATCGCCAGCACCGACGTCGACGAGACGAACATCGTCGTCTGCGGCGCGGCGAAGGCCGTCGCCAAGCCCTTCACGATCGCCCGCGTGAAGCAGACGAAACTGTTGCGGACCTGGGAGCGCTCGACGGGCGCGTTCGGCGTCGACTTCATGGTCTGTTCCGATCTGCAGACCGCCGAGACGATCGTCAGCATCGCCGGCTTGCCGGGCGCCCGCGACGTCGAAACCTTCGCGAACGGCATCGTCACGATGGCGGAGTTCGAAGTCGAGGCGGAGAGCCCGGTCGCCGGACAGACCGTCTCCGAGGCCGATCGGTTCGACTCGCTCACGTTCGCGGCGATCCTTCGCGGCGACGAGGTGATCATCCCACGGGGCGACACGGTGATTCGGGTCGGCGACGACATCGTCGTCATCGGCACCGATGCGAGTGTCCGCAGTTTCGCGAGCACGCTGACGACCGCGGCGACGATCGACGACGCCGACGAGGTCGTCATCGTCGGCGGCAGCGAGATCGGCGCGCAGACGGCGCGGATCTTCGAAGAGCACGGGTTCGAACCGCGACTCATCGAACGCGATCGCGATCGGGCGCGCGAACTCGCCGAGCGTCTCCCGGGAACGCTCGTCCTGCGAAGCGACGCGACCGACATCGACTTCCTCGTCCGCGAGCACGTCGGCGAGTCGGACATCGTCGTCGCCGCCCTCGACAGCGACGAGAAGAACCTGCTCGTCGCGTTGCTCGCCTCCCGGACCGGCGTCGATCGCACGATCGGCGTCGTCCAGAACGCGGAGTACGTCGATCTCTTCGAGACCGTCGGCATCGACGTCGGCGTCAACCCGCGCTTCGTCACCGCCGAGGAGATCACCCGCTTCACCCGGGAGCAGCCGACCGAGAACCTCGCCATGCTCGAACACGATCGCGCCGAGGTGCTCGAATTCGAGGTCGGACCCGGCAGTCTCCTTCAGGGAAACCGGATTCGGGACGTGACGGCGGAACTCCCCGATCGGGTCGTCATCGGGGCGGTGACCCGCGAGGGCGAGTTGATCACGCCCCGCGGGGAGACCGTCGTCCAGGAGGGCGATCACGTGGTCGTCTTCCTCGACACCGAGGTGCTCGACGCGGTGTCCGCGGTGCTCTAACCGAGCGAGAGTCGAACTCGCGGAAACCAGAGATTGACGCGGGAAGATCGATCGCAGGACGGAACCTAGAGCGTGTACTCGTGCGTGCCGTCCTCGGTTTCGAGGAACGCCTGCAGCAGCTCGATCGTCGCCGCGACGTCGTCGACGTGAGCCGTCTCGGTGACGGTGTGGAGGTACCGCGTCGGGATCGAAATGGCGCCGACGGGCTTTGCACCGCCCGAAAACTGGAATCCGGCAGTGTCGGTGCCGCCGGCGGGAAGGATCTCGTGTTGGTGGTCGATTTCGTGCTCTTCGGCGACGGCCGCCAGTCGGCGGTGAACCTTCGGATTCGTAATGACGCTTCCGTCCTTGAGTTTGATGGCGGCTCCCTCGCCGAGTTTCGTCACGTGTTCGCCGGCGTCGAACCCGGGCACATCGTTCGCGACGGTGACGTCGAGCGCGATCGCGAGGTCCGGGTCGACGTCGACGCCCAGCGCGCGGGCGCCCCGGAGGCCGACCTCCTCTTGAACCGTCGCACAGAAGTGGATCGTCGCCGCGGGATCCTCGATCCGGCGCGCCGCTTCGAGCATCGCGAACAGGCAGACCCGATCGTCGAGCGCCTTACCGGTGACCGTCTCGCCGACCAGTTCGGTGGTCTGGTCCATCGTCACGGGATCGCCGACGGAGACGCGATCCGCGAGCTCCTCGTAGGGGAGGCCGACGTCCACGAAGACGTCCTCGACCTCGGGGGTCTTCGTCCGGTCCTCGTCGTCCAGGGTGTGCGGCGGCGGCGAGCCGATGACGCCCGGTAGATCGCCGTCTTCCGCGTGGATCGTCACCCGCTGGGCCTTGAGCACCCGGGCGTCCCAGCCGCCGAGCGCTTCGAGTTCGAGGAAGCCGAACCCGTCTTCGTCTTTGTTGCGTCCCGTGACGTGACGCACCATAAAACCGATCTCGTCCATGTGGGCCGCGACGGCGATCGAGTAGTCGGATTCGCCCTCGATCGTCCCGACGACGTTTCCCATCGCGTCTGTTCGGACGCGATCGACGGTGTCCTCGAACTCCCGGATCACCAGATCGCGAACCCGGTCCTCGTAGCCGGGGACGCCGCTCGTTTCGGTCAGTTCGGTGAGTAACTCGAGGTCGAACGAGATCGTTGCCATACCAGTACGTCGACCGTACCGGCCTTAAGCCCGCTGAAAACGTCGGTCGCGTCGATTCGCCCGCTGTCGTCCGGAGTTCGGTAGCCGACCGGTAATCGACAGCAAAGATGGTGTACGTTTACGTGTGAACCGCGGAGTATTAACGGGTCCATCCGTTACACCTGATCATGAGTGACGTACGTGTGGCAGGTGTCGGCTTGACACCCTTCGGGAACGCGCCCGAACGGACGAGCCGGGATCTCTTCGCGGAAGCGAGTGTTACTGCCTTCGACGACAGCGGCGTCCCGCGCGACGACGTCGAGGCGCTCCTCTACGGGAACTTCATGGGGGAACTCTCGGAACACCAGGGGCACCACGGCCCGCTGATGGCCGAGGCCGCCGGGGTTCGGGCACCTGCGACGCGCTACGAGTCCGCCTGCGCATCGAGCGGCACCGCCGTTCGAGACGCGGTCAAGCGGATCCGCAACGGCGAGGAGGACGTGATCCTCGTCGGCGGCGCCGAACGGATGACCAACCTCGGAACGGCGGGCGCGACGGAGGCGCTCGCGATCGCCGCGGACGACCTCTGGGAGGTGCGGGCCGGGATGACCTTCCCGGGCGCCTACGCGCTGATGGCACACGCCTACTTCTCCGAGTACGGCGGCGAGCGCGAGGATCTGGCCCACGTCGCCGTCAAGAACCACGAGAACGCACTCGCCAACGACAAGGCCCAGTACCAGCGCGCGATCGACGTCGAGGACGTTCTCGACGCGCCGCAGGTCTCCAGTCCGCTGGGACTGTACGACTCCTGTCCGATCTCGGACGGCGCGGCCGCGGTCGTCCTCGCGAGCGAGGACTACGCCGAGGACCACGATCTCGACGCCCCCGTCGCGATCACCGGCACCGGACAGGGCGGCGATCGGATGGCCCTCCACGATCGGGAGTTCCTCGCGCGCTCTCCCGCGGCAGTCGAGGCCGGCGACGAAGCCTACGCCGAAGCCGGCATCGACGCGGCCGACGTGGACTTCGCGGAGGTCCACGACTGCTTTACGATCGCCGAGGTGCTCGCGATCGAGGCGCTCGGCATCGAGGAGGTCGGCGAGGGGATCTCCGCGGCTCGCGACGGCCGGACGACGGCCGACGGCGAGACGCCCATCAACCTCTCGGGCGGTCTGAAGGCGAAGGGACATCCGGTCGGCGCGACCGGCGCCTCTCAGATCGCCGAGGTCGCGAAACTCCTCTCGGGCGAGCACCCGAACAGCGAGCACGTCGCGGACGCGGCGGTCGGCGTCGCCCACAACGCGGGCGGCACGGTCGCGAGCGCGACGGTTCACGTCCTGGAGGTGGTGAACTGATGAGCGACACCGAAGACGGCGTCCAGGACGCGGGCTTCGACGAGTGGCTCGACGCCGCCGAGGACGGCGAGGCGTACTACCTCGAGTGTTCGAACGAACACGGCTCGCTGCCGCCGCGGCGGGTCTGCCCCGACTGCGGCGCGACGGATCTCGCGGACGTGCCTCTCCCCGAGACGGGCGAGATCGAGGCCTTCACGGTCACGTACGTGCCGACGCCCGCGTTCGAGGCGGACGCGCCGTTCGCGACCGCGATCGCGAACTTCGGGCCCGTGCGACTCACCGGCCAGGTCGTCGGCGTCGACCTCGAGGAGGTAAAATCCGGTCTCGAAGTCGAGATCGAGGTCTCCGTCTCGGAGACGACCGGCGAACGCGTGCTCGCGTTCTCGCCGAAGTAACGCGATCGCCGCGGGTTGCCATCGTCCGAAACGAGGCTACCGAGTTGCACTTCTCACGATTTGCCTTCCAGAAGCGTTTCCAGCTGAGCGCCGAGCGCCGCGAACCCCTCGTCCGTCACCGCGTGGCCCGCGCCCCGTGCGATCCGCGTCGTCACGTCGGCCTCACGGGCCTCGAAGACGCGAGCGCTCTCTCTGACCCGATCGATCGGCACGTACGGATCGTCGTCGCCGCACTCAAGCCGCACCGGGGTCCCGGAAAGCGATCCCTGCGGGAGCGATCGTCCGCCGATCGACGGCTCCGGGATCGTCCCGGAGAGGACGAACAGGCCGCCCAGCCGCCGGGGCCGTCGAAGGGCGAACTCGGCCGCGACACAGGCTCCCTGCGAGAATCCGACGATCACCGTTCGATCGGCGGGGACACCCGCGTCGGCCGCCGTTTCGACGGCTGCGCCGACCCGATCGACGGCCGACCCCAGCCACGGTTCGTTGTCGGCGATCGGAGCGCCGATCGGGTTCGGCAGCCAGCGACTCCGTCGGGCCCGCGGCGCCAGGACCGCGAGCCCGTGCCGGTACACCGGTTCGAACAGGTTGACGACGCCCTGCGCGGTTGCGCCGCGTCCGTGGAGCAAGACGAGCGCGGCGTTCGCGGCCGCGGCCGGCGCGCCCGCGATGAGGATTTCCTCGTCACCGTGCGGATCGATCGCCCCGCCGGAACCCGTCATTCGCCCTCGCGAGTCGATTCGTCGTCCAGCCCCGCGTCGTTTGCTCCGGCGTCGTCCGGGAGGCGGAGTTCGGGCAGTTGGCTCTCGATCAGCGATCGGTCCGCGTCGAACCGCGGTGGCAGGTACAGCGACTCGCCCGCCACCGGCGCGCCGCTCTCGTCTTCGGCGGTCGCCAGCCCCGGCGTCTCCGTCGCCAGTTCGAACAGGATCCCGCCGGGTTCGCGAACGTACAGCGAGTGGAAGAAGTGGCGATCTTTCACCCGGGAAACGTCGTAGTCGCGCTCCCGGAACAGATCGTGCCAGTCGTACAGTTCCTCGACGTCCGGCGCGCGGACGGCGACGTGGTGGAACGTCCCCGGTCCCTCCCTGCCGAACTCGGGCGGGCGATCGAGGACGTCGACGGTCGTCGCCCGATCGCCGCTCGCGCGGTAGCGGACCCGATGGCCTTCCTGGCCGCCCCGATCGAAGCCGAGCGTTTCGAGCGTCGCGGCCGTCGCGTACGGGTTCACGGAGTCGAGCGTGACGCCCCGAATGCCCCGTACTGCTGCCGACTCCGGAATGGGGCCGTCGATCCAAGGCTCCGTTCCGCGGGGTTCGGAATCGGCCGCGACCGCGACGAGTTCGATCGGCGTCCCGTCCGGGTCCGCAAACGAGAGCGTGCGCTCGTCGAATCGGCTCCTCTCGGCGACGTCGATTCCACGCGTTTCCAGCCGATCGGTCCAGTATCCGAGACTCCCCTCGGGAACGGCGAACGCGAGCGCCGTCGGCTGCGGCGAGCCGACGCGTCCCGGATCGGCCGCCGCAGTCGGGAAGAAGGTGACGACCGTTCCCGGGGAGCCGATCGCGTCGCCGTAGTAGAGGTGGTAGCCGAGGATGTCCTCGAAGTTCACGGTCCGTTTGCAAAACCGCAGCCCGACGGTTCCGGCGTACCAGTCCACGTTCGTCTGCGGATCGTCGGCGAGCCCGGTTACGTGGTGGATGCCGGGCGAATCCGTCAACTGGGTCACGGTCTAACGGAGGCCAGAAGCACGGAAAACGGTTGCGCGCGTTCGAATACGATCTTCGATCCCGCAGTTCACGCGCGCTCGGTTTCGACCGAGTACCGCGCGTCCCGGAACGCGATCAGCATCGAACCGTTCGCCGGGACCCGCGATCGCGTCGGGAAGGTCCGATCGCCGCCGACTCCGTCCCGGACGCGACGGCGATCGGGCGCGTATCGAACGACCGCTAGTCGACGTCCGAGATCGACGCGGCCGGGTCGGAATTTTCGCCCCGATCGCTCTACCGCTCCGCGCGCGGCAGTTCGGCGCTCAGGTACTCGACGAACTTGTCAGGGTGTTCGGCGTGGGGAAGCATGGTCGAGTAGTCGATGACGACCAGTTCGAGGTCGGCGGCCTCGGCGAGGTCGCGCCCCTCGCGGAGCGGGACGAGTTCGGCGTCGCGACCCCAGACGAGCGTCACCGGAACGTCGAGCGCCGCGAGTTCGGTCTGGAGGTCGAAGTCGGGGTCGAGCGTCCCCGCGGTGAAGGAGGCGGGGGCGTAGCGGGCGCCCGGCTGGTGGGCGCTCTTCCAGGCGTACTCAACCTCCTCTTCGCTGATCCGATCGGCGTCGTAGTAGCCGTCCCGATCGTAGAAGTAGCGGATCGACGGCTTGCTCGCGAGGAGGTTGAACAGCGTCGTGCCGACGATCGGCGTCCGGACGAGCGTCCGGAGCCACGGCCGCTCGGTCGTCGTCTCGTCGGTCGGGCAGATCAACACGAGGTGCTCCGTTTCGGTCTCGCCGGCGGCGTCGGCCGCGAACGCGCCGGTCAACGAAGTGGCGACCACGATCGGCTCGTCGGTGACGTCGGCCGCGAAGTCCCGGATGAACTCGGCGTAGAGGGTCGGCGAGTAGATTAACGGCGGCCGCTCCGAGCGGCCGAATCCGGGGAGGTCGACCGCGAAGACGCGGTAGTTCTCGGACAGCTGCTCGACGATCGGCTCGAACTCGTGGCTGCTCGCGCCCGCGTGGATGCCGTGACAGAGCAACACGTCCGGATCGGCGGGATCGCCGGCGACGGTGTAGGTCACCTCGATCCCGCGCCAGCGGTAGGTCCGTTCGATGCCCGGTAGCGGGTTCTCGAACTCGCTCGCGCGCCGTTTGAGGAGGCGATTCCCGAGGACCGCTGCGCCGACGGTTCCGATCGCGGCGCCGAGGACGGTGCGGGCTTCCATACGCCGCTCGTACGACAGCGCGTGCCTTAGAAGTGCGGTTCGAACGCAGATCCTGCCCCTCGTAACCGATCGCGCGGTCGATCGCGGGGCGGCCCTACTCGGGATCGGCGCCGGTCGTCTCCAGTTCGCCGAGGCACTCCTCGACCGGCGCGAGGAGGTCGCTCGCGATCGTGTACGGATCCGTCTCCCCCTCGCGAACGGCGTCCGCGAGCTCGTCGATCCCGCCCGCCCGTTCGAGTTCGGTCTCGAGCAGCGCGTGGACGTCCTCGCGCAGGAGCGTCCGGATCTCCTCGGCGTAGCGCCGGCGGGCCTTCTCGGTGCTCGCCCCGGAGTCGACCAGGTACTGCTGGTGGCCGGCGAGTTCGTCGATGAACTCGCCGACGCCGTCGCCCGTGGTCGCGACGGTCTCGACGATCGGCGGGCTCCACCGTTCGGGTTCGGCGCTTCCGGCACCCCCGCTTCCGTCTGTCCCGTCTCCGCGGTTACCCCGGCCGCCACCGCCGGCGCCCATCGCGTCGGCGCCGTGGTGTCCGCCGCCGCCCATTCCACCCGCTTCGCCGAGGTGGATCATATCGCGAAGCTCCTGGACGGTCCGATCGGCGCCCGGCCGATCGGCCTTGTTGACGACGAAGACGTCCGCGATCTCGAGGATGCCGGCTTTCAGGGTCTGGACGTCGTCGCCCGACCCGGGCGGCACGAGCACGGCCACGGTGTCGGCCGTGCGAACGACGTCGATCTCGTTCTGGCCGGCGCCGACGGTCTCGATGATGATCTTATCCTTGCCGAAGGCGTCCATCGCCTTCACGGCGTCCGCCGTCGCGGTCGAGAGTCCCCCCAGCGTGCCCCGGGCGCTCATCGACCGGACGAAGACGTCCATATCGCCGACCGTCGAGGCCATCCGGATGCGATCGCCGAGCACTGCGCCCCCGGTGAACGGCGAGGAGGGATCGATCGCGATGATGCCGACCGTCTCGCCGCCGTCGCGGTAGGCCTCGGCGAGTTTGTCGACCAGCGTCGACTTCCCGGCGCCCGGAGAGCCGGTGACGCCGATCACGTCCGCTTCGCCGGTGTGCGCGTACAGTTCCGAAACGAGGTCCCGGTAGCCGGGCGATCGGTTCTCGATCTTCGAGATGACGCGGGCGAGCGCCCGGTGCTCTCCCTCGAGCAGAGCCTCGAGCAACGATTCGTCGTCCGCGTTCATCGCTCGGGCGCGTTCTCGCGGACGAACTCGATCGTCTCCTCGATCGACGTTCCGGGGCCGAAGATCTCGGCCACGCCCTGGGCCCTGAGTTCGTCCCGGTCTTCCTCGGGGATCACGCCGCCGACGAGCACGAGCGTGTCCTCCTCGGCGCCGTACTCCGCCAGTCCGTCCATGATCTTCGGAACGAGCGTATCGTGTGCGCCCGAGAGGATGGAGATCCCGAGGACGTCGACGTCCTCCTGGACGGCGGCCTGGACGATCTCTTCCGGCGCCTTGTGCAGACCGGAGTAGATGACCTCGAAGCCGGCGTCGCGGAACGCGCGAGCGATGACGTGCGCACCGCGATCGTGACCGTCGAGCCCGACCTTCGCGACGAGACACCGGATCGACTCCTGCTCCTGTTCGCTGCTCATACCCCCATTTCCCGTGCCGCCTGTTTGACTTTAACGGATATTGCCTAGGATTGGGAGCCGCGTCGATCGCGACCAAGTCGCACGATCGCAGACGCCGATCGCGGACCCCGCGGCGGTCGGCGGGCGACACCGTGTCCGATCGGCGGTCGCCGAAGTAGTCACAATTTCGATAGGTATCGCGGCCGAGCGCATCACCACTGCGACTGGGTCGCATGCCGAACCAAAGGCCTAAGAGCGAAACTACCTTACATTCAGCTAATGACTATCGTTCATCTATTGCGGAGGGATCTGTCGTGGGCGTCGAGATAAAAGAAACGAGGGTGACCGACGCCGAGTTCGAAGAGATGAAAGGCTTCGTCTTCGAGTACCTCTCGGCCAGCGTCGAGAAGGAGGAGGAAGGCGGCCGGATGCGCTGGTACCCGTGGCACTCGGCCGAGTACCGGCACAACCACATCCTCAACGTCGTCGAACTCGCCGAAGAGATCGCCCACAAGGAGGGCGCGGACCCGGACGTGACGCGCGTCGCCGCGCTCTTTCACGACGTGGCGAAACTCGAGACGGATCAGGAACTCCACGCGGAAGCCGGCGCTCGCGTCGCCCGGGAGTACCTGACCTCCCGCGCCGAGTACCCGGAGTCGTTCGTCCACCAGGTGTGTCGCGCCGTCGAACATCACTCTTACCAGGGCAATCTGACCGATCTGTCGCTCGAGACCCAGTGTCTCATCGAGGCCGACCTGCTCGACAAGATCGGCGCCAACGGGACCGCGCTGATGTTGCTGCGGATGGGGTACGAGGCCCGCTGCCACATGGACGCCGACGAGATGGTCGAACGCGTCCTCGAACGCGGCTACGACGCCGCCGCGCGGGTCCAAAGCGACACCGCGGAGGGCATCGCCCACCAGCGCCTGAAGCGCGTCAAGTGGTTTCAGGAGTGGCTCGAGGACGAGATCGCCGCGATGGGCGACTAGCGGCGAGTCGTCGCCAGCCGTCGCGGACATAACGTCCGTTCGTAGCGGCCGCCATTTCCGATCGCGTGCTCGACTTCGGCGACGACTGCGGGCGCGCGCCGCTGCATCAGTCTTCGGGGCTCTCCTCGCATCAGAATCGTTTTAGTTTGGCGCTGCAGACGTTAGGATAGTAACATGTATGCCAGCAGTAATCTTGGGAACGCGCTCTCGGTCACCCGTCGCTATTTCGGGTCGCTCGGCGGTCGGGGCTGGCTCAAACTCGGGGTCGTCGTCTTCCTGCTCGGCGGACTCGGACTCTCGAGCCACCTGCTCAACGCGAGTCTCGAGCCGATCTGGGACGTGTTCGACGATCCGACCGGCGCGACGACCGAACTCGCGCTTCTGGCAGTGGGGCTCGGCGTCGTGATCGGCTTCGCGTACGTCAGTGCAGTCCTCGAGTTCGTCTTCGTCGACTCGCTGCGGACGGAGGCCGTTCGCTTCCGGCGGGACCTGCGGGCGAACTGCCGGCGCGGGTGCTGGCTCCTGTTGTTTCGCCTTTCCCTCGCGCTCAGCGCGATCGCCGTCGTCGCGATCGCCGTCGCCGCCGTCGTCTACGCGGGCGATATCGCCGCGCCCGACGAACTGTCGGCGGGCGAGATCGCCGTCATCGCGTTCGTCGCGGCCGCCGCGTTCGTCGGCTGGCACGCCGTCGACACGCTCACGACGGCGTTCGTCGTCCCGATCATGCTCCTGGACGATCGGGGCCCGATCGGCGGCTGGCGAGCGTTCGCGGGCGCGATGCGATCGAACCCGTGGGGAGCCGTCGGGTTTCTCGTCGTCGCGTGGACGATCGGGAGTACGCTCTGGCTCGTGATCACGGGTATCGGGTTCGTCGCGACTATTTTCGGTGTGTTGCTGTTCGCGGTCGCCGCGCTTGGACTGACCGCGGTCGACCAGAGCCTGGGATGGGTCGCCGTCGTCGCGCTGCTGGTCGCGTCCCTCGCCTATCAGTACGGCGTGGCGCTCGCGGCGGCGCCCGTCCGCGCCTACGTCCGCTACTACGCGCTGTTGATCCTCGGCGACACGACCGACGCCCTCGATCCCATCCCCGAACAGCGAGCGGCGGTGCGCGCTGACGCGGGGTCGGTCGCCGATCGCCGCGATCGTCTCGACCGGGCGGGGACCGCTCGATCCGCCGACGCCGGCGAACGGAACGCGATCGACGACGGCACCGACGAGTCCGCCTCGTGGGCCGGGCCGCGTAGCTGGGACGGACGCGCGTCGGAGGAACCGCGGAGCCGGGACGAACCGACGGCGGCGGAGCGTCGCGATCGGAACGACGGTTCGGACTCCCCCGATGAGGCGTCCGATCGCGAGGGGGCGTCGGACGACGAGCAGCGGGACGAGGGCTCGTAGCCGCGCGGGAGGAATCGCGACGGGTTGACGACGCCGTCGGCCCCGCGACGATCGCGCGGTCCGCTCAAAGGACGCCGAGCGCGCCCACGACGAGAAAGAGCAGGCCGAAGCCGGCCAGCACGACGGCGCTGAGGGCGGCGACGATCGGTGCGAAGGCGTCGACCCGCCGGCCCGCGGCGACCAGCGCGGCGGGGTAGGCGACGATCCAGACCGCGATTCCGCCGAAGAACCCGAGCAGTAGGGCGGGCGACCCGGTCTGTACGACGAGCGCACCTTCGAGGAGTTCGCCGACGCCCGGCACGTGCGCGAAGACGTCGAGGCTGCCGGCCCGGAGCAGGCCGACGCCGACGGTGAGCCAGAATCCGATCTGATAGGGGTTCGTCAGCGCGAGCACGAACGTCTTGCGAAAGCCCTTCGAACCGGCGCGGCCGCCGTCCGTGAACGAGGCCGCCGATCGGGCCTCCTCGATCGCGCCGACGGCGAAGTAGCACATGAGGAGGCCGCCGGCGAGGTAGAGGCCGGGCCGGACCGCGGGGTACCGATCGATGACCGCGACGACGCCGGCCAGCGCGAGCAGGAAGAAGAGGACGTCCGCGAGCATCGCGCCGAGACCGGCCCGGAAGCCGGCCGACCAGCCGCGGACGACGCTCTCCTCGGCGATGATGGCGTTCATCGGTCCCGGCGGCGCGGCGAGGGCGACGCCGAAGACGATCCCCGCGAAGGCCGTGGCGATCGGGGTGGTCACTGGTATCGGTCGCCCCTGGGTCCCCGGCGAGCAAAAAGACACTGGCTTCGGCCGCTCCGTCGTCGCGACCGGGCTGCCAATCGGCGGGGTCAGGCCTTCGCCTGCCAGTCCCGGATCCGATCGGCGCTGACGCCCTCGACGTCCTCCGCAACGGCGTCGGGGTCGCTCTCGGTCAGGTCGTCGAGGCTCTCGATGCCGGCTTCGGCGAGTTTCTCGACGGTCTTCGCGCCGACGCCGTCGAGCGCTTCGAGGTCCGATCCCGAGTCGCTCTCGCGGGCCTGGAACTCGCGGTAGTTGCAGATCGGACAGCCGAGTTCCCAGGGGTCGTCGCCGCTGTGGACGACGAGTTCGGGCAGGTCGTGCTCGTCGCAGTACTCGTCGGTGACCTCGATCTCTCCGCGCCGGGGTAGCGGCAGCGAGTACTCGCAGTCGGGGTAGCGGGTGCAGCCGACGAGGCGGGAGCCGCTCTGGAGGGTCTTGACCGCGAGTTCGCCGTCGTGTTCGTCTCCACACTCGGGACACGCGCCCAGAATCGGCCCCTCGCCTGCGTTTTCGGCCTTGCAGAGCGGACAGCCGTGGACGAACGTCTGGCGACCGGCGAGCATCTTGACCTCGTTTAAGCCGTGTTTCTCGCACTCGCTCTCCAAGATCAGCGGCTTGCCGGTCGAGGGCAGCGGGAGGGTGTTCTCGCAGTCCGGGTAGCCGTCGCAGCCGACGAAGTACGATCCGTGGCGGCTCCGGCGCACGAGGAGGTCCTCGCCGCACTCGGGACACGGGCCGAGGCGCTTGTCGTCCTTGAGCGACTTGCGCAGGTGATCGCCGATCTCGTCGCGCGAGTCCGCGAGGTTCGCGAAGATGTGCTCGAGCATCTCCCGGGACTCCTCGGTGACGTCGTCCAGCGTCGCCTCGCCGCTCGCGATCGCGTCCATGTCGCGCTCGAGTTGCGCGGTCATCTCCTCGCTGACGACGCGATCGGCGTAGTTCTCGGCCGCCTCGACGACGGCCATCGCGAGCCGCGTCGGTCGCGGCGGGTCGCTCTCGACGTAGCCGCGATCGTACAGCTTCTCGAGGATGTCGTGGCGGGTGGACTTCGTCCCGATTCCCAGATCCTCCATCGTCTCGATGAGCCGCGACTGGCCGTACCGGCGCGGCGGCTGGGTCTGTTTCTCCTCGAGTTCGACGCCGTCGATCGCGAGTTCCTCGCCCTCGTCGACGTCGGGGACGAAGTTTTCGCTGGTGTTGAAGTACGGGTAGACGTCGTGGTAGCCGGGTTCGACCAGCCGCTTGCCATTGGATTTCAGGCGGTAGTCGTCGACCTCGGTGACGACCTTGAGGTGCTCCCAGACGGCGGCCTCGGCGACGGTCGCGAAGAACCGGCGGACGACGAGTTCGAAGATTTCCCACTCGTCGTCGCTCACGTCGCCGCGGGACGGGATCTCGCCCGTGGGGTGGATGGGTGGGTGGTCGGTCGTCTCCTCGTCGCCCTCGGTGGGGACGACGTCGTCGTTTTCCAGCAGCGACTCGGCGGACTCGCCGAGCGTCGTGTGGCCGACGAAGTCGTCGAGCAGTTCCTCGGGATCTAAGTCGTCCGGATAGACGGTGTTGTCCGTCCGCGGGTAGGTGATGTAGCCCGCGGTATACAGATCTTCGGCGATCGACATCGCGCGCTTGGCGGAGTAGCCGATCGCGCTCGCCGCGCGGATGAACTGGGTCGTGTTGAACGGCGTCGGCGGCGTGTCCGTGCGCGTGCGCCGGTTGACGTCGACGACCGTGGCGCTGTCCCTCGCCGCGAGCGTCTCGTAGACCTCCTCGGCGATGGCCTCCTCCCAGACGCGCTCGGCCTCATTGTCGTCCTCGTCGCGGTAGAAGTACTGGGCCTCGAACGCGGCATCTGCGTCGGCTTTCACCAGGTCGGCGAAGAGCTCCCAGTAGTCCTCCGGATCGAACGCCTCGATCTCGCGCTCCCGATCGACGATCAGTTTGAGCGTCGGCGACTGCACCCGGCCCACCGAGATGAAGTCGTTGCCGAGTTGGCCCGCCGACAGCGAGAGAAACCGCGTCAGCGCGGCGCCCCAGACGAGGTCGATGATCTGGCGGGCCTCGCCTGCGGCGGCCAGATCGAAGTCCAGCTCGTCGGGTTCGTCGAAGGCGTTCTGGACCTCGTTTTCGGTGATCGAGGAGAACCGAACCCGGCGGATGGGGACGTCCTCGTTGACGTCGCGGACGATCTCGTAGGCCTCCTTGCCGATCAGTTCGCCCTCGCGGTCGTAGTCGGTCGCGATCGTCGCCCGCGCGGCCTTGCGGGCGAGGATGCGCAGCGTGGCGACGATGTTCTCCTGCGTGGGCGTCTTCTCGACGCTCGCGCCGATCAGTTCGACGGGTTCGACGTCCCGCCAGTCGGAGTACTCCGGCGGGAAGTCGACGCCGACCACGTGCCCCGACAGCCCCACGCACCGCTTGCCGCCCCACTCGTAGACGTTGACGCCGTTCTCGCGGCTCGAATCGTAGGTGCCGCCGCTCAGGATGTCGGCGATCCGACGGGCTGCGTTGTCCTTCTCGGTGATTATCAGCTCCACGCCGGCTCACCTCCTCGCGCGCGGTGATCGGAGAAACGGATATCGATCATCGTGGCTCGGTACGATTGAGTCTCTGATAACGCTTTCGCCGAAACCGGCAGACAGCGCGGGTGTGCGTGCGTTCGCGGGCGCACTCAACGCGTGTGCGCGAGGACCACAACGAGGCGACGGCCACGGAATAGCAGCCGGGTTCGACGGCGGACCGACGGCCGATTTCGATGCGTAGCGCGCGTCGGTCCGACCGGATCGGCGATCGCCGCGGAGCCGGCAACGGGGACGGGGAAGGGGAGTGCTTTTCCGACGGCCGAACGAGAGTCGGACGATACCGTGTCGGGGACCGAGCGGAAGCGAGTGGACATGACGACGGGGGCGATTCCCCCGAAACTGCTGCACCTCGCGTGGCCGGTGGTGCTCGGCAACCTCCTCCAGACCGTCTACAACCTCGCGGACATGTTCTGGGTCGGCCGCGTCAGCAGCGAGGCCGTCGCCGCCGTCTCCCTGATGTTTCCCCTCTCGTGGATGTTCGTCTCGACGGCGATGGGGATCACCGCCGCGACGATCGCGCTGGTCTCCCAGTACGTCGGCGCGGGGGACGATCGGACGGCCGATCGGGTCGTCGCCCAGACGATCCTGCTCACGCTGGCCGTCTCGGCGGCGCTCGCGGCGATCGGACTGGCGTTCCGACGCCCGCTACTTCGACTCATCGGGGCCCAGGAGCAGGTGTTCGCCGAGGCGCTTTCCTACATCGAGGTGATCTTCCTCGCGCTGCCGTTGACGTTCCTGTTTTTCGCGTTCCGATCGTCGCTGCAGGGCGCCGGCGACACGAAGACGGCGATGTGGCTCGTGCTCGTCTCCGCCGGGATCAACGTCGTGCTCGACCCGTTTTTGATCCTCGGCTGGGGGCCGGCGCCCGCGATGGGAACCCGCGGCGCGGCGATCGCGACGTTCGTCGCCCGCGGCCTCGCGACGGCGGCTGGGATCGCCATCCTGCTGGACGGGCGATTCGGCGTTCGGCTCCGGCCGGGCGACCTCGCGCCGGACCTCGACCTCCAGCGGCGGCTGATCGCCGTCGGCTATCCGGCCACGATCGACGGCTGGGCGCGCAGTTTCGCCGCGGTCGCGATGGCCGGCTTCGTCGCTCGATTCGGCGCCGCACCCACGGCGGCGTACGGGATCGGCGTCCGCCTGATGTCGGTGACGTGGGCCGTCTCGGGCGCGGTCGGCGACGCGACGGCCACCGGCGTCGGTCAGAACCTCGGCGCGAGGACGCCCGATCGGGCGGCCGCGGTCGCGCGCACGGCGACCGCAGCGACGATGGCGATCATCTTCGCCGTCGCGGCCGTCCTCGTCGCCTTCCCGGCGGCGGCCATGCGCGTCTTCGTCGCCGACGCCGACGTGATCGCGGAGGGTGTCCGCTTCCTGCGGATCATGGCGCCGTTCTGGGCGCTGTTCGCGGGCGTGATGGTCATCCAGGGCGCGCTCCGGGGCGCCGGAAACACGAAGGCGGCGATGGCGCTCTCGTTTCTCTCGCGGTGGGTGTTCCGGGTTCCCGTCGCGCTCGTGCTCGCGTTCGCCTGGACGATCACGATTCCGGGTCTCGGGATCACCGTCGGCGCGCTCGACTGGGGCGCCGACGGGATCTGGTGGGCGTTCTCGTTCGGGATGGCCGCCTCGTTCGTCGTCGCCGTCGCGTGGTTCCGGTTGGGGACGTGGCGCGAAGGCGTAATCGAGGGCGCCGCGGACGAAGAGGACCGGACGTCGCCGGAGGATCGGACGACCACGGGCAGCGACACGGAGTTTCTGGACGACTGAGCTGCGTCGAGCAGCGGCTCGCGTCGCATCACGTTCCCGAAGTCGAATTCGTCGGCGCGTCCGCCAGATAAGTCACACCAGTGATAGATGTGTGTGAAATGAGACAGAAATTTCCGGTATTCATCCCGGACGTTGTTTTTTACTGTCAGTACAAATTCGTCCGATCCAAAAAGATCATACTCGGAAATAAGGTTCTCACGGGAAATGACCGATCGGATCCACAGCATCGATTCGGTGCGGATAATCGCGATGGCGTTTGTTGTCATGATCCATACAGATCCGTTCAGAGGTCTCGGGATGTACGGCAATATGGTTAATTTCACGATAGATTCGACGGCGCGGTTCGCCGTTCCGTTCTTTTTCATGACATCCGGCTACCTGTTCGCCCGTAAAACGGCGGATCGAGATCCGGCCGCCTACCTCGTCGAACGGACGGCCACGATCGTCTCGCTCTACGCGTTCGGGCTGGCGCTCACCGTGCCGGTGTTTCTCGCGGGAACCGTCGTGCTCGACGGCGCCGAAAACGGCGACCCCGTCGGTAGCGGCGTTCGGCAACTCGTCGAATTTCTCTCGCCCCTCGAGCTCCTCTACTACGGGGACTCCGTGTCGGTCGTCCTGTGGTTCCTTCCGGCGCTTGTGTTCTCGCTACTGCTCGTCCACACCTTCGCGCAGGCCGGCAAGACGGCGTATCTGGTGCCGATTTCGCTCGCCTTCCACGTCGTCGGTCTCCTGGGAACGAGCTACACGATGTTCGTTGACGTACCGTTCGAGGTTCGGGACGCCCTCTTCTTCGGGTTCTTCTACACCGGTCTCGGCTACTACGTCGGCGCTCGCGACTGGCGGCCGAAAACCGATCGAAGTCGGGTGTACCTCGGTGCGACCGGGCTCTTCGGCGCACTCCACGTCGGAGAGCGATACGTGCTCGGATACGTCGTCACGGGAGAAACGCTCTCCCAGACCGTGTACGCGGCGAGTTACACGATCGGAACGGCGCTGTTCGCGATCTCGCTGTTCGCGTTCCTCCTCTCGCGGCCGGGGCTCGGGAGGGGGACCCCGTTGCCCTCGTGGGGGAAGTACGCCGTCGGCATCTACGTCACCCATCCGGCCGTTCTGCATCTGTTAGAGCGGACGGCGGAGGTTCTGAACGGGATGGGGTACGAGGTTACCACCACGCTGCTATGGCACCTCACGCTGACGCCCGCGACGTTCTTCGGGGCGTTGCTGGTCTACCTCTCGGTGCGCGAAGTCGGGGCGCTCCGGGACGGGAAAACCCCCTTCTCGAGGCCGCGGTCGGACCGGAATCGCGATCCGAACTGATCGACGGCGATCGTCCGCTCCGCCGATCGCGGCGCGCGGTGTCGACCGCGGTCGCCGGTTCGAGCCGTCTTCGCCCCCTCGTCGATCACCGGTTCAGGAGACTCGCCGGGAGCCACCGCTCCAGGGCCGGACTAAACTCGGCGACCATCTGCGCGTCGTCGTCGGTGAACGCGTCGGAGGCGACCAGCGAGAGCAGGTACGTCAGGACGACCACGATCGGGAGGACGGCGACGATCAGCAGGTCCGAGTCGAGGAGCAAGACGACGGGAGCGCCGGCGATCGTCGCGGGTACCCCGGCGCCGACGACCTTGGCGAACTCGCCGGTAAACGGGTGGATCTCGTCGAGTCGGTACACCTCGACGAGCGTCAGACAGCCGACGACGACGAGCGCCGTCGCCGATCCGATCGCGGCCCCTTCGATCCCGATGAACGGCACGAGCGCCAGCGAGACGACGAGGTTCGTCCCGAAGAGGACGAGGGTGTTGGCGAAGACGATCCGCGAGTAGCCCATCCCCTGGAGCAGCGAGCCGTCGGGACCGCCGAAGGTGACGTTGAACAGGAACGCCCCGGCCAGCAGGACGACGACCAGGTTCGCCTCGGCGTATTGGGGCGTATAGAGCACGGCGAGGTAGGAACTCGCGCCGAGCGAGAGGACGATCGCGATCGGCATCGTCAGCCCGACGATCCAGCGGGCCATCACCCGGAACCGCTGCTGGACGAGCGCGGTGTCGTCGCGCGTCTCGGCGATCAGCGGCTTGAACACCGGCGAGAGGGAGTTGAACATGATCATCAGCCCGGAGCCGAGCATGTAGCCGACGCGGTAGATGCCGACCTGTTCGGAGTCGAGGTAGAAGCCGAGCACGAAGTAGTCGACGTGGCCCATGAGGACGAAGACGACGCTCGTCATCGCCAGCGGGACCGAGTACTTCACGAGCGGTCCCGGCGGAACGAGTTCCGTCTCCACCGTCAGGAGGTCCCACGCCCGGTAGACGAACACCGCCGCGCCGACCGCGATCGCGACGAACAGGCCGACGACGTAGCCGGCGATGAGGCCGAGCAGCCCCCAGCCGATGAGCAGGAGCCCGGCGGTGACCGAGAACCGGACGATCGGGCGCACGAGGTCGCGCATGATGACCCGGTACTGGAGCTTCTTGATGCTGTAGTAGGAGGTCAGCAGGACGTTGTAGATCGCCAGCATCGGGATCGTCACCGAGAGGAGCAGGAGGCCGACCCGCAGCGGCGGCTCCCGGAAGAACTCGCCGATCGACGTCGCGGACAGCGCGAGCGCGAGCGCGACCAGCGAGGAGGTGATCAGGACCGTCGCGGTCACCTGAACGATCACGCCCTTGGCCTTCCCGCGTTCGTCCTCGTCGAGGTACTGCGGGACGAAGTAATCGATCGCGAGCGGCAGCCCGAGGTTCGCGAACACCTGGGTAAAGAGGATGACGGAGGTCCCCAGCACGAACAGCCCGTAGACCGAGGGGGCGACGAACCGCGTCATCAGCATCACGATGGCGAAGCTGAGGACTCCCTTGACGACGTTGCCGACGAACGTGATCCCACCCTGTTTCGCGAGTGTCGAGACGCCCTCGTCGCGATCGGTCATGGCGACAGCGGTGGCATCGACTGCGGTACTGTGTCCGGCGGTGCCTCTTGCGTTCGCATGCCCGGTACTGCTTCGTTCGTTCGTGCGCCCGGTCGCGGTCCGGCGATCGAGCCTGGCTGTCCCATGCTGACGTTCACTTAGACCCCCGTCGCGGGTTCGAGCTCGTAGCCGGCGACCCGGGCCGCTCGCTCGCCGAAGTGCGGGAATTCGACGTCGAACGGCCACTCCTCGCCGGAGCTGACGTCCTCCTCGACGTTCTCGATGACGCTCTCGAGTTCCTCACCCTCCGCGTCGAAGAACGTGGCCCGGATCTCGATGTAGCTCAGCGATCGCTCGCCGACGTTCCTGACGACCCCCCAGACGTAGACTCGTTCGTCCTCCGTCCCGGGGTTTTCGCGCACGAGGTCGTCGTAGACGATCTCGACGTCGCCCGGTTCGGTGATCTCCTCGCCGTCCCCCTCGAAGTAACTGAGACAGCCGGCGAGCGGGAAGAGCGCGGCGACCCCGAGGAACGCGCGGCGATACATCGTCGGCCGGTACGTGCGGCTGAAACTTCAGCGTTCGGAACCGGCACACGTGACGATACCGACGGGCGGATCGTCGACGGAAGCGCGTACGGATCCCGATCGGCCGGCGCACACCCGGCTGTCGCGACAGACTTTTCACCACTGGATCCTACCACCTAGTTGTATGAGCGACTTCGATCAGTTCAGTGAGGTCGGCGAAGCGGACGTAACGCGCGCGATCGGACAGGAGTGGACCGAGGAGTTCATGGACTTCTCGGACTCCGACGTCATCATCGTCGGCGGCGGCCCGTCCGGGCTGACCGCCGCCAAGGAACTCTCCGAGCGGGGCGTGAAGACGATGGTCGTCGAGAAGAACAACTACCTCGGCGGCGGCTTCTGGCTCGGCGGCTTCCTGATGAACAAGGTGACGGTCCGCGACCCCGCCCAGCAGATTCTCGACGAACTCGACGTCGACTACAAGCAGGCCGCCGACAGCGAGGGACTGTACGTCGCCAACGGACCCGAGGCCTGTTCCGGGCTCATCAAGGCCGCCTGCGACGCGGGCGCGAAGATGCAGAACATGACCGAGTTCACCGACATCGTCATCCGCGAGGATCACAAGGTCTCGGGGATCGTGATGAACTGGACGCCGGTCCACGCCCTGCCCCGCGAGATCACCTGCGTCGACCCGATCGCCGTCGAGGCCGATCTGGTCATCGACGCGACCGGCCACGACGCGATGGCGATCACGAAACTCGACGAACGCGGCGTGCTCGACGCGCCCGGCGTCAAGGACGCCCGCGAGCGCGGCCAGGTCATGGACCAGACCGGCTCCGACTCCTACGGCGCGCCCGGTCACGACTCGCCCGGCCACGACTCGATGTGGGTCGGCAAGTCCGAGGACGCCGTCGTCGAACACACCGGCCTCGTCCACGACGGCCTCGTCGCGACCGGGATGGCCGTCGCGACGGCCTACGGCCTCCCGCGGATGGGGCCGACGTTCGGCGCCATGCTCGTCTCCGGCAAGCGCGCCGCCCAGGAGGCGATCGACGAACTCGGCGTCGACGCCGATCCGGTCGACATCACCAGCCGCGCGACCCCCGCCGACGACTGACCGCGGCGCGACACGGCGATCAAACCCCTTCTCTCGCCCCGATCTCCCGTCGAGCGACGGCTTCGGGACGGTTCGCCGGCGCGTCCGCGCGATTCGCGGTACGGTCGTCGGCCGTGACGGTCACCACATTTATCATGATCGTGCGTGAATCCCTTCGAACTGATGTCGATCGACCCCGCCGCCGTCGGCGTCGTCTACGTGGGGATCGGCACGCTCTCGCTTGGCTTTCTCAGAACCGCCTACAGGTATCGCGAAAAGCCCGGGAGTACCGGGTTCGCCCTTCTCGTGATCGCGATCGGCCTGTGGTCGACCAGCGTGGGCGTCGGGTACGCGATCGATCGGGTGGCGGGGTCGATCGCGATCTACGCGCTTCGGATCCTCGCGGCGCAACTGGTCGCCGTCGGCTGCGTCCTGCTGGCCGTCGAGTACACCGATCAGCGCGACGTCTCGGCCGCGGTGGCCGCCGTGCTGATCGGCTATCTGCTCGCCGGCCAGGCGTTCGTCTGGACGAACGGCGCGCACGGACTCGTCTTCCGCGTCGGCTCCGGCGGGGCCGGAACGCTGTTCTTCGACGTCGACTACGGCCCCGTCTTCTGGCTCCACTCCGGACTCGGGTACGCGCTCGTCGTCCTCTCGAGCGGGCTGTTGATCGTCGAGTTCTGGAGTTCGACGGGCGCCCGTCGACGACAGAGCGCCATCCTCGCGCTCGCGCTGCCGTTTCCGCTGCTCCTGAACGCCGTCTCGAACCTCGACGTCGTCCCGGTGTCGTACGATCTGACGCCGATCGGCTTCCTCGCGAGCGAGGTGCTCTACACGTGGGCGCTGTACGGCGCGGGATTTCTCAGCGTCGTCCCGATCGCCAGGCGGACGGCGATCGACGCGATGGACGACCCCTACGTCACGCTCGACCGGGAGCGGATCGTGGTCGACCTCAACGACGCCGCCGCGCGGATCCTCGACGTGGACGACGGCGTGGTCGGGGCGCGCGCCGAGAGCGCGTTCGCCGATCACCCGGCGCTCGTCTCCGTTCTGGCGGACGGCGAGACGGCGCAAGCGGAGCTCACGATCGACGGCCGGGACGAGCGCTACCACTTTCACGTGACGCTGACGCCGCTGTCGCGCACGTCGAACCACCGCGGAAGCGTGCTCGTCATGCGCGACATCTCGTCGCTGAAACGCCGGGAGGAACAGCTCCGACGGCGGGAGGCCGAACTGGATCTCCTCCGACAGGTGTTCACCCGCGTGCTTCGACACAACCTCCGGAACTCGCTTTGTATCGTCAACGGTCACGGCGAGACGATCGCGGCGGAGGCCGACGAGCCGTTCGCCGATATGGGGGCCGCGATCGCCGCGGAGGGCGACCACCTCGACGCCCTCGCGCAGAAGACCACGACGATCGCCCGCCTCGTCGACGACCACGAGATCGTGCGCTACGATCTCGTCGATCGGGTCCGATCGATCGCCGACGCGATCGCGGACGACCATCCGAACGCGACGATCGAGTGCTCGCTCCCCGATGCGGCGCCGATCATCGCGAGCAACGGCCTCGACGCGGCGCTCCGGAACCTGATCGAAAACGCCGTCGAACACGGCGCTCCGAACGCCGACTCGCGCGCTCGCGAGGACGACTCGGTGCAACGCTCCGCGGGCTCTCGACCGGACGCCTGCGAGACCGACGCATCGAGGACGAGCGACGGCCCGACGGTTCGAATCGGCGTCCGTCGGAGCGGCGAGACGACGACGCTCGAGATCGCCGACGACGGACCCGGCATTCCCCAACACGAGATCGACGTCCTCCGGGAGGGACGGGAGACGACCCTCGAGCACGGCAGCGGGCTCGGGCTCTGGCTCGTCGACTGGGTCGTCGCCCACTCCGGCGGCGACCTCTCGTTCGAGTCGACGGCGGCGGGAACGACGGTCGCGGTCCGGTTCGAGGCCGCCGCGTCCGACGCGATCGACTGACCGCGATCGGTCGGTTCGGCGGCGGCGCGACGCGCCTTCGAATCGCTCCGGCGAACCGGGCGTTCGATTCGTGATCCATCAGAACCGTAACCAATACTACGACGAACCCGCTACTGGACCGACGATGCAGAGCCGATCGACGCTGGACGACTGGTCGACGAGCGGCGGCCGATCGATCGCGACGGGGGGAACGGCCGGAGAATGATTCCGACCCGGATCGCCGTCGACGAGACGCTTCCCGCGCACGGACCGATCAGGTACGCGCTGGCGGAGTACGCGGCGGCGAACGTCGGGGAGGATGCCGCGATCAGCCGCCTCCACCGGGTCTTTTACCCGGTGTTCCGCGTCGAGTACGCATACGAGGCGCCGGGACGGCTCCCTTGGGGCGACTCGAGCGAGCGCGCGGTCGCGCTGCTGGATGGACTCTGGGCCGACAACCACGCGGCGCTCCAGCGGTACCGATCGCCGACGTCGTCGACCGTGGATATCTCGCTCGAAGGCTATGACTTCGGCCTCGACGAGACGGGGCTCGGACGATCCGTGCTGCTCGAGTTTCGGGTCCCGACCCGGCGGGCGAAGCGGCTGCTTCCGGAGCGGTTCGACGACCTCCGGCAGTCGGCGGCGTTCGACGATCCGCGATCGGTCACCGACTCCTTCGCCGACACCCTCCGGGAGACGTTCGGGCTCCCCGACGGCGTCGACGCCGGGACGTTCGACGAGGTGGTCGACGTGACGCGGCTTTACCTGCCGTTCTGGGTGGCCGAGGTGTACCGCCCCGACGAGCGCGACCTGATCGGCGTCGTTCGCAGCGTCGAGGACGTCCGGACCGACGGCTCGACGAGTCACGACTGGCTCGCGTCGTTCCTCCGCGAGGACACCGAGCGACTGGCGCGGTACGCCCACACGACGATCCGGCGGACGATCGACGGCACGCCGACGGCCGACGAGTCGGCGACGGACGAGACCGGAGCCGCGTCGACCGACGGGGACGCCGCGGTCGCAGACGGGACCGCGGCCGCGACC
This sequence comes from Halosolutus gelatinilyticus, assembly GCF_023028105.1. Classification (NCBI taxonomy): domain Archaea; kingdom Methanobacteriati; phylum Methanobacteriota; class Halobacteria; order Halobacteriales; family Natrialbaceae; genus Halosolutus; species Halosolutus gelatinilyticus. Next base: position 2,656,476 of record NZ_CP095491.1, read on the forward strand.
GAACGGGAGTCCGGCTCGGCGGCGGAGGCCGACTCGCCCCGCGACGAGGCGGACTCCACGCCCGGCGACGAGCCGATCCAGCCCGAGGAGGCCGACCTCGAGGCCGCCTACCTGGTCGATCAGAGTCCCGATCGCTGCTTCGCCGACGTCGGCGGGATGGCCGACCTCGAGTCGACGCTCCGGCGGTCGGTGATCGGCCCGGTCGAGCGGCCCGAGCAGTTCCGGGAGTACGGTCTCGATCCCGTCTCCGGCGTCCTGCTGTACGGTCCGCCGGGCTGCGGGAAGACCTACGTCGCCGCCGCACTGGCGGGCGAACTCGACTACGCCTTCCTCGAGGTGACGCCCGCGGACCTCTCGAGCAAGTACATGGGCAAGCCCGCGGAGAACGTCCGAGACGTCTTCGCGATCGCCAAAGCGAACCAGCCCTGCGTCCTCTTTCTCGACGAGATCGACGCGATCGCGAGCGCCCGCGAGGAGCAGTCGAGCACGAGCGAGCGGGGCATGGTCAACCAACTGCTGACGGAACTCGAGGACGTCGCGGGGTCGGAGGTGCTCGTGCTCGCGGCGACGAACCTGCTCGACGACGTCGACGACGCCATCCTCCGGACGGGCCGGTTCGACGAACGAATCGAGGTGCCGCCGCCGGACGCTCCCGCGCGACGGGAGATCCTCGAGATCCACCTCGAAGGGCGACCGCTCGCGGACGACCGCTCGCTGTCGCCCGTCGTCGATCGGACAGCCGGGTACGCGTCGAGTGATCTCGAGTACGTCGTCGCCGACGCGGCCCGGCGGGCGCTCCGCGACGGGTCGCCGATCGAAACCGCGGACCTGCTGGCCGCCGTCGACGACACGGACTCGAGCGTCCCCGATTGGGGCGGGAGCGCGGTCGGCGACGGCCGGACGGTGACCCAGCCCGACGGCGTCGACCTGAGCGCCCGATCGCTCGTCGCGACGGATACGGGACGGACCTTCGCCGACGTCGGCGGGATGGGCGACCTGAAAGCGCGACTGCGCGAGACCGTCGTCGACCCCTTCGAGAACGCCGATCGGTACGCGGAGTACGGCCTCGCCGCGACGAACGGCGTCCTGCTGTACGGCCCGCCGGGCTGCGGGAAGACCTACCTCGCGGGGGCGCTGGCCGGCGAACTCGACGTCGCCTTCCTCGAGGTGACGCCCGCGGACCTGACGAGCAAGTGGATGGGCAAGCCCGCACAGAACGTGGCCGACCTGTTCGCGATCGCCCGGGCGAACCAGCCTTGCGTCGTCTTTCTCGACGAGATCGACGCGGTCGCGGGTCGGCGAGCGGGGCGCGACGGCGCCAGCCAGCGCCAGATGGTCAACCAGTTCCTGACGGAACTCGAGACCGTCGACGGCGACGACGTCGTGGTCGTCGCCGCGACGAACCGGATCGACGACGTCGACGACGCCATCCTCCGATCGGGCCGGTTCGACGAGCGGATCGAGGTGCCGCCGCCGGACGCCCCCGCGCGACGGGAGATCCTGCAGGTTCACCTCGCCGATCGGCCCCTCGCCGACGGCGTCTCGTGGACGGCTCCCGTCGAGTACACGGCCGGATACGCGGCGAGCGATCTCGCCTTGCTCGCGGACAACGCCGCCCGGAAGGCGATGCAAGCGGGGGATCTCGTTCGCGAACGGCACCTCTTGGAGGCGGTCTCGGAGACACGATCGAGCATCGAGACCGACGGGAACGCGGCCGGCGCCGGTCGGCCGGTAGAGAGCTGGTACCGCTGACGACGGCGATCGATCGACGCTGGCGCTCGTCGGGAGCGGCGGCGCGGACGCGGAAATCCACACCGTTTTCGGGACTCGCGAGCAGCGTTCGCGCATGAAACTCGTCGTCACCGGCGCGACCGGCGGTGCGGGTAGTTGGATCGTCGAGCACTTCGCGAGCGAGGGCCACGACGTCGTCGGCGTCGACCTCGAGCGCCCGCCGCGAGAGCGCGAGAACGTCACCTTCCTCGCGGCCGACCTCACGGAGCAGGGACGGGCGTGGGAGACGATCCTGGAACACGACCCGGACGCGGTCGTTCACTTCGCGGGAATTCCGCGAATGGGGATCGCGCCCGAGACGGAGACCGTCCTGACGAACGTCGCAACCGCGTACCACGCGTTCGAGGCTGCGGGCCGGGCCGGCGCCGACGTAGTCTGGACCTCGAGCGAGAGCCTCTACGGGATGCCGTTCGCCGCCGAGCCGTTCCTCCCCGACTCCCTGCCGATCGACGAGGCGCACCCGCAGCGGCCCGAGGACGGCTACGGGGCCTCGAAACTCGTCGGCGAGGAACTCGCGAAGAAGACGGTCCGGAAGCACGGGATCTCGATCGCCTCGATCCGGCCGTCGTGGATCCAGTACCCGGGCGAGTACGAAGCCCGCGAGGTCGCCGCGGACTTCGACCCGGCGACGGCCGACCCGAGCGGCAACTTCTGGTCGTACGTCGACGTGCGCGACGTGGTCTCGATCGTCGACGCCGCCCTCCGCGCGGACCTCGGCGGTCACGAGGCGTACCACGCGATGGCCCCGGACAACTACCTCGGTCGGCCGACCGCGGCGACCGTCGAGGCGGTCTTCGGCGACCTCCCCGCGGACTGCGACCTCGACGGCGAGCGGTCGGCGTTCTCGACGGCGAAGGCCGAACGGGAGCTGGGCTGGGAACCGTCCCACACCTGGCGCGACGCCGAGACCGAGCGGGTCGAGGGGCCCGCGTTTCTGCGCGAGTAGCGCCGGTCTCGCGGTCCGGCGGTCAGCATCGATTCCGCGATCGCCAGCGCCGGATCTGCGATTCGGTCGAGTAACGTCGGTTTCGCCCGGGTTGTCGTACGGATCGGTCGGCAACCGCAACTGTTTCACCCAGTGGTACGACTAGGTAGTACATGGTCGAACGCGTTATCTGCTATCGGGCGCCCACCACCGTCGCCGACGTCGACGCGATCGCCGACTGGCTCGCGGAACGGGTCGACGCGACGGTCGAAACCCGGGAGCGATTCCTCGACGTCCACCGCACGGACGGCCTCGCGGAGCGGTTCGCCGAGGCGCGCGTGCGCTCACCCTACGATCGCGACACGGGCAACGCGATGCTCGGGACGATCCGGTACGAGGAGCGCGCCCTCGAGAATCCCGAGCGCGAAGGGGGCGTCCTCTACGACGGCGTGGGGATCCAGCGGGCGCTCAACGCCGCGCTTCCCGCCGCGGAACGGGGGCTCGAGACGCTGCACGTGGCGGTTCTCGATCGGGCGATCGGAACCTGGGGCGACCACGACGGCCGCTGGCACAAACGTGTGAACGTCCTCGGGCAACCGGCGATCGTCTCGGTGCCCGGCCTCTACGAGGCGCCGGCGAAGCCGGAAGAGTATTACAAGGAGAAGCAACGACACGCCCTGCTCTCGGGCGATACGCCGCCGCGGGAAGTCCTCGAGAACCGGGTGGACGGAGAGTTCCTGATCGAGGACGACCCGCGGACGACCGACGCGCTGTGCGGGTACGTCCTGCAGGCCTACGACGTCCTCGAAACGGGCGAGGCGTTCTGCGATCGCGAGGGGTGTCGGCTCTACAACGCCCACTACCACGAGGGCCTGATCGAGGCCCAGCTTCGCGATCCGGAGTTCTGCGACGAGCACGATCGGCTGTACGGGACGGCGTGAGTCGGGCGCGATCCCGGTCCGAGGCGGTGCGAGAACTACCCGATCCGACCGCCGGTCAGTCGTACGACGCCGAAGACGTGTCGCTCGTCCGCGATCGCGTCCGATCGCTCGCGAAGCCGGGCGTGGGCGTCGCCGATCTTCTCGTCGAGGCGTCGGGTCGGATCGTTCTCGTACCGCAGTTTCGTCGTGGGCGGCGTCGAGAGGACGACGATCCCGCGGAAGGTGGCGTTGACCGGCGGCGCGTACCACTCGGCGCTACTGGCGGCGTTCGCGAGCACGACGTGTCCGCCGGGGCCGACGAAGTCGCACCAGTCGTCGACCGCACCCGTCGGATCGTCGAGCATCCCGACGACGAACGTGGCGAGGATCGCGTCGACGTCTCCCGGTACGTCGTCCGAAACCTCGCCGTCTCGACCGATCGGCGGCCGCGTCGCGTCCCCGCGGACGACGTGGACGTTATCATACGCGGCGGTCACCTCCCGGGCTCGATCGAGCACCGGTCGCGTGAAGTCGATCCCGACGACGGCGCCCTCGGGACCGACCCGGTCGCGAAGGTAGGGCAGGTTCGCGCCCGTCCCGCAGCCCATCTCGACGACGGTGTCGCCCCGATCGAGGCGGCAGGCGGCGGCCGCCCGCTCGCGAAGTCGGGGGATTCCCGGCGTTCGGCGGGCGATCAGGTCGTACAGCCGCGCCCAGCGGCCGTAGAATTCCTGTGCCGTCTCGGTCGCGGCGGGCGTGTGCGGGGTGGCCATGGTGGGATGTACAGATGCGATTTCGAGCGATAAAGCAGCCCGGGTGCGTCTCAGCGGAGTGAGCGGCGTCTCGGCGGGAGGAACGGCCGCTCAGATGAGCGATCGGATCGTATCCGCGACCGACTCGGGGTCCGGTCCGAGCACGTAAGTAATGGGTTCGATCCCCATGCCGCCGGTCTGGTACAGCACGGTCGCGTCCGGTTCGGCGTCGAGCGCGTCGGCGACGCTCGAGGCGACGTCCTCGGCCTCGTCGAACTCGGCGGTCACGTGACCGCGGTCGGTCAACTCCGCGAGCAGTTTCGGGTCGTACCTGATGTTGATCCCCGCGGAGACGTCCGCGCCCGATCGCCGTGCCGCGAGCAGGACCGTCGCGACGTGTTCGGAGACGCCGAACTCGGGATCGGCCGGCACCGTCGCCTTCCCCTTCACGTCGAAGATGCGGCCGGGGACGCCGGCGACGTCGTCGATGCCCTCGGCGTCGGGGGTGCACGCGACCAGGTTCGAGCCGACGGCGGGGATCAACCCGGCGAAGCCGCTCGCGTTCTCCAGGATGCGCAGCCCGCGACGGAGCGAGGAGAGGACGCGCTCGCTGGTCCGGAGGTCGCTCTCCGGGTCGTGGACGCGGAAGCTCTCGCCGTGGTCGGCGAGTTCGGGGACGGCCTCCTCGTGCAACTGCGCGAGCAGGTCGCCGCCGGTCTCGAGTTCCCGGATGAGGACCTCGATCTCGATCAGCGCCCGGACGGGCCTGACGTCGCCGGCCGCGAGTCCGTCCGCGAGCTCGTCGACGAGGGCTTCGACGCGCCGATCGTTGGCGATGCGATCGTTGACGGTGACGTCGCCGTGGGCGTACTTGGAGACGGCGCTCTGGCTGATTCCGAGGACGTCGGCGACTTCGCTCTGGGTGAGCCCTCGATCGCGCAGCGCACCGGCGAGCAGCGACCTGACTGTCGGGAGAAACTCATCGACGACGATCTCTTCGACGAATTGCATTCGTTGGCGCCCGCTACGGGTCCCGACGGAATAACTTGTGCGACCTGCTCGCGACAGCGGCCGTCGCTCCGGACGGCGATCGTCCCGCGCCCAACCAGTAAGTTCAACTCGTCGCCGCAAAACCAGTGGTGTATGCGTCCGACGCGTCGACTGTGGGCGGCGGGGCTTCTCGCGCTCGCCTGCGCGGGGCTCGCGGTCGTCTTCGCTCGCCCGCTGCTACTGGCGGCGACGGCGGCGATCGGCGCGTGGATTCTCGCCAGACAGTACCTGTTCGTCGCGACCCTTCGAACCGAAGTCGAGTCGCTGACGGTCGCGCAGTCGAGCGCCGCGAGCGCCGTCCGGACCGGCGAGGAGACGCCGGTGACGATCGCCGCGGAGCGGTCGGCGCCGAGTTCGCTCTCGCTCGCGCTGGCGGCCGGCGTGCCGACGGTATGTCGCGCGACCGACGCCGAGCCGCCGTCGCTCTCGCTCGAGCCCGGCGAGTCGACCGCCCGGACGACGGCGACCGTCGAGTGGCCCGTCGCGGGTCGCCACGCGTTCGCGCCGGCCCGACTCACCGCGACCGACGGGCTCTTCGAGAGCGCGATCGACGTCGGATCGACGCCGACGGTCACGGTCGAACCCCGCGGTCCCCGGGCGGTTCACGTCGGATCGGGCGGCGACCGCGTCGCGATCGCCCAGGGCTCGCACGAGGTGGGTCGAACGGGGTCGGGACTCGAACCGGCCGAGCTCCGCGAGTACGTCGCCGGCGACACCACCGAACGAATCGACTGGAAGGCGACGGCCCGCCTCGGCACCCCGCACGTCCGCGAGTACGAGAGCGAAACCGATCGGCCGACGGCCCTGATCGTCGATCACCGCGCGCCGCTCGCAACGGGGCCGCCGGACGAGACGAAACTCGACTACCTGCGCGAGGCCGCCCTCTCGATCGCCACGAGCGCGCGCCGACTCGACGATCCGCTCGGCCTGGTGACGGTCGGCGACGGGGGACTGACAAACCGGATCGAGCGGTCGACGCGCTACCGGACGATCCGGAGGCGGCTCCTCGACCTCGAGCCGGACGGGGACAGATCGCGGAGCCGGGACGGCGCGGAAGGAGGCGGGACGCGGAAGCGTCGATCGACGGATCCGACCGTCGCGGTCGGACGATCGGTCGCGACGAACCCCCGATCGGCGCTCGAACGGCTGGGCGACGGCGACGACCCCTTCGCCCGGACGCTCGCCGCCTTCTACCGGACCCGAGAGCCCGCCCACGAGCGGGTCGGGACCGAGCCGTTGCTCGCCGGGGTCCGCGCCGCGACGGCTCGCCAGCGCGGCCGCGCCTGGACGATCATCTGCACGGACGATTCGGATCCGGCGACGGTTCGCGACGCCGTCGGGCTGGCGCGGGCTGGCGGTACCGAGGTCCTCGTCCTGCTCGCTCCGACCGTCCTCTACGAACCGGGCGACCTCGCCGATATCGAGCGGGCGTACGATCGGTACGCCGCGTTCGAACGGTTCCGCCGGGACCTCGACCGCACGGATCGGGTTCGGGCTCTCGAAGTCGCCCCCGGCGATCGACTCTCGGCAGTGCTCGCCGCCGGCGCGGACCGGACGCGGGGTGAGATCCGGTGACCGACGCGTCGTCGGCGCCCGCCGGCCGGCTCGAATCCGGGCTGTTGGCCCCCGACAGCGCGCGCTCGCAGTGGCCGGAGGCGATCGCGATCGCCGCGGTCGCGGCCGCGTTCGGGCTGATTTCGGGGCCGTTCGGCGTTCTGGCGGGGCTCGCTACCGCGATCGTCTGGTACGCCGCCGGGACGCCGTACGCGATCGCCGGCGGACACGTCCTGCTGGTCGCGCTCTTTCCGGGCGGGATCGGCGTCGTCCCGTTCGCGGTCGCCGAGGCGGCGTTCGTCGGGTTGCTCGTCGCCCCGGCCGTCCGCCTCGGCGGGACGACCGGCGCCCGCGCGACGGCGCGACTGATCGCGGTCACGCTGCTGGCCGCGCTCTCGCTGGCCGGCGTCGCGTGGCTCGCGGGCCGCGATCGGCCGCTGTGGGTCGCCGGACTGGTGACGCTCGGCGCGCTCGCGCTCGCGAGCTACGGCCTCCATCGGTACGAACTGGTCGCGTTCGGACTGGTGGTCGACGAACAGGCGACCGGCGCCGACGGAGACGCCCCTTCTCGCACGGAGACTGACGACCCATGAGCTTCGAATACAGCGACGACACCGCCCGGCGGACGGAGACGGCGGACGACGAGACGGACCGGAGAACCGATCGCGGGACCGATCGAACCGACTCCGAGCGCGGGCGATCGGACGCGAGGGGCGATCGTCCGGCTCCAGAGGTCGATCGGGTCGACGCGACCGAGGACGACCTCGATCGGTCGGTCCGGTTGGAGCTGCTCGCGGCGGAGAACCGCCGGCTCCGGGCCGAGTACGCTCGCGTCCGCCAGTCCAGGTACCGCCGCACGGCGATCGGGCTCGCGGCGATCGGGCTCGCGGCGATCGCAGGCGGCGCGCTCTTTCCGGGCAGTCGCGAGGTGCTCGTCGCGTTCGGCGCGACCGGGCTGTTCGGGAGCGTGCTCACGTACGCCCTCGCGCCCGAGCGGGTCGTCGCCGCGGACGTCGGCGAGCGCGTCTACGCCGCCCAGGCCGCCAACGGGGCCGCGATCGCGACCGAACTCGGCCTCCGAGACGATCGGCTCTACGTCCCGGTCGCGGCGGGAGACGGCGCCGAACTGTACGTGCCCGCCCACGCGGATTCCGAGCCGCCCGACGTCCCGGACGGGCCGTTCGTCCTCGAGGCGGCCGGACGGGGGCTCCTCCTGGAAGCGACCGGCGGCCCGCTCTTTCGGGAGTTTCGGCGAACGCTGACCGACGAGCCGGCGACCGACCCCGCGGCGCTGGCGACGCAGCTGTGCGAGGCGCTCGTCGAGGGATTCGAACTGGCCGACCGCGCCCGGCCGGACGTCGACGCCGCGACCGGCCGCGTCACCGTCGCGGTCGCGAACGGCGCGTTCGGCGACGTCGATCGGTTCGACCACCCGATCGCGTCGTTCGTCGCCGTCGGGCTGGCAGCCGGCCTCGACCGGCCGGTCGAGCTGTCGGTCGACGCCGGCGACGAGCGATCGGACTGGCTGGTCACCTGCCGCTTCGAGCCGCCGGCGGAAGCGCGAGACTCGACGGGGCGCGCGGACGGAGATGCCGATTCGAGCGCGCCCGCCGACGCGTAAGGACCGATCGCGATCCGCGTCGGATCGGCGCCCCGGTTCGCGTTCTCGGATCGATTCCGATCGTCTCAGGAGTGTTAGGGCTGTTCCAGGGCGTATCAGGCCGTCTCGCCGGCGATCGATTCGAGCTCGTCGATGTCGGCGTCGGGCACGTCGACCGACTCGAGGACCGCCGAGACGACGTCGTCGGGGGCGACGTTGCCGAGATCGGCGTCGGTGCTCAACACGAGCCGGTGGGCGAGGATCTGGGGCGCGAGCGCCTTCGCGTCGTCCGGGATCGCGTACGCCCGGCCGCGGACGGCCGCCCGCGCCTTGACCCCGTCGAGGAACGCGAGGCTGGCCCGGGGCGAGGCGCCGACCGTCACGTCTGGGTGCGATCGCGTCGCGCCGACGAGGTCGAGGATGTACGCTTTGACCGGATCCGCGACGTGGACCGCCATCGCCGTCTCCCGCGCGGCGAGGATGTCGTCGACGGCGACGGGACGACCGATATCGTCGGGGCCGAGGTCGGGCTCGCTGTCGAACCGATCGAGCAGTTTCGATTCGACCGCCCGATCGGGGAGGTCGATCGCGAGTCTGAACATGAAGCGGTCGCGCTGGGCTTCGGGCAGTTCGAAGACGCCCTCCATCTCGATCGGGTTCTGGGTCGCGACGACCATGAACGGCTCCGGCAGCGACAGCGTCTCCCCCTCGATCGTGACCGTCCGCTCCTGCATGGCCTCGAGGAGGGCGCTCTGCGTTTTCGGGGTCGCGCGGTTGATCTCGTCGGCGACCACCAGGTTCGAGAAGACGGGGCCCCGTCGGAGGTCGAACTCGCCGGCGTCCTCGTGGTAGACGTGGGTGCCGGTGATGTCCGCCGGCAGGATGTCCGGCGTCATCTGGATGCGCGTGAACTCGAGCCCGGTCGCGCGGGCGAACAGGCTCGCGATCGTCGTTTTCGCGACCCCCGGTACACCCTCGATGAGGAGGTGGCCGCGGGTCAGCAGGGCGATCGTGAGGTGCTCGATCGCCGCCTCGTTGCCGACCAGGACGCGGTCGACCTCGTTGCGAACCGCCTCGTAGATCGCCTGCGGATCGCCGCGATCGTCAGTCCGATCCGTCTCGCTCATGCTGGCTTCCTTTCGACCGGGTCCGGTTAAGGGCTGCTATCACCCGTCGAACGCGGTCGTCGTCCCAGTCGGGGTGGCGACGGCGGAGGGAGGCGGCGCGCTCGGCGCCCGAGAGCTCGGCCGTCGCGATCGACTCGGGACGGCGCGACGACCGCGACAGGCGCTTCCGGACGGCGCCGATCGTCGGGGCGAGCGGCCGCCGCGAGAGCGCGGCGACGACGCCCACGACGAGGAGTCCGATCGCCGCCTGGAGCGAACTCGAAGAGCGGATCGCGGCCACCGCGCCGACGAGCGGGGGCGCCTCGTCGCCGTGCGATCGATCGATCAGGACGCGGTCGGCGTCGGCGTACTGCGCCCGGAGGAACGCCGCGTTGTCGGGCTCGCCGTACATCGCGTTGATCGCGATGCTGGGATCGCCGACGGCGACGACCGTCCCGTCGCCCACGGATTCGACCGTCGCGACGGGGCGGGTTCCGAGCGAGTCCTCGCCGTCGAGCTCGTCGTCCTCGGCGTCGCCGAGGTAGGCGTACTCGCTCGTCGAGACGAGCACCGTCGCGCCGTTCGGCTCGATCGCCGTCGCGTAGTTCAGCGAGAGCCGCTCGACGCCCGCCGTGCGCGAGCGGTTTGCGACGGTCGTCGCGACGGGCATCGCCGGCCCGCGATCGTAGCGGCGGGTGTCGAGGACGAGGCGGCCGTCGACTCGCGCGTCGGCGCCGACGGCCGCGAGCAGGTCGGCGCCGGGCTCGCCGAAGTTCTCGAGGACGACCAGCGTCCCGCCGGACTCGACGAACCGGCGAATCCGCTCGCGGTCCTCGTCGCCGTAGCTCGACTCGGGGGCGACGACGAACGCGACCGTCTCGTTCGCCCGCACCTCGTCGTAGCGCGCCGTCTCGCGGATCACCTCGTGTTCCGTCCCGGGGTCCGACTCGATCTCGTCCCGGAACTCGCTGGTCCCGTCCCACGCGGGGTTGTAGAGCCCGAACGCCGCGGTCGAGGTCGTCGCCGCGACGAGGAGGCTGCCGAGGACCGCCGCCGAGAGCGCGACCAGGAGAACCCGCGGCCAGTCGATCCCGTCCCGATCGCGGAGCCACGTTCGCGGGGTCATCTTTCCGGCCCCTCCGATCGCGGTCGAGCCGGCGTCACACCGGCAACACCTCCGGCGGCAGGATCGCGAGAACCCGCCTGACGACGACGATCGCGAACCCGACGAGGCCGAGCGCGATCAGGACGAGCAGCCGCCGGCGCCACGCCGGCGTCACGGCGATCGGCGCCGTGAGTTCGGTGACGAGCAACAGGCCGATCAGCGAACACACGAAGACGAGCTCGTACGACAGCGCGCCGAGCAGGGTCAGGACCACGATCGTCGCCACCATCCAGGCGAGCTGTGCGTGGACGAATCGCATCCGGCGCCGCGTCGACATCTACTCGAGTGAGTGCGGCGGGATACCGTAAATCTCCCGCTCCCGTTTTCGATCGCGATCGCTGCGATCGGTAGCGTGTTTGAAAGCGCGACTCGACGCGAGAGGATCGATCGAGTACACGATCGTCTCAACGTCGTGTCCACACAGTGAATAGAACGCAATCGCGATCGATTTTTCGTCCGGAATTCGATGTTCCGGTACTGCTAACTGTGGGTTCGAAGAAGCGGGCAGTATGTTCGGAACGAGCGGTATTCGCGGCACCGTCGGCGAAGAGGTTACTGCGTCGCTCGCGCTCTCGGTCGGGCGCGCGGTCGCGTCCGAGGGGTACGAGCGAGTCGTCGTCGGTCGCGATCCGCGGGCGAGCGGCGCGGTACTGCTGGACGCGGTGACCGCCGGGCTGCGGGAGTGCGGCGCCGAGGTGATCGAGGTCGGCGTCGAGGCGACGCCGACGATCGCCCGCGCCGTGGGCGCGTACGACGCGGACGCGGGCGTCGTCGTGACGGCCTCGCACAACCCGGCGACGGACAACGGGATCAAGCTCTGGACGCCCTCCGGGAAGGCGTTCGGGCCCGAAGCGCGCGAGGCGATCGAAGAGCGCCTGGCGTCGGAGGAGTACGACCTGCGGCCGTGGGACGGCCTCGGCGCGAAGCGATTCCGCGAGGACGCGACGGAGCGCCACGCCGCGACGCTACGCGAGGCGGTCTCGATCGAGGAGCCGCCGGAGGTCGTCGTCGACGTGGGCAACGGCGCCGGCGGGATCACCGCGCGCGTGTTGGCCGACCTGGGCTGTCGCGTCGAGACGCTGAACGGCCAGCCCGACGGGGCGTTCCCCGGCCGCCCCAGCGAGCCCAACCGGGAGACGCTGGGGACGCTCATGACCGTGGTCGGGGAGACCGACGCCGCGATCGGCGTCGCCCACGACGGGGACGCCGATCGGCTCGTCGCGGTCGACGAGACCGGCGCGTTCGTCCCGAAGGACGTCCTGCTGGCGCTGTTCGCGCGCGAGGCCGCGGGCGAAGGCGATCGGGTCGCGGCGCCGGTCGACACGAGCCTCGCGGTCGACGACGCGCTGGCCGAGGTGGGCGCGTCGGTGACGCGGACCGCGGTCGGCGACGTCTACGTGGCCGAGCGGGCGACCGCCGAGGACGTCACGTTCGGCGGCGAACCCAGCGGCGCCTGGATCTGGCCCGACGAGACGCTCTGCCCCGACGCGCCGCTTGCCGCGTGCAAACTCGTCGAACTGGTCGCCGATCGGGGGCCGCTGTCCGCGCTCGTCGAGTCGGTCTCGACGTACCCGATCGAGCGCTCGTCGATCGAGGTGGCGGACAAGGCGGGCGTCATGGAGCGGGTCGCCGAGCGGGTTCGCGATCGGTACGACGACGTGGAGACGCTCGACGGCGTCCGCGTCGACGCCGGCGAGGGCTGGTTCCTCGTGCGCGCGAGCGGGACCGAACCCGTGGTCCGGGTGACCGCGGAGGCCCGCGACGAGGCGCGGGCCGGCGAGCTGGCCGAGGAGGCGACGTCGATCGTCGCCGCCGCGACGGAGTGACGGCGCGATCGGCGTCGGAGCGGCGGATTCGCAGCCGGTGAAACACCGCTTTCAGTCCCTGACGCGGACCCGAGAGGATAGAGGCGTCTTCGATCCACGTACATTCATGCTCCCGTGGGAACACGCTGCGATCGCGTACCTGCTCTACTCCGGCTACTCGCGGTGGTGTCGCGGCGCCCTGCCCGCTGCGCGGCCGGTCCTCGTCGTGCTGATCGCCTCGCAACTGCCTGACCTGCTCGACAAACCGCTGGCGTGGCAGTTCGGACTCGTTCCGAGCGGCCGATCGGTCGCCCACTCCGCGTTCATCGCCGTCCCGCTCGCCCTCGCCGCGCTGGAACTCGCGCGACGGCGCGACGGAACGCCGCTTGGCGCGGGGTTCGCGATCGGCTATCTCTCGCACCTCGCGACCGATGCGGTCCCGCTGTACCCGGGGCGATCGACCAGTTTCGCGAGCGTCCTCTGGCCGCTCGTCGAGTACGAGCCCGCCACGCAGTACGAGGGTTTCCTCGAGCAAACGCTGGAGATACTGACCGCCGCCGCGACGTCGCTCGCGGAGCCGAGTCCGAGCGACCTGACCGGGCTCGCGTTCGTCGGACTCCTGCTCGGCGTCTGGCTCCTCGACGGCGCGCCGGGCGCCCGCCCCCTCCTCGGACTCGCCCGACGGCGGATCGATGCGATTCGAACGGCGGTTTCTCGCCGACGGTCTCCGAACTAGTACTCGGTCCGTTCGCGGCGGCCCGCGCGTTCGGTGACCGCGGGAAGCCGTCGCTCCCGGCCGATCGAGCGTCGACCCCAGCCGGCTTCGTGCCTCCGCAGTCAGCTCGCGAGCAGTGCAATCAGTACGGCTCGATGGTCGTCGAGCCGTCCCGCCCGTCACACCATCCGATCGAGCGATCGGATCACGTCCGACTGGATCCACACGCCGGGATTTCGCTGGTCGTAGATGAGTCCTTCCCCGTCCGCCAGGGAGAGCACCGCGTAGCGGTCCGGAATCGCGGCCGGTCCGGCGAGCCGACGCTCGGCGCCGCTCGTGGTGCGTTCGTCAGTCGATCGGTCAGTCCGCGGTGCCGCCGAAGTCAGGTCGTCCGAGTCCATCTGCTACTGCGGTGACGAGTCACCGATAGTTGTTAACTATTGCCATGCACGTATAAGCCTTACTCTCGGCCGATAGGAGTTGTATCACCGGTTCTAGTATCGGATAGGCTGGAGCGGGGCGATCGGCCAAGTGAGCGTTGCTATAGGTCACATATCGATAAACTGAGTGGGTTACCAGACCTGCGCTCCTGGGACACCACACTCAGCACACACGACTGCATTATTTCCTTTATATACATCATGGTCTAATGTGCCTGCTCCACAAAAGGTACAGTCAGATCCCGCGAGCGCGTCCAAGATTCCTATCTCCCTGCCGGTAGTTCCCATGATTTCTTGCATCAATTTGAACTGTTCTATAGATCACATATATCTTATGGCTGCATCCAATATTTATAATATAGTTTCATGATGGCCGTGAAGCAGCGAATGTTGCTCATATACCAATCAAGACACTGTTTTCCTGCGAATCGCTCCTCCCAATTCCCGATGAATTACTGTTCGATATCGCCAGATTCGGTCAGCTGATGTCCTCCAGTTGTTCCATCTACTGCCTTTGTAAACAGTGTCAACGATACATGAGGGAGATTAGTGATATTCCGTCCTTCGGCGCAGATTCTGCGGGGTGCAATACTAGTCTGTTACGTTACAATCATAGCCAAGAGCGCCACGTTGTCTGGTAATCACAAGATGTGCCAGTTGTACGTCTGAATTGTGATCGGTTTGTAGATCATGTCGAATCAACCGATTGACGTCGCTTGGTTTGTGCTTGGTCAGCCGTGTCATCATCTGAATCCTGAAGCCGCGCCAGCTGCACACAGTTCGGACACCAGAGTTCGCCAGAGGCTGTACTGAACTCACGTTCGCCACATTCCTGACACCGTCCATCCGGGTATCGAACCATACCCTCCTCTCGAAACTCCTGTCATATAATCTATTGGATTCATTCTTTCCAATAGTATCTCAAGTCAAGATTGTCCGGGTATCTGTCTCGTATTATTGTAGCAATTAATTCGATCAGTGGACAGTCTTTGATCTACTGCGGCGCATATAAAATAATCATCATCTATTTTCACGATATATGGTTGGATTGTGAACAATCATACAACCCAACACTTATTACCACGCCACACAGAAAAACGCAGACACTAACACATCAGATTTAGAATGGGAAGGGTACTCAAACGGCTGTACAATCGCAGATTTTATCAACTAACAGCAAACGGATGTCTATTCAGGAACACCACGTAGCAGCGGGTACCGCAGAGGCAGAACTCAGCACACACGAAGCCGACCAATTACTGATCGACGCTGAGAGCGACCAGACACCGGAACTTAGCGTTGTGATGCCGACGCTCAACGAAGAGGAAGGCGTCGGTGAGTGCATCGAGCGCGCCAAGACCGCGATCGCCGAACTCGGTATGAGAGCGGAGATCATCTTGAGCGACAGTTCCACCGATCGGACGCCTGAGATCGGCCGCGAGATGGGGGCGGTCGTCGTCGAACCCGACGGAAAGGGCTACGGCTACGCTTACCGCTACGCGTTCGATCGCGCTCGGGGCGACTACATCGTAATGGGGGACGCCGACACGACCTACGACTTCGAGCAGATTCCGCGCCTGCTCGAGCACCTTCGCGAGGAGGACGCCGACATGGTGATGGGCAGCCGACTCGAAGGCGAAATCAAGCCGGGCGCAATGCCACCGTTGCACCAGCACATTGGCAACCCGTTACTGACGAAATTCCTGAACGCGTTCTACGGTGCCGGCGTAAGCGACGCCCACAGCGGATTCCGGATCTTCACACGTGACGCCTACGAGACGATGAACCTCCAGACGACCGGAATGGAGTTCGCGAGCGAGATGATCATGGAGGCCGGCGCGAAGGACCTCGAGATCGTCGAGACGCCGATCGTCTACCACGAGCGCGAGGGCGAAGAGACGCTCGAGAGTTTCAAAGACGGCTGGCGCCACGTGCGCTTCATGCTCGTGAACGCGCCCGGCTACCTGTTCTCGGTCCCTGGTGCGCTGTTGAGTGTCTTCGGACTGGCGATCATGGCGATCGCGGCCAGCAGTGTGACAATCGGCGGCATCAATTTGGGGATTCACTCGATGATCGCCGGTAGCTTGTTTACGATCGTTGGCTATCAGGTCGCGAGTTTAGGCGTGTTCGCGACTGTGGCGAGCGATCCGATTCGGAAACCTCGCGATCCGATCACAGAACGGGTGACGGAATCGCTGTCGCTCGAACGCGGTGCCACGTTCGGCCTCGGCATCTTCGCCCTCGGCGGCGGCTACGCGAGTCTGCTTGTCTACCAGTGGATCTCCAGCGGCTTCTCGTCGATCGCGTTCACGATGGGATCGTTAGCGGCGTTTACGGCGATCGTTCTCGGATTCCAGACGGTATTCTCGTCGTTCTTCCTCAGTGCGGTGAACCAGTAGGGAACGAGTCGCGGTCCAGCCTCTCGGTTTCTCCTTTCATGCGTTCTCGGATCGACGTCGCCCGATACCGTGCCCGATCGGCAGGTCGCTTCGAACGAATTACCGCGTCGGAACCGTCGCCTCGATCTCGTAGTAATCGTGGGCCTCGGCCAGCCGACGACGGATCGCGTCTACGTCTCCCGGCTGGATCGCCTCGAAAAACGTTCGTGCTCGTTCCAGCCGCCGCGCTTCGCGGGCCCGGCCGTGTGAACCGGACGGCGGCGTTTCGACCGCGTACGAGGTGTCGATTCGATAGTCGTCTCCAAAGCATTGCTCGAAGATGTACGCCGCGCGATCAGCGTGATACGCCGAGGTCACGACCGCGATCGTCTCGGGATCGTCCGCGAGCTCGTCGACGAGCAGCCGCGCGAAGTAGGCGTTTCCGATCGTATCGAGCGATCGGTTTTCGAGGAGGATTCGGGACCGGTCGATGCCTCGTTCGATCGCGTACTCCCGCATGACCTCGGACTCTGTTCTCGGGACGGCGTCGTTCGTCCGACCACCTGAACAGACGAGAAACGGCGCGTTCGTTTGTTGGAAGGTCGTGATGCCTGCGTCGACTCGATCGCGAAGTTCGGGATGAATTCCATTCTTCGATAGGCGGTGTCCGAGGACGACGACGACCATACGGAACGCTACCAGCAATATATTAAATATTCTTTGATAACTTCGTTGGAGTATACGTCTCTCCTATAAATACTTGGATCGAGTGAGACGGCCGCCTGTCGCCTTTTTGTGATCTTGCACGGAACACGGATGGAGATCACATTGTTCTTCCATCAGCCTCTTAGCCCGGCCAGGGCCGGCTCAATAGTATCTGCGTAGAACTCCTTATCTTCGGCTTCGATGCCGAATGCGAAGAGAAGCAGACCGAACGCGACCAGCCCCGACGCTGCCCCGACGAACAGCAGCGGGTAGCCCGAGAGTACGAACGTCCAGGCGGCCATCACGGGAACGGTGAGGATCCCCGCGACGATCGGTTTCCAATAGGACCGAGAGTACGGCGTCATCCCCTCCAAGTACCAGACTTCAATCACGCGGACGACGTTGATCACTGCAAGCGACCCCGCCGTCGCGACAGCCACACCGATGAAACCGAACTGCAGGATGAGGACGTAGTTTAGGATGAGGTTCGAGACGCCCAGAACCCACTGGTTAATCATGTTCACGTACTGGTGGTCGGTCATCATGAGCAGGAATCCGCTCGGCCCCACCGCACAGTTGGTGAGTTGCGCGAGTGCAAAAAGAGCCAAGACGGTGGCACCACCGGAGAACCCGTCACCGAAGATTCTGAGAGCCTCGTGACTGTACATGACGAGGGCGATGGCCGGCGGGATAACGATGGTGAACGTCCACCGCGTGATGACCTGATACACTGACTCCAGTTCGGCACGTTGGCCGTTCTCGTTGAGATCCGACGCGACCGGCGGGAATAACTGATTTATCCCCTGCAGCGGGAGTACCAGAAACGAACTCAGGAGGATCGAGATTCGGTAGATACCAACGGCGGAACCAGTCAGGAACAACCCGACCATCAGGATATCCACTCGCGTGTATAGCTTCTGTCCTATGTCTTTCAGCGTGAGGGGGAGCGAGTAGTTGTAGAAGTGTTTGAGACTCCCGTTCGAACGCTTACCCAGCGGACGAATGTTGGTCTTCGTATAGAGGAGTGAGACGGCGATAGCGAGGGTAAGGATCGAACCGATCGCGATTGCGGCGACAGCACCGACGAGGGAGAAACCCAGGAGAAACGCCACAGCGACCGCGAAAATCCGTACAAGATGCTGGGTCACGTCAGCAACGACGACCTGCAATTCAAGTCTTTTGAGGCCGCGAAATATCTGGTTCGTCAGGTTGAGGAGCGTATTGAAGGGAAGAACGATCGCCAACACCTGTAGAACGAGGACGAGCAGCGGAT
Source organism: Halosolutus gelatinilyticus (assembly GCF_023028105.1). Taxonomy (NCBI): domain Archaea; kingdom Methanobacteriati; phylum Methanobacteriota; class Halobacteria; order Halobacteriales; family Natrialbaceae; genus Halosolutus; species Halosolutus gelatinilyticus. Next base: position 2,674,655 of record NZ_CP095491.1, read on the forward strand.
CGCTGAGCGTCAGATCGTTGATTTCGGGTGCGAAAACGTACAAGACGGTTCCGATGACTATGCTTGAACCCAGTGCCGTCAAGTAGGCGACGTAGATGATCCAGTTGCTCCGGGCTGGATCGTCCGCGTTAGCCGGCAAGAATCGCAGAATCGATTTGCCGGTCCCCAGACGCGCCAAGACCATGAGGAACTCAATCAGCGTGTTCGCGTAGGTGAAGACACCATACAGTGTCGCCCCGAGCGTCCTGGTCATCAGGAGGTTGAAGACGAAACCCAACCCGTTGGAGGCGGCTTTGCCGCCGAAGTGAAGGGCCGCCCCGCCGGAGATGTCCCTGAGTGAGTCGCCACTCGCTGACTCGGCGCCGGGATCGTGTTCTTCAGCAGGTTCTCGCTCAGAAACTTGCGTCATGTGGGAGATGGGACATCAAGAACGGCGCTACATATCCACGTAACCGAGGTCAGCCAATCGGTCAGTCACTTCAGACGAAGTGTCAGTCAACCGTTCATGGGGCGCCTCGCTGTGGGCCTCCTTTCGTTCTTCGCCTTCTATTACCAACCACGGGACCTTCCGAAGTTCGTCCGTGTAGATCCTGACCGGATGGCCGTACTTGGGACCGCCGAAGGGGAGAATTCGTTCTCCGACGAGGTTGCCGTGGTCGGACGTAACCACCGTTTTTTCAGAGAACTCGTCGACGAGATCTTCGACGTGTTCAAGCGCGATTTCGAGCGTTTCATCGTAGGCCTTCCAGACGAGATTCTCATCTACCTCACCAGCTTCTAATAGCTCCCAGACAGTTGGATCATCCCGTTCTGCAGACTCGCCCTGAACTTGCCGATACGTGAATTCGATTCCAGCGTGTTCACCGATTTGATTTGCTGCATCCCCAATAAATGGGTAATGAGGTTGGATGAAGTGAGCGATAAGCCGTTTGTTCGGATACTTCTTGTATGCTTCGAGAACCGCCTCTGCCATCGCTCCGGGTGAAACTGTCCGCCGTTTCTCGTCCCAATTCGAATCCCAAACGTCGAAGACATCATGGAAGACGTTGTCAAGGCCCTTCGTTCGATACATGGGGTTGGCAGTCACGTACACAGTATCGTGGTAAGTCTGTCCAGCGAAGTTTTTCTCCAAGAATTCCGGTGTCGCTGAACCAAGCGAAGTACGTACTTCCAGTGTTCCCGAGACGGTGTTTATACGTTCGAATTGATCATAACGACATGCATCTAAAATGATGAGGTTGTCCCAGTCCTCATTCATTATTCGACATTTTGGTTCAGGAGATGAGTAGTTGAATTTCGACACATATTGAATAGTTCGTACCCTAAGAAAAGGAGTAGCCTCGTTAAGCCACCAGCTAGGCTTATAAAATCCGTTGAGAAATTGACGGAATTTGCTCATAGATGACATACAGAGGTCAACTGATATAATACTTTAATTTCTCGCGTATTAATAGGCATGGGGATGTCAAACACGTGGCTGCTACAAGGTCAACTATAATATGAAATTCTAAATATAACATCCTCCGGTGGTTCACCAGAATCGAATTGAGGTGATCAATGGTGATAGCCATGTTGGGGAATTATAAGAATCGTCTCACCATTCGAATAAACTCTATCTGATTTTCCGACGTGACTATTATAGGACTCAGATGGAATGGCCTGATGAGATGAGTCAGCCGCGCTAATCCCATATTCGGTCATACCTTTAGACAATAACACAGGTCCACCAGTAGAATTGGCGAAAGTCCCATAGTCCGAGGAGTAATAAACTTCTTCCACAGACTCCTGAGTTCTTGGATATTCCGCGCTGAAATCACCAGTGGCAGCTAATGATGCACCCAGTTTGTGATCCGTAGTAAAGGAGTCATCAATGTACTCTCCCGCCCAATATGATCCTGATTGAACACCGGACTCGTACGAGTTGAGCGCCGACACTGGAACACCTAACTGCAATATTAGTGATGCGACAATCAGTACAAGAAGAACACTCGAGGAAAGTGCCTGGGTCAAAGCACTCCGTGTGCGCAAGAATCTCGCGCCACCGAGGATCATTACTGGAAGTGCGATGAAGTAACTACGACCGATGAGCCACCCTGTGGCCGCGATCATATAAATAACCGAGTAAATAACCGCTATCACTCCCCAAGAAACGGCTACAATCGAAACACTACTAGGACGTCCTCGTAGGTCGAATACTGTGAGAATCCCGCCGATAGCTGCGATTGGAAGAAGTACAGGTAACGGGAGAAGTGAATAATATTTGGGTTCGTGAGCGGTCGGTTGCGTAGTTGAATACTCTGCAGTTGGTGAAACGAAATCGAGTGTAAATATGTTCATGAGCACCAACTGAAAATACCTCACGTACGACTGTAGAGGGATAGAGAAAATCTGAAGAGCGATCAGAACACCCAAAACAACGATTGATAGATACAACGATAATTGTGGCCGTTTAATGTAAGTTAGTACACCAGCGACGACGAAAACCATCAAAAGAATGAAAAACTGTGGAGGGTATCGGAAAAATAAGAAGGTGAGTATAATTATCAGGGGCAAACCCGTTGAAACACTCTTAAGAGAAGAAATATTCAGATTCTGGGATAAATCGACATGAATAACCACTATACTGATGCCCAAGAACATAATTCCGAGGGAGATAGTGGGCGCAGTTATGGGATAAAAGGCAGTCGCGGGAGCAGCGAGGGCACCAGCAGTAGCCAACATTAAAGCAAGAGGTGTCCCGATATCCCACCTCCTAATCAGGAGCAGCAACCCAAATAGGGGCAGAAGAAAGGCTGGAAAGCCTGTATAGACGATCGTCTTATCGACACCAGACACAGATTCCAATACTACCAAAAAGACAGGCATCATAGGTGTATTAACAACTACTCCAATCTTCCCCCAACGATTCGGAAGTGAATCAGATATATCACGACTTTGTGGGATATGGTGAGTGCTTACTATTTCATTGGCAACGAAGTAGTCTGCGTAGAAGAATGTGTCACGGGCATAGCTAGTAGGGATATGATATCTTGTGCCTGCATAGACGGCTGCTATGGCCAAGAAAAACACTGTTAGCGATAATTTGAGAGACTGAGTACGAGAAAATCTCATGATCTCAACCTTTCGAACTTCATTAACACATTTGAGACAGCGTTCTTTAGCCCCAACAAATACCGATTGTTTGGGGAGATGTGGAAACTCGAAAGTGGTAGGAGCAACCAACGCTGTATTCCCACTGGCCACAAAGCGATCGATTTGAGTGCGTATCTTCTCGAATCGTCGAATTCATTTGATATATACGAGAAAGTAGCGATAGATTCGAATTGTTTTGCTAAAATCCGCCTCTGATCAATCTCTCCAAAGTCTCTAATATGATCTTTGATGCGGTCCACCATTACGTGGTTTGCACCCATCCGGGACTGGTATTGTGAACTGATTCTATCATCACGATCTTCGTAGATGACAACGAGAGGTTCCCGAACGGGTTGGAATTCGTAGTGCTCTGATATTCGTAGCCACATGTCGTAATCCTGTCTGGCAGGAAGGTTAGGATTGAATCCGCCTGCGGTTTCGAAGCATTCCTTTCTCACCATCACTGTGGAGGTTGGATTGATATAATCGGACTTGAGCTGATCCCGGTAGACATCTCCTGACGCTGTTGGAACAGGCCCTAAGCGTTTAGAGTCCGAATCAGAGAGGTAGTGGCCAGTGTAGACAACTCCGGTATGCGGATTAACTCGGTCAAAAACTTCCAGTTGTTTTTCTAACTTGGTAGGTAGCCATTCGTCATCACTATCGAGAAATGCTATGTATTCGCTGCTCGCGGCTTCAATACCTGTATTTCTAGCCGCCGCACCACCCATATTCTCTTCGTGAACGATGTATGACATCCTAGAATCATCATACTGTTCAATAATTTCTCCTGTATTGTCCGACGAATTGTCATCAACAATAATAATTTCACAATCATCAAGAGTTTGATTATATACACTATCAATAGACCTAGGCAAAACATCTGCTCGGTTATAAGTAGGTATTACGACACTTACTGTCGGCATCTAGTGTAATTGAATAAGGAGACGGTTCAATCATAAGTGTGATGCTATCGAATTGCTACGCAGACTTTTCTATTTCCGCAGATTCCACTCGTCCTAGACAACCATCAAACAAATTCAGACGACCTCCGTATAGATCGAAAGAACATCTTCGGTCCGCTCATCCCAGGTATGAGATTCGAGGATGTACTGGCGAGCCCGTTTGCCGAGATCGACGGCCTGATCCGAATCCGACAACAAAGCAGATATCTTCGTTGCTACTGCGCCAGGATCACCGGGCGGAACGAGGACGGCCGTTTCGCCATCGTCAACGACTTCATCGACCCCTGCAATAGGCGTAACTACAGCTGGCAAACCAGAGGACATAGCCTCCAACAATGTCAACGGCATTCCTTCTGTCTTTGACGGACGGCAAAACACATCGGCCCGTTGCATCTCCTCGGCAACCGATTCCACGCGTCCACAAAACTTCACAGAATCCGAAATATCCAATTCAGATGCTCTTGTCTCTAAGTCGTCTCGAAGCGGACCGGTACCCACGAATTTTATCTTTACATCCGGATGCTTGTCTGTAATCTCTACCACAGCATCAAGTAGAACCGACGGCCCCTTGTTCTCAATTAACCTCCCGACAAACAGGATTGTATTTCCTTGTCTATTGTCACCAGGTTTGAACGTCTCCGCATCGACAGCGTTCGGAACTGCGTACGTAGCTGCCGTAGGCGCACCTAAGGAAAGAGCGTGGCTGGCTACGTCGTTGCTCACCCCAATACAGGCGTCGGCAGCACGTAAAAGAGTTCGACTGACAGTTTGATCATACCCTCTTGCGAAGAGACCACCGGCTCCCTTCATTCCTCGCATGGACCCGAGGTGGAAAGTTACGACAAATGGCACTGAGGTTGTGCGTAAGACTCGTAGCAATCCGGCTGAAAAAGTAGTGAAGAAAAACCGATTGTGGGCGTGGATCAAATCAGGTTCTGTCTCGCGAATCAGGCGTTGTAACTCAAGAGGAGCACGAGCAGAGAACTGAGCCTGCAGCCCGATTTTCTCGGTCAAGTCAATCGTTGGGGCGCGATGCACAGAAACTCTATCAATTGACGCGAGCGACGGGGTAGTCTGGTCAACGAGGGAAAACACAGTAACGCTGATATCGTGATCAACTAGTCCCTGAGCTAGATTCTCAACGACGGTTTCGACACCCCCATCAGAAGGTTCGAGATAATCGCTACACAGCAGTACGTGATCAACGCTCATTGGTTATCCCTTGTAGCGTATAGTAAAAATCAATGGCGTTCCTCGTTGCTGAAAGGAGCTGCTAATGGCTACGAAGTTACTCTCGGGATTTAGCTTCATAGAAGAGAAACTCCAATTTCCGGACGGATCTATCCCACGTATGTTGTTCTGCCCATTCGCGGGCGTTCGTACCAATCTCTTCCCTCAGCTGGAAATCCTCTAGAATTTGATGTATCGCTCTCGCAAATTGGTCGGGGTTGGATCCATCCACTAGTAGCCCTGTTTCGTCATGGCGAATCGAGTCACGAAGCCCACTCACGTTGCTCCCAACTGCAGGTGTACCACAGGCATTCGCTTCCAATACCGCAATCCCCCATCCCTCTACTCGGCTGGGGGCGATAAACACCCACGCGGACTGAAGAAGTTCGATTTTCTTTTCCAGAGAGACGAACCCGTGATAGTGCGCGTCGTTCGTTGAGGAACAGTATTTGGCGATCTCATCCTTCATTGGACCATCTCGACCAGCGACATCGAGACGAACCGAACCATCACTTATCTCTCGTAAAGTGTCGTGGATCTCTGGAATTCGATCTACACCCTTGTATCGCTCAAGACCACCGATATACACGATACGAGGGATAGACGACTCCGTTCCAGGACGATATCGATCCACGTTGAGACCATTTCGTATCTCGTAAACGGTCTCCGGATTGTGTCCTCGGTTCACTAGTTCTTCCGTCGTGCTCGGACTAACGCTTACAGTCAAATTCCGGCGTTCACGGAACACCCCGAGTGACTGTGAAACACACCCCAGGACGTTCTGGGGAAACGGATGTGTATCGAAGAACGAGTCGATCGCAATATGGTGAAAGATAGAAACTCGCGGCTTTCGAGTGATCACGGGCCACGGTAGTGGCGAATTCACAGTGTAGACGACGTTGGGGGATAATTTGTATAGATACCAGTAGAAGTACAACGAGACGGTCAGGTACGAAATCACAACGTCCCACGGTGCAGGCACCTTCTCATCGAATCCAACTCGATGGATGAGTACTGAGCCGTCGAGTTCCGTCCGCGATTGACCCCCATCAGACCCGGTCAGAAGGTGAACCTCGTGACCACGCTTGGCGAGACGTTTCGTCGTTTCCTCCAGATTTAACTCGGCGCCTCCAGCCTTTGAGTGATGCCAGCTCCGCTTGTTCAGAGCTAGAACTCGCAGGGTTGAACTTGGTTCCTCGCCGATTGAAGGCCTCTCTTCGGTCACTTTAGATAGGATATCTCGTCAATTCGGATATACCCTTCGAGAACCGATAATTACGAAATGGCGCAGTTTTTAGAGTTGTGAGAGGAATAACTCTACATCCATGGTCAGCGAGAGGAATAATATCGTTCTCGTCGTGAGACACTTCCCGTGCTTCGCCAGAGGACGAAGCATTTAACGAGAAGACTCGAACGGGCGGTCACCGGTGAGCGTCCCGGTGCAGACCCAACGAGTCGCGCCAACCAATTCGATTGGGACACGATCGCCGAAGATGCAGAGCGATGTTACCGCCGAGCGATCGACGGTACCTGGTAGGTCACGCGTGGCATCAACCCGCCTGAACCGCCGCGGGTGGGACTGAAAGGGGCGGCGCGATCGAGGTGTGAAACGAAGCAAGCACCGCAACGAAGTGAGGAGCGCAGCGAGTTGCAGCCCTCGATCGCGCCGGGGCTTTCTGAGTATTCGAAACACTATAGAGATCGACCTAAAATCGAACATCCTACTCTAGATCAGCCAACTCAAGATCACCGTTCAGATACGATCGCCCTTTCGAACTCACTTGGTAGTACCCCGCCTCGTCGACTTTCTCGAGCAGTTTGTGATCCTCGAGCTCGCGGAGGCGTTGCCGGACAGTCGAATACCCGATCTCGTGGCCGTGCCGATTCAGATTTCGATAGAGCGGTTTCGCCGGGAGTTCAAGGTCATGCTCCTCGAGAAACTCGAGAATGAGACCGTCGTACAGCGACATCCACTCTGGCCGAGGGCGCATTCGACGCGAGTGTCCCGGTGGCGAGCATTAACTTGGACTGGTTCACTGACTAAGTGGCCTATTTACGATCCCACAGTAGCACAAATACGCTAGAAGTTAAGTGCATAGAGCACACCAGTGAAAGACGCGGAAGCCTCAGTACGGACGCGACGATTACGAGTCCCGAAGTAGCGGATCAGTGTCTCCGACACTGCGCCCGCAAGACGCTTCCGCACCCCACGAACGCATGTCGAACGACGAGCCACGGACTCCGACCCCGCCCGACGACGCGCAGGCACCGATCGACGACTACCGATCGCGACTCGCAACAATCGACGCGCACGCTAGCGCCGTCCTCGACGCGATCGAGGGGGACGAGACGATCGAGCCGGGCGATCGACGAACCGCCACGAGGCACCTCCGCGAGGTGCGGGCGGAGCTCGAACGGGCTGCGTGGCAGCTGTGCGAGGGGGAGTGGCACACGCGCCCGGAGACCGAGCCCCACGGGACCGTCTCGGTGGTCAGGGGGCCGATGGGGGCGCTCGTCGACGCCGCGCGACGGCGCGCGGCCGACCAGGGGGTGGCGACGATCGACGACGAGCGCGCCGGTGACGAGACGCCGGACTGAGGAGGGCGCCGGCGACGAACCCGACGCTCGAAACGGTCGTCCGGGAACGTCGCGTGCGCAGAGCCCGAATCGCGGAACCGGAAGCGTTCGAGGGGTCGATCGGTCGGCACGTCTCGAACGATTGCGGGGGGTCGACCTCGACGCGTACGACGCGACGGACGCGATAGGGTTCACCAATCGCGCTCCGCACAGTTTTTCTATAGTGGCGTCGACCGGCCGTTGCTGAAAGACGTCAGCGCGATCGTTACTGTCGCGCACCAAGACTACGAACCGGCGCTGCTCGAGGCTCTGTCGAGAGCAGTGGTCGCCGACCCGATCGTATGCTCGATCTTCTCGAAAGCCATGTCGAACCTGCGGGAACTCGCGTACGATTCCGATCGTCGACTCACTCCCGAATTAGTGTACCGACGCGTCGGCGCGCGATCCCGCCTCTGCTCCCGAAAACTGTGATTGCCGCAGCGTTGGCACGGCAACGGGCGGCGGCCTCCCGGCACTCGACGCCCGGCTCAGCGACCGGGTCGGTATTCGATGATCACGGGTACGTGACTTCCAGTTCCGACTGCGGTGCCAACAGGTGCTCGTGATGGCCGGTGAGAACGTGAACTGGGTTGCGTCCGTCCGAACAGTGGTCTCGAACGCCGCAGCGCGCCTCGGCTATGCACGACCGGTCTTGTTCTGGAGCGGGCTCGCATAGAAACAGATGTGGCACCGAAATCAGTACGAAGCGCGGTGGTTGCTCCGCCGATCCGACCGTCTCCGCTCTTGCACGGAAGCACCCGCACTCCGGTCACGCTTTACGCCAGCTGCCGGGGCATGTCGATCGGGTATCTCGAACCCACCTCGAACTGCCGGACGAGGGACGTCGTGGCTTCGTGTGCCCGGCACCAGGCGTGGCGATCGGTTAGCCGGTCTTGGACACCGGGACGGATCGGTCGTTCCCGGTCATCGATGCCGCCACAGACACGGCTCCGGTGTGGTCAACGGTCACCGTGTAGTTGCGGTAGGTGAACGACACGGTCCCGGTAAAGTCGCGTCGCTCGTGCGGGTGAGAGCCGATCAGGTTCTCGAGCGCGTCTGCGTCGACCACCGCATGCAACGGTGGGTCGAGGGCAGCCGCGTCGACATCTTCACAGGCGGCAATGCGTTGGGCGATTCTCACGTGGAGGGAGGCACTCTCCATAGAATCGCCTCCACTGGCCACTATTTGAACGTTAGTCAGACATTCGTTTATTGGAACAACACTGGCACTGTTAGATACCCCCGCGGGCGACGAGCTGGCAACTCTCAACATAGTGCGATCGCCCTGTGAGTCGCGAGCACCCGGGCTGTGCCCGTCGCGATCGGTTGACCGTGGCACCACGACACCGGTCGGCGGCGCCCGACCGCCCTCGGCCGACAGGCCGGCGGAGCTCGATAGCGTCACTTTTCTCGTTCCGATGCGTCGGATGGCCCGTGTTTCCCCTGGGCCACCTCGCGATCGGCTACCTCTGCTATAGCCTCTCGACGCGCGTCCGCTCTCGCACCCCGCCAGCGGACGGCCCGGCGCTCGTCGTCCTCGTCGCGAGTCTCAGCCCGGATCTGATCGACAAGCCGCTGGCGTGGTATCTGGGGCTCCTCCCTTCGGGGCGGTCGCTCGGCCACTCGGCCCTGGTCATCGTGTTGTTCTCGATCGGGCTCTACCTCCTCACGCGGCCGTCCGGGCACGGCGAGTACGCGATCGCCGTCGCGATCGGCGGGCTCTCGCACAGCCTGCTCGACATCGCGCCGCTACTGTGGGATCCGACGGCCAGCGAGCCGTTTCTCCTGTGGCCGCTGGCCGCGGTGCCGATCCCGGCGGTGCTCGCCGCCTCCCACCCGCCGCTGGGGGGGCTCTACTTCCTCTCGGAGGTCGGCTTCGCGAGCCTCGCGCTCGTCGCCTGGCGCCGGGACGGCTACCCCGGTCTCGCGCTGGTTCGGGCCGGCGTCGTCCGCGCACGGCGACCGACGAGCTAGGCGCTCCGTCCGATCGCCTACGCCAAGTTCGCTCATTGTGTCTGTTCCGAGTACTCTCGAAACGGAAATCAATCGACTACTCTTCAGGCTGTTCGAGGTCGCTTGCCGCCAGTTCTCCGTTGAGATAGGCGAATCCTCGATCTGTAATCCGATAGTAGCCGCGTTTCTCGTCGATCTTTTCGAGCAATTCGGCATTCGAAAGCACGTTCATCCGCCGGGAGATCGTATTCTGGCTTCGATCTAAGACGCCGAGTTCCGCTACAAGATTGTACCACACGGCGGTCGGCGGAAGTGCAATTCGGTGGCCCGTGTCGGTTTCTAACTCCTGCAAGTACTCCAGAATCGCGTCGTCCGCCTCGTTCATCCACGAGACACGGGCTCGCATATCCCGGAGGTTGATTGTCCGGTGATTAACTGCATCGGACCGATCGCTTCTTGGACCATATGATCCAAATATGGGTCATATACACTAGTAGCTTAAGTAATCGGAACCCGCACTACTGACTACGGGAGCATAACGCGGATTGGACTCTCACGAGTCCCGAAGTAGCGGCCCAGTGTCTCCGACACTGCGCCCGCGAGACGCTTCCGTACCGACGCATGACGGACCACAGACCACGGGCTTCGGACCCGCCCGACGACGCGCAGGCACCGATCGACGACGAGGCGCCGGACTGACGGACCCGGTCCGACCGCCGGTGGCGCTCGACGGTCGCGCCGAACGCCGAAGGGGGTGGCGACGGCGCGATCGTCGAGCCACCGACGGCACTACGCGATGAGAAGTGCCGATCGAGGGGGCGAGCTCGACGCCGCCAAGAGCGGCTACTGCTCGCCGTCGGCGACGAGTTCTAGATAGGGTGCGATGACGTCGCGATCGACCGCTAGGTCCACGAGTTCGCTGTCCGCCTCGTAGTGAACGAGGCCGGCGTCGCGCAGGTGCGGCAGGTGGCGGTGGTGCAGGTCGACGAGGATCCGCTGGTACCAGTCGTACGACGGCTCGCCTTCCGCGACCGCGATGTACTCGGCGAGGTCGCCGAGGTGGATCGCCGCCGGTTTTTGGGCGAGGTACGAAAGCGTGTCCCGTCGCCGCGCCGCTGCGAACGCGGCGAACAGATCGGTGGGAGAGATAGCTTCGGTGTCGGTCGCGTCGTCTCGGGGGGTTTTCGTGTGCGGCTTCATGATGTCTGCGTACTTTACCTACGCGCTATCGACCGACCGGTCTCGCAGGACGACTTCAGCAGAGTACGTCTCGACGTGAGGCGCGCGTCTATATAACCTTTATTGTGAAAAATAGAGCTAGAAAACAAACGGTCCGATTCCGCGACCGATCACTCGGTGAGGAACTCCGGATCGTAGGGCGATTCGTCGTCGGTTTCGCGTCGTTCGATCGTGACGACCCACCGAGGGGCGTCGGCGATGGGGAGGGAGACGTTCCAGACGCCCTCGACGACGGCGCCCTGGCCGAAGGCCGTCATGATGAGGTCTGCGAGGTCGTCTTCGAACGTGTCCGTTGTACCGGTGGAGGGTGATGGTTTCATGATCCGACTCGGGAATTGCTGCCCAATTCCTACGGTGTGCAGGTCGGGCACGAAGATAATGTTGTCTCCCACTGCGGGCTCGACGATCGACAAGTCCGCAGTTTCGCCGATCACCGGCCCCGCAGTCTCGCCGATCGGATCGCCGCCGGATCGGCCCTCGGGCACCTGGCCGAGATGGACTCGACGGTGCGCGTGAGCGACGGGACTGCGACGATCGGCGCAGGGCTCGTCCCCGCCCCGGCATCGACGCGAGTCGAGCGGGACCCGCGAACCCCGCGACCGCTGCGACGATCGGTCACGCCAGCATCGTCAGCGTCTCCCGGGGATCGAGCAGTCCGCTGACCGTCGCGAGTCCCGCCCAGATCGCGGCGCCGAGCAGGATCACGCCGGCCAGCGAGACGACGCCGCCGACGTACGGCGCCAGACCCACGACGCACAGGCCCATCACGGCCGAGATCGCGACGGTTCCGGCCGCGACCCGGAGGAGGCCGCCGAGGCGCAGATCGAGTTCGGTGTGGACGATATAGAGGTTGGCCAGCGCGTAGGCGCCGTAGGTCACGACCGTCGCCGCGGCCGCCCCGGAGACGCCGTAGGTCGGGATGAGGACGACGTTCAGCCCCAGGTTGGCGATCGAAGCGAGCCCCTTCGCGGCCGCCCGCGTCCGGGCCCGGCCGAGGAAGTCGAGCACGTCGGTCGTGACGAGCGTGACCGCCTGCACGAGCACGAAGAGGCTGAGGATGCGAACCACGGGGATCGCGCCGGCGTACTCGCGGCCGAACAACAGTAACACGGCCGGCTCCGCGATCACGACGATCCCGATCGTCGCGGGGACGTACAGCAGCAGGATGTACTCGACGGTGCTCTCATAGCGCCGGGCGGCGCGGTCCAGTTCGTCGTTCGCCTTGTCCTCCCCGAAGGTCGGCGAGACGGCGAACCCGATCGATCCCGCCGGCGCCAGCACGAACTCGGAGATCTGCTTGCCGAGCGTGTAGAACCCGACGGCAACCGGGGTCATGAAGAAGCCGATCAGGATCGTGTCGATCCGTGACGCGATGTTGCCCGCGCTCTTCGAAACCGTCAGCGGGACGCTGTACTCGAGGATCCGCCGTCGGAGCTCCGGCTCCGGCTCGTCGCTCCCCTCGTAGCCGCGGTAGAATCGCGCGTAGAGGACGGCCAGCCCGAGGACGGCGGCGACGGCCGCGCCGACCGCGTAGCCCAGGAGCGCGCCGGCGACGCCCCAGCCGAGCGCGACGAACCCGACGACCAGCACGAGCCGGGCGAGGTAGTTGGCGATGTTTGCGAGCGCGCTGAGTTCGACCGCGTTGAACCCCTGGAACGCGACGGTGGTGAACGTGTGCAGCGATCGGCACGCGATCAGCGCCGCGCCGACGAGCAGCAACGTCCCGAGTCCGGGTTCGGCGAGCGCGCCCGCGATGACGTCCCGCAGCGCCGCGATCGCCAGGACCGTCCCGCCGATCAGGACGAGCCGATACCGCAGCGCGATCGCCAGGACGTGTGGTACCTGGGACGGATCGGACTCCTTGAACTCCGAGATGTACCGCGCGGCGGACCGCTCGAGGCCGAGATCGGCGAACAGCTGGGCCACGCCGACGATCGAGATCGCCAGAAAGAGCAGTCCGTAGCCGCCGGGGTCGAGCAGCACGGTCGAGAGGAGGACGACCAGGAGCCCGTTGACGCCCGTGTTCACCGCGCGGGAGACGAACGTCGCCTTGATCCCGGCGGCGACCTTCTCAGTGACGGGCATCGCGTGGCTGGTGCCGGCTGGCGGTCGACGCGCCCCCGTAGCGGCTCCCGCTGCGTGCACGCCGATCGCGAGGGCGTTGGCGATTCAACTGAGTCATGCGTTGTTGACAGTCCGGCTCACGTGGAATGTTCTTGTGCGCTCCCGGTCATTGCTACGGCCTCGTTACCGGGTCGGGAGGGGACCGTAGCGGGGCCCTACGGCCGCGTCGACGCGCTGGCCGGCTGAGGCGCCGCGGGCCGTTCGAGCGGGTCGACGTGGCGCTGAAGCCAGCGTTCGAGGCCGGTCACTGCCGCCAGCGGCGTCAGGTTGTCCGACTTCCCGGAGCGAATCCGATCGCGAAGCGCGAGCAGTTCGTCGCCGTCGAAGAACGGCCGGTCTCGGGCGTCGTCGACGAGCTCGTCGACGAACGATCGGACGCGCTCGGAGCGTCGATACTGGGCGAGGTAGGGGCCGGGCGAGTCGCTCGTGAGTCGATTCGCGAGCTGCTTGCCGACGAAGCCGGCGGTGTGGAGCCAGTACGATCGGGACGGCGCGACGCCGGTCCGCTGGTAGGGAATCTCGTCGAGCCCGGCGCCGAGCTCTCTGGTCACTCGCAGTTTGAGCGGCGGCACGCCGAACGGGATCTTCCCGTTCGTCCCCGGAACGGTTTGCATCCGCTGTTCGACGGGCATCTCGAGGAAGTGGTTCAGGAACGCGCCGTCGCTGATCGTCCGGGTACCGACCTGGCTCCGCTGGACGACGTTGCTGCGCATGTGAAGGTACGCGTAGATCCGCTGTATCGCGTCGCGAAGCTGGCGCGCGTTGCTGTACTCGCCGAGGTGTTCGACTTCCGAGCGGAGGGAGCGACGGGGATCGTCGATCGCCGGGACCAGCGAGGCGACCTCGTCGGCCGGCAGCAGCCGCCGCTTTTGGTACAGCATCTCCGCGGGCGAGACGCCGGTTTCGATGTCGTGCGACCAAACGCCCTCCCCGAGAAACGTCCCGCCCTCCATGACGACGTCGACTGTCTCGGCGAGTCCGTGGTACATAAACGGCAGCGCCGGGACGAAGGCCCACGACTGCATCGCGTCGTTGCAGTCGATGCAGCGCTCGACGCTCTCGATGAACTCGTCGGCCGAACCCGTCACGTCCGTGACCTGCCGGTGCTCGACGCCGAAGCTGTCCGCGACGCGAGGGGCGACGCTGTTGTCGCCCGGCAGTCCGTTGTCGTAGGTGAGCGCCGCGAAATCGGCGCCGTTTCGCAGAAGCGACGCGCCGGCGACCCGGCTGTCGATCCCGCCGGACAGCCAGAGGCCGAGTCGCCCGTCGACGGTGCCGGCCAGGTCGCCCATCGCGCTATCGTGGCGCCGGATCCAGCCGCCGACGTAGTCTTCGTCCGGATCGTCGCTGAACTCGGGATACCAGTAGCGGGACGTCTCGACGGCCCCGTCGGCGTACGTGAGGTACGTCGCCGGCGGGAGATTGCGGACGCCCTCGAGGAGCGTCTTCTCGCCGACGACCGTTCCGAGCAACAATAGGTCGCTCACGGCGCGGCGATCGACCGTCGGCGACCCGACGCGCTCGAGGAGCGGTTTGAGCTCGGATCCGAAGAAGAATCCCGACTCCGCGGTATAGTAACACGGGCGGCTGCCGACCTTGTCGGTCGCGATTCGAATCGTCCCCGTCCTGCGATCCATCGCCGTGATCAAGAACGGACCCTCGAGTTTCGGCAGGGCCACGTCGGGGGAGTCGACGATGGCGAGCAGTAGTTCTTCCATCGTCCACGGTAACTCTGCCGCGTTCGAGACGACGCCGTAGATCGCCCCGAGAACGCGGTCGGTACCCCAGATCGTGCTACTCTGCGGATCCTTCGCCCCGTGATGGGCGACGCCGACGCCCAACTCCTCGAGCGAACGACGCTCGATCGCGTACCATGGCTCCTGATAGAGCGAGTCGAGCATCGCATCGATCGTCGGTTCCGCAGCCGTTCCTCCGACAATACCAGTCATGAACGAATATAGTACCGATTAAATCTATTGTAATGGGTGATATTACGGTCTTCGAGGATTTAGAATCCGGTGCATAACGCGGGCGCGGTAGCAACTGAGGGGGCGACGTCGTGAACGGGTACTCGGCGGGACGGCCGTAGAAGTCGCGCTGCGAAGGGCCGGTTCGCTCGGTGCGCCCGATCGCGACCGAAGATAGTCGACCCGACGAGAGTCGGCTCTCGGTCGAGCCGATTTGCAACGGTTCCGCTGACTGCTGTGCGAACGATGCTATCGACGTCGTTCGTCGGAGCTTCGCGGTCGACGCAACCGTGGCGCCGTTGCCCGGATGCGACGAGCCGTCGTCGGTGGTCGCGCCGTCGATCGCGATCGCGCGGATCGCGATTCGACTACACCGAGTCGGGGTCGACCGGCTCGTCGTTGACGTAGACCTTCGCGTCACCCTCCACGGTTAGATCCGTGAGGTCGCCGCCGAACTGGAAAGCGTCGCGCCAGCCGCCGACGGCGCCCGTGACGGTCCCGCCGTCGATAGCGTCCTCGTCGTCGATCGTGGCATCCTTCGCGGAGGACTTCTCGACGGCGCCGCTGACGGCGAATTCGTAGTTCGTGACGCCGCTCGTCCCGCCGCCGTCGACGAGCAGGAGGTTGTCGAGCGCCGGCTCCTCATCGCTATCGTCGCTATCGTCGCCATCGTCGCCGTCGAAGTCGCTCGGATCGACCGGTTCGTCGTTGACGTAGACCTTCGCGTCGCCGTCGACCGTGAGATCCGTCAGGTCGCCGCTGAACTGGAAGGCGTCGCGCCAGCCGCCGACGGCCCCTGTGACGGACCCGCCGTCGATAGTGTCCTCGTCGTCGATCGTGGCATCCTTTGCAGAGGACTTCTCGACCGCGCCGCTGACGGCAAATTCGTAATTCGTGACACTGCTGGTCCCGCCACCGTCGACGAGCAGGAGGTTATCGAGCGCCGGCTCCTCACCGACGTCATCAGGGTCGACCGGCTCGTCGTTCACGTAGATCTGCGCGTCACCCTCCACGGTTAGATCCGTGAGGTCGCCGCTGAACTGGAAAGCGTCGCGCCAGCCGCCGACGGCCCCTGTGACGGACCCGCCGTCGATAGTGTCCTCGTCGTCGATCGTCGCATCCTTCGCGGAGGACTTCTCGACGGCGCCGCTGACGGCGAATTCGTAGTTCGTAACGCCGCTTGTCCCGCCGCCGTCGACGAGCAGGAGATTGTCGAGCGCCGGCTCCTCGTCGTCATCGCCGTCGAAGTCGCTCGGGTCGACCAGTTCGTCGTTGACGTAGACCTTCGCGTCGCCGTCGACCGTGAGATCCGTCAGGTCGCCGCTGAACCGGAAGGCGTCGCACCAGCCGCCGACGGCACCCGTGACGGTTCCGCCGTCGATGGTGTCCTCGTCGTCGACCGTGGCGTCCTGTTCGGTGGACTTCTCGACCTCGCCGCTGACCGCGAACTCGTAGTTCGTGACACCGCTCGTCCCGCCGCCGTCGACGAGCAGGAGGTTGTCGAGCGCCGGCTCCTCGTCTTCGCCGTCGCCGGGGTCCGTCGAGGAGCCACCGCTGGCCGCCTCCGTCGCTGACTGCGGACACCCTTCGGGGATCCGTTCTTCGGGCGTCCCCGACGACCGCCCGTTCAGCCGCCCGTTGGCTTCGTGGGCCGTCCCGAAGCACGTGTTGCCGTCGAGCGTAACCGTCGACGATCGGCGGTACCCCGACTGTCCGACGACGATGTCGGTGGCGTTGTCGCCGAAGTCGCAGCCGCGAGCCTCGGTGTTTGCCCACCGCGACCACAGCCCGCGGACGGTGCGAAACGCCACGCAGTTGTCGACGTACGATCCGTCGGTTCCGATGCGGAACCCCGAGTTCTCGAGATCGGCGGCGTACGAGTCGTGGATGCGGACGGTCCCGCCCTTTCCACCGGTTTGGCGGTTTCCGGGGGCGGACGCGTAGATCGCGTGACTGGGCAGGTCCGTCGCGTAGACGTTGCGGATCTCGAGATCGCCCGCGTGGTTGGCGTGGACGAAAATCCCCGAGGGGAACGACGACCTGCGTCGCGGATACGTCGTTCCCGGCAGGTAGACGTTCTCGATGAGACCGCTCGCTCCGCTGCTTGACACCTGGACGACGAAGTTCTGGCTGCCGGGGCTCGAATCGAGTTTTCCTCGGACCCCGATGTTACGGATCGTCCAGTCGTCGGTCGTCGCGATGATTCGGTATCCGGCCCCTCGGGCCGTGATATCGATCAGAACGTTCTCCCAGGTCTCGCCACGGGAGAGCCGCTTCGTGAACGTCTGTCCCGCGCCGACTTCGATCACGTCGTAGTCGGCCGACGCAGCCGTCACCCCGGTCGCCGCGGCCGCGGCCGCGGCTGTCGTTCCGGTCAGCTTGAGATACGATCGGCGGTTCAGTAATGCGTCCTTACCATTGTCAGCGTTTCCAGTAGTTCTCCCGTCCGTGGTGTTCAGTGTTTCCTGATCTTCAGGATCTCTTGCCATACGTCCGGTAAGCTCGAGTTAACCAATATAAAACTTGCGCCTATAGGACAACGAATATAATATTTTCTGAATTAAAGGGCTGCAACCGTCAATACATCCTGAATATACTACTACGAATGTAAGATTTTCAAGCTACCCTGATTGTGTTAAAATCGTGACCGATCCGCCGGAAAATCCGGCCGACATTGCGGATCGGTTTTGCATTCCCGCCGATCGGGCGGCCGGACTACCGCGGAAAGAGACTCGAACCGCCGTCGTCCGTCCGTCGACTGGTCACCGAGCCAACCGGTCCGAATCGAGAACGGAAAGGGTTTCGTACGGCTCCACCCTGGATTCAGAAGAACGAATGCAGCCACTTCTCCCCGGACAACTCAGCCGCGTTTTCGTTGGAGTGGTCCTCGTCGGGCTGCTGTTCGGGAGTTTCGTCTTCGCGGGCGCGACCCCCGGCGATCCGATCGAGGAGGAGTACCCCGACGAGCGCGACGTGATGCGGTCGCCGGACGCGTACGTGGGCGAGCGGGTCATCCTCGGGGGGTTCGTCGTCGAGACCGACCCGGTCGTGATCGCGACGCGTGCCAGTGGGTACGGGCGGTTCACCCTCGTCGATGCGGAGGCGCGGCTCCTCAACGCCGACGCTCCGCTCGAGCGGAACGATCGGGTCACCGCGTTCGGGACCCTCGAGGACGACTCGACCCTCGCCGTCGACCGGGCGATGACCCGCGAGTCGGGCGAGGAGCGCTACATGTTCGCCGCCTCGCTGCTCGGCGGGCTCTGGGTGGTCGGCCGGTTCGTCCGCGGCTGGCGGTTCGATCGGACGACGCTCGCGTTCGCGCCGCGGGAGCGCCGATCCGCCGCGCGGGACGATCGCGACGGTCCGGACGCTCGATCGCGTCCGAACGCCGATCGCTCCGATCGACCGGACCCGAGCACCGATCGCTCGGACGACGCGGTCGGCGTCCCGTCGGACGGCGGTGATCGGCGTGCCTGACGTGCTCACCCACGTGCTCGTCGGCTACAGCATCGGAACGCTCCTCTCGCTTCGCTTCGAGGCGGTGCGCCCGGTCCACGTCACCCTGGTGATGATCGGCGCGCTCTCGCCGGATTTCGCGAAGATCGAACTGGTGTTCCCGGACGGGTTCGTCTGGTACGTGCTCGGCATCCCGTTCTCCTGGTCGCCGCTGCACACCCTGGGCGGCACCGTCCTGGTGGTCTGTCTCGGCGCGCTGGTCGTGGCGCCCGAGCACCGACGCCGGGCGATCGCTCTGATCGCGATCGGCGCCGTCTCGCACCACGTCCTCGATATCCTGCTGTTGAACGTGACGGGCGTCTCGTACGCCGCCCTCTGGCCGCTGTCGTCGTATCGCTTCCCGTCGCTCGACCTGTATCTCAGCAGCGATCGCTGGCCGGCCCTCGTCGCCGGCACGATCGCCGCGGCGCTCTGGTTCGTCCGGCACCGCGGTCGGTCCGTCGCGAACTAAAAGCGGCGCGACGGCGGGACCGCCCTGCCGCCGCGATGATCTATTGCTCGCCGACGACCGCCTCGCCGGCCTTGAGAACCGTCTCGACGAGGGTGCCGTCGTAGACGTACGGGAGGTGCCGGTACGACGGCGCGTCGAGCACCACAAGATCGGCCGCCGCCCCCGGTTCGAGGGTTCCACGGCCGTCCGCGCGATCGAGCGCGGCCGCGCCGCGTTCGGTGATGCCGAGGATCGCCTCCGCCGGCGTCATGCCGACGCCGACGCAGGCCAGCGTGGCCGCGAACCCCATGGTCCGCGCGTAGCAGTTCGGATTGAAGTCGCTCCCGATCGCGGGAACGACGCCCCGTTCGCGGTACGGCGCGAGGTCCGGGTACTCGCCGTCGAGCCCGAACGCCGTGCCCGGGAGGAGGACGGGCGTCACCCCGGCGTCGACGAGCGCGCCGACGTCGTCGTCGGTCGACCGGAGCAGGTGGTCGGCGCTGGCGGCCGACAGCGCCGCCGCCAGGCGCGCTCCACCGAGGTTCGCGAACTCGTCGGCGTGAATCTTCGGCGTCAGGCCGGCGTCGGCGCCCGCGGCGAGGATTCGCCGCGATTGATCGACCGAGAAGACGCCCTCCTCGCAGAAGACGTCGCAGAACTCCGCGACGCCCTGCTCGGCGACGGCCGGCAGCTGGTCGTCGACGACCGTCTCCGCGTAGGCGTCGGCGTCGGCTCCCTCGGGGACCGCGTGGGCACCCATGAACGTCGGGACGACGTCGACGGGGTGGCGCTCGGCCGCCCGCTCGATCGCCGACAGCATCTTCAGCTCCGTCTCCGTCTCGAGCCCGTAGCCGGATTTTACCTCGACGGTCGTCGTCCCGTGGGCGAGCATCGTGTCGAGACGATCGAGCAGTCCCTCGACGAGGGCGCCTTCGTCGGCCGCCCGGACGGCGCGGACGGTGCGGAGGATGCCGCCGCCTTCCGCGAGGATCTCCTGGTACTCCTTTCCCCGGAGCTTCGCCTCGAACTCGTCCGAGCGATCGCCGGCGAACAGCGCGTGCGTGTGGCAGTCGACGAAGCCGGGCAGGACGCACTTCCCGCTCGCGTCCACGGCCGTCGCGGCGTTCTCGACGGGGTACTCGCGGCGCACCGCATCGCTCGCTCCCGTCGCGACGACGTCGCCGTCGCTCGCGACGATCGCGGCGTCCGATTCGGTCGCGACGATCGGGTCATCCGCGGATGTCGGCGTCTGTTCGGCGCCCGAGCGGCGTGCCGGACCGGTGACCAGTTCGGTCGCGTCGTAGACGATGGTGTAACTCATCTCGTGTCCTCCCGGTTCAGGTAGCCGTACAGCGCGTGCGCGATCGTCCGCGCCGCGGCATCGACGGTGCGGCCGGCCGAATCGAGCGGCGGCGCGCACTCGACGATCTCGAGTCCCGCCAGGCGATCGTCGCCGGCGAGGCGACCGACGGCCGCGAAGAGTTCGCGCGTCGTCAGCCCGCCGGGGGTCGGGGCGCTGACCCCGGGAGCGACCGTCGCGTCGAGGACGTCGCAGTCGACGCTCAGGTAAAGCGCGTCGACGTCCGCGATCGCGTCCCGCACCCGCTCCGCGACGGCGTCGACGCCGTCGTCGAACGCCTCCGGCGGGACGATCGTCCCGTCGCGATCCCGGACGTACTCGACGTACGTCCGCGAGGTTTCGAAGTGGCGAGCGCCGACGCAGACGTACGTCTCGAGGCCCGCATCCAGCAGCTGTCGGTAGGGCGTGCCGCTCGTGGGGCCGTCGTCCGGCACCCGGCAGTCGAGGTGGGCGTCGAAGTTGACGACCCCGACGGCGCGGTCGTCGAGCAGCGGGGCGACGTTGCCGAACGTGAGCGAGTTGTCCCCGCCGAGGAACACCGGGAGCGGACCCAGGTCGTGAATCCGTTCGGCACCGGTTCGGACGCGCGCCTGGACGGCCGCGACGTCGGCGTCCGGCAGGACGAGATCTCCGAGGTCGCCGATCCGCGGACCCGACGAGCGACGTCGAATCGCGTCACCGGTCGTCAGGTGGGCGGTCTTCACCCCGGCCAGCGATCGGCGGATCGCGACCGGCCCCTCGCGGGCGCCGCGGCGGCCGATCACGGCGCCGTCGTAGGGTTCGCCGACGAGGACGGCGTCGGCCTCCGCCGCCGATTCCAGGGTCAGAGGCTCGATACCGTCCCCGAACTGCCGATCGCGGGGATCGGTCGACGGGCCGCACCACCCGTTCCAGTCGGGCCGTTCGAACCGCACGTCGTCGTCGTCGAAGGCGTCCCGGCTCATCGGTCGTGCATGGGGATCCGGACGTTCGATCGACGGGCTTCGTCCAGCGCGTCCTCGTAGCCCGCGTCGGCGTGGCGGATCACGCCCGTCCCCGGATCGGTCGTGAACACCGCCTTCGCCTTCTCGGCCGCGAGGTCGGTGCCGTCGAGGACGACGTGGTTGTTCGCGTGGATCGCGTTCCCGATCCCGACGCCGCCGCCGTCGTGGACGCTGACGATGTCGGCGCCGGCGGCGCAATTGAGCAGCGCGTTCAAGATCGGCCAGTCCGCGACGGCGTCGGTCCCGTCGCGCATGGCCTCCGTCTCGCGGTTCGGGCTCGCGACGGAGCCGGCGTCGAGGTGATCGCGCGTGACGACAATCGGGGCCGAGATCTCGCCGTCGGCCACGAGGTCGTTGATCCGCAGCGCGAAGCGGGCGCGTTCGGTCAGCTCCTCGTCGCCCGCGCCCGCCGTGTTGTAGCCGAGCCAGCAGACGCGACTGGGAAGCCCCTGGAACTGGATCCGCTCCCGGGCCAGGTCGATCCAGCGTCGGAGGTGGTCCTTCTCGGGGAAGAGTTCGAGGACGGCGTCGTCGGTCCGGTGGATGTCCGCGGGATCGCCCGACAGCGCCACCCAGCGGAACGGCCCCTTCCCGCGGCAGAACTGCGGGCGGATGTACGCTGGGACGAAACCGGGGAAGTCGAACGGCCGGCGATCCGCCGGATCGCTGCCCGATACGGGCCAGCGGTCCCCGTCGACGCCGTCCCGGTCGCGGTATTCCGCGACCTGCCCCCGGATGTTATTGCCGTACTCGAAGGCGATCGCGCCCCGCTCTTGCAGCTCGAGGATGGCGTCGACGTGGCGCTCCATCGTCGCGAGGCTCTCCTCGACGTACCGATCGGGGTTCTCCTCGCGAAGCCGATCGGCTCCCGCGACCGTGTAGCCGGCCGGGTAGTACCCTTCGAGGGCGTCGTGGGCGCTCGTCTGGTCGGTGACCACGTCGGGAACGAAGCCGCGATCGAGCATGGCTTCCAGCATGTCCGCGGCGTTCGCGCGGACGCCGACGCTGTACGGCTCGCCCGCCGCCGCAGCTTCTTCGGCCCGTTCGATCGCCTCGTCGACGTCGTCGGTCTTGTCCGCGCAGTAGCCCGTCTCGATGCGCCGATCGATCCGGGCGTCGTCGACCTCGGCGGCGATGCAGACGCCATCGTTCATCGTGACCGCGAGGGGCTGGGCGCCGCCCATCCCCCGAGCCCCGCCGTGATGACGATCTTGCCGGCGAGGTCGCCGTCGAAGTGTTGGCGGGCGAGTTCCGCGAGCGTTTCGAAGGTCCCCTGGATGATCCCCTGGGTGCCGATGTACGCCCACGAGCCGGCGGTCATCTGGCCGTACATGATCTTGCCCTCGGCCTCGAGTTCGTGGAAGTGCTCCCAGTGGTCCCACTTGCCGACCAGGTTGGAGTTCGCGATCAGGACCCGCGGGGCGCGCTCGTGGGTCTCGAACCGGCCGACGGGTTTCCCCGACTGGACCAGCAGCGTCTCGTCGTCGGCGAGCGTCCGGAGCTCCGCCAGGATGGCGTCGTAGGCGTCCCACGATCGGGCGGCCCGGCCGGTGCCGCCGTAGACGACGAGGTCTTCCGGTTTCTCGGCGACCGCCGGATCGAGGTTGTTATTGAGCAGCCGGAGCGCCGCCTCCTGGCGCCATCCCGGACACTCGAGATCGGTACCCGTTGGCGCCCCCTGGTACTCGCGCCACTGCTCGCTCGGCGCGTCGCGTCCACGGGACGAAGTCGTCTCGTCACCCATGGACGAACCGACCACGTCCAGATCCAAGATCGGGAACGTTCCGTTTGGAACATGTTTTATTAGTACCCGCCCGTCTACTGCGCCATGTACGAGGCGACCTTCGCCATCGTCGACTCGAGCGCCTACGCCCGGCCGACCGAGGGGACGGACTGTCGGGTCGAACTCTGGTGTAACGATCACGCGGACCTCCTCTACGTCGCCGGGTCGGCGGTCGAGGCGCTGCTCTCGCAGGTCGAAGAGGATATCGGAATCGAGAACCGGATCCGCGGAGACGGGGACGCGATCGTCATCACGAGCTCCTGTCTCAAACGACACGAGACGACGTACATCGAGCGCTACCTCGAGTCACACGACTGCCTCCTCCTGCCGCCGCTGCGGTACGAGAACGGGGCGAAACACTGTCGGATCCTCGCGCTCGAGTCGGCGAGTCTCACGGCGCTTTACGGCGATCTGGTCGCCGACGGGTTCGCGATCGACGTTCGGTCCAAACGCGAGATCGGCGCCCCCTCCCAACCCTCGCCGCTCGTGACGCTCGACGACGTCCTGCCGGCGCTGACGGCCCGCCAGCGGGAGGTCCTGACGCTCGCCGTCGAGCGCGGCTACTACGACCTGCCCCGGGCGACCACGACCGAAGCGCTCGGCGACGAATTGGGGATCAGTCGTCGGGCGGCGGAAGACCACCTTCGCCGGGCCGAACGGAAGCTGATCACGGCGCTTGTTTCGTACCTCTACTGAGCGGTCCTTGGTCGGACGCCGCACGGCCGATCGCGGTACCGAGCGATCGCGCGACGGCGTTGCGGAGACAGCGAACGCCGAGAGGGGCGAAACGGGCGACTCGGGCGCGATCGCCGCGTCGTGACGACCCCGCGAGCTGGCAACACCCGCCGGCGAACCGTCCCGATCGTCGCGATCGTTCGGGCGAAGCGGATGTCAATACTGATAACAGTATCAGGCGTGCAGTGTAAACCGACCGCTCGTGACGTTCAGAACCGTTCCGCGGTACGATCCCGATCGACTCGCCGCCGCCGACGGGCGCGCCGTCGTCGTCGGGGGAAGTATGGCCGGGCTGCTCGCGGCCCGCGTGCTCGCGGACGCGTTCCGGGAGGTGACGGTCCTCGAGCGGGATCCGCTGGAGTCGGATTCCGAGATCCGCCGCGGCGTGCCCCAGGCCGGCCACGTGCACGTGCTGCTGGAGGCCGGCCGGGCGACGATCGAGCGGCTGTTCCCGGGATACGGCGCGGAGCTTTCGGCCGCCGGCGGGCTGGAACTCGACGCGGCGACCGAGTTGCGCCACTACCAGCGGGGCGGCTTCCTGACCGACGGGCCGTCCCGGCTTCCGATGTACTCCGCGAGTCGACCGCTGTTCGAGCGGCTGATTCGCGAACGCCTGGCCGATCGCGACGGCGTGACGATCCGGCCCGGGCGTCGCGTCGTCGACTACCGAACCGACGACCGGACGGCCGTCGACGGCGTGGTGGTTCGCGATCGGTCCGGCGGCGAGTCGGAACTCGCGGCCGACCTCGTCGTCGACGCGACCGGTCGGGCCTCGCGGACGCCGGACTGGCTCGAACGTCACGGGTATCCGTCGCCGACGACCGACGCGGTGACGGTCGATCTCGTCTACGGTACGGCCGTCGTCGAGCGGCCCTCCGACGTGAGCCGCGGCTACCTCGTCGCGCCGTCGCCGGCGGTTCCCCGCGGCGGGACGGCCGTTCCCGTCGAGGGCGATCGGTGGATCGTGACGCTGTTCGGCCTGCACGGGGAGCGGCCGCCGCCGACCGCCCGCGGATTCCGCGAGTTCGCGCGTGGGTTGCCGACCCCGGAACTGGGCGAGCTGCTCGAGGCCCACCGGTGGGACGGGGACGACCTCCGACACTATCCGTTCCCGGCGAGTCGGTGGCGCCGCTACGAGGCCCTCCCCCGGTTCCCCGACGGGCTCGTCGTCACCGGCGACGCGATCGCGAGCTTCAATCCGATCTACGGGCAGGGGATGTCGATCGCCGCGCTCGAGGCGATGCAACTACACCACGCGCTGGCGGCGGGGGACCGGCGGACCCTCGCGGCCCGCTTTTTCGATCGGGCGGCGGCGGTCGTCGAGCCCGCCTGGCGACTGTCGGTCTGCGCCGACTTCCAGTTCCCGCGGACGACGGGGCCAAAACCCCGCGGGACCGCGCTCGTCAATCGCTACGTCTCCAGACTGCTCCGGACGGCGCAGACCGACGGGCGGGTTTCCGAGCGGTTCTCTCGCGTCCTGCGGCTGGAACGGCCGCCGCGGACCCTCTTCGCGCCGGAGATCGTCTGGCGCGTCCTCCGCCCGTCGTAGCCGCCGTCCGTGTCGAACCGGCGACGAACGGGGCGATCCGCGCGCGACGACTCGTCGCCGGCGGACGCCCCGCCGGAAATCGGCGGGGTGGTCCTCACTCGACGGTCACGCTTTTCGCCAGATTCCGCGGCTTGTCGATCGGCCGGCCGAGCTCGTTCGCGGTCCAGTACGCGACCAGCTGCAGCTGGACGTTCGCGACGATCGAACTCGCGACGGGCGACGTTGCCGGCACCTCGAGGACGTGATCGGCGTAGCGCCCGACGTCGGACCGGCCGTCCGTCACGGCGACGACGGGGGTCCCGCGGGCCTCGACCTCCTTGACGTTGCCGATCGTTTTCTCGGCGAGCGGGCCGTCCCCGGTGGCGACCGCGAAGACCGGCGTCTCCTCGGAGACCAGCGCGAGGGGGCCGTGTTTGAGCTCGCCAGCGGCGAACCCCTCGGCGTGTTCGTAGGTTATCTCCTTCATCTTCAGCGCGCCCTCGAGCGCGACGGGGTAGTGATAGCCGCGGCCGATGAAGAAGTACGCGCCCGATCCGCGGTAGGTCTCCGCGATCTCTCGCGCGCTCGACGTGTCGAGGATCGACTGGATCCGATCGGGGACCGCCCGGAGCTCCCGCACGAGGTCGCGCGAGCGCCGGTCGGTGACCGCCGCGGCGAACATCGTCAGCGCGGCCTGTTGGCTCGCGAACGTCTTCGTCGCGGCGACGCTGATCTCCGGGCCGGCGCGGATGTACAGCACGTGATCCGTCTCGCGGGCCGCGGAGCTCCCGACGACGTTCGTGAGGGCGACCGTCGTCGCGCCGGCGCGGTTGGCCTCGCGGATCGCGCGCATCGTGTCCGCCGTCTCCCCGCTCTGGGTGACGCCGACGACGATCGACGTCGAATCGATCGGGACGACGTCGGCGCCGAACTCGCTGGCCAGGAAGGCGTGCGCAGGGATGCCCTGCTCGCGGAGCAGCCGGGCGCCGAACATGGCGGCGTGGTACGACGTGCCACAGGCGACGAACGTCACCGTCTCGACCGGGCCGAGCTCGTCGAGTTCCGGAACGTCGATGCGCCCGGAGAGCTCGTCGAGCCGGCCGCGGAAACATTCCCGGAGCGCGGCGGGCTGTTCGTTGATCTCCTTGCGCATGTAGTGGTCGTACCCGCTCTTGCCCGCGTCATCCGGGTCCCAGCTGATCGTTTCGATCGACGGCTCGAGCTCCCGTCCGTCGCCGTCGGTGACGACGAGTTCCGCGGGCGTGAGCCGGGCGAACTGGCCGTCGTCGAGGTAGATCACGCGATCGGTGTACTCGATGAACGCGGGGACGTCGCTCGCGAGGAAGTGGCCGTCGTCGCCGACACCGAGCACGAGCGGCGACTCGTTTCGCACCGCGTACACCGTCTCCGTCCCGTCGAAGACCGCGGCGATCGCGTAACTTCCCTCGAGGCGATCGATCGCGGCCCGGAACGCGGCCTCGTGATCCAGGCCCTCGTCGAGGAAGCCGGCGATCAGGTGCGGGACGACCTCCGTGTCCGTCTCGCTCCGAAACGCCACGCCGGCGGCCGCGAGCTCGTCGCGTATCGACTGGTAGTTCTCGATGATGCCGTTGTGGACGACCGCGACCCGTTCCTCGGCGTCGGTGTGGGGGTGGGCGTTGGCGTCCGACGGCGGACCGTGCGTGCTCCACCGCGTGTGGCCGATCCCGATCGAGTCGCCGTCGAACCGCTCCGGCGAGAGCGTCGACTCGAGCGCCGAGAGTTCGCCCTCGCGCTTGTGGACGGCGATTCCGCCGTCGGCCAGCGCGATGCCCGCCGAATCGTAGCCCCGGTACTCCAGCTGCGAGAGCCCGTCGAGCAACACCTCGATCGCGTCGTCGCCGCGATCGGTCCCGACGTAGCCGATGATGCCGCACATCAGGCGCGTACCTCCGTGTCGTTCTCGATCGCGCCGTCGACGGTCGATCCGGCCCGGAGCACGGCGTCCGCGCCGACGATCGTCCCCGGCCGGTAGGTGACGCCGCCCTCGTCGCGGACCCGATCGGCCAGCACCGCGCCGAGCGGTTCGTCCCGGTGGACTCGGGTCCCGATTTCGACGTCGCCGGGACCGCCGACGACGGTCGATCCAGGACCGATCGTCACGCCGCGGCCGGTGACGCAGTCGGTCAGCGTCGCGTTCGCCCCGATCCGCACGTCGGCGTCGACGACGGAGTGTTCGACGACCGCGTTCGCGCCGACGGTGGCGTTCTCGCCGAGACAGACGTTCGGGCCGACGACGGCGCCCGGGCCGACGACGCAGTCCGGTTCGACGACGACGGGCTCGACGATCGTCGCGTCGGCGTGGACCGTCGCGGTGGGTGCGATCTGGCTGGCGACGCCGTCGGCCGCGAACAGGTCGTCCGCGATCTCGAGGAGGTCCCACGGGTAGGTGGCGTCGACCCAGACGCCGTCGGAGACGACGCCCCGGACCGGCGCGCCGTCTTCGACCAGCGTCGAGAGGGCCTCGACGAGCGAGTGCTCGCCGGCCCGGGGCGTCGTCGTCCGAATCGCATCGAAGATCTCCGGCTCGAGCGCATACACGCCGGCGTTGAGGTAGTACTCCCGATCGTCGTGGGGGTTCTCGATGAGGTCGGTGACGCGGCTGCCGTCGTCGATCAGGACGCCGCCGTACTCGGTCACGTCGGCCTGCTGGACGAGTCCCAGCGTCGCCACCGAGTCGTGGGTCGACGCCACGTCGCGAACGATCCGCTGGTCGATGAGCTGGTCGCCGTAGACGACCAGCGTCGAACCGTCGACTTCCGGTTCGGCCGCGAGGAGGGCGTGCCCGCTGCCGAGTTGTTTCTCCTGGACGACGTACGTCAGCGGCACGTTCCGGTAGGCCGGCCCGAAGTGAGACTGCACCCGGTTCCGACGGTAGCCGACGACGACCGCGATGTCGGTGACGCCGGCGTCGATCAACTCGTCGAAGACGTGTTCGAGGATGGGCTTCGGCCCGGCGGAGAGCATCGGCTTCGGGCGGTTCGTCGTGAGCGGCCGCAGCCGTCGGCCTTCGCCCGCTGCGAGGACGATCGCGGAGCGACTGGTCATGCGAGACTAGCAGTACTATAGTGAAGTTATTCTTTCGGATTGAAACGCCACATCATTTTTATCATGTGTGGTTTTAACGGATAGCTGTTTACAATTGTGTAGAAACACCCGTCCGAGATCCGTCGTCAACTCGTCCTGTCAACGGAGAGTGATAGAGCAGAAGGACTTTATCTCGACCCTGAAAATCACGCTCCATGCGAAGAAGTTTCGTTCGAGTCGCGATCGTCGCCTTCCTGCTTCTCGCGACGGCGTCCGCGACGCTGGTCGTGGCCGATACCGAGTACGAACTGACGGTCGCCGGTGCAATAGACACGCCGACGGAGACGGTTACGATCGAAGGAAGCGAGTTCAAGATCGATCACATCGGCGTCGTCGAACCAGGAGAGACGATCACGGTCGGGGTGGAATCGATGGAGAACTACTACCTCTATCTCTACAACGCGGACGGACAATCGGAGTACGACGACTACTACAGCGCCAGCGACGACGAGGTCGAAATCGATACCTCATCGACCCCACCAGGTACGTATATGCTCTCGTTGACACCGGAGACCGAAGACGGACGGCAAGCTGTCGCCCCCGTCGTCGTGGAGGGATACGACCTCTCGCTGGAATACACGGAGACGGCGACGATCAACGAGGAGATCGAGTTCACGGCGACGGCCGAACCGTCCGGGGAGTCGAACGGTGCGGGCGTCGATGTCGCGATTTGGGACGGCAACGACGTGACGGAGATTTCGCTTGACCAGACGGGCGAGATGACCTATGAGGGGGCACTTCCGGCGGCAGACCTGGGCGAAGGCGAGTACCAGGCCTACGCGGCGGTCAGAGGCGATGACGAAGTGGAAAACTACGAGACCGTCCTCGCGATCGAAAACGGCGCGACCATCACCGTCACGGCCGACGAGGGGGACGGCGAATCCGGTGGCGACGAATCGGATGATGACGAGTCCGACGAAAACGAATCCGACGATGAGTCCACTGACGAAGACACCGACCCGGACGAGACGACCAGCAACGAGTCGACGGGACCGGCGGACGACGCGAACGAGACGCAGAGCGATTCGAACGAATCGGGAGACGGTTCCGAGGAGCACGCCGATTCGGACGGCAACGCGGACCAAAACGGAGACGGCGAAACCGGCGACGATTCGGTGCTCGAACCGAACGAGGACGATTCCGACGAGTCAACGACCGATGACGACTCCCTCGGCACCGGCGGAACCGCAGTGGTCGCGATTGCACTCGCCATACTAGGACTCGCTCGCACGGCTCGACGGCAATACTAATCGCGGTTACGACGGCTTTTATTGCGCTTGAATATAATACTCCTATCAGATCGGCTAAATTGAGTGTTCCCAGTCACTCACCCCGATTTGTTCCGGCGTTTCAGACCATTTCCGGCGATCTCGACCGAT